>NZ_CP157006.1 GCF_039904985.1 Methylomonas sp. AM2-LC
ATGATTAATACAAAATGGTACGTAACTCAATTAGGTTTTTTTTTAATTCTTATAATTAACGCGATTAGTTGCACAGAGATTCCAAAAAAAGACGTAATAAAATCTTTGACGATAGATGAGTGTGTCCATCAAAAAAAAATTGAATCTGCTTCTGCGATACAAAAAAGTGAAATCGAGTTGAGAATTGACTGTGACAAAGAACTCGCTGTTAATTCTGATTATCAGCGATCAAGGTCAGGTCAATTTAAGAAGATTGAAACAATTACTTATGATGTTGATCAAGAATATTATGATCAGTCAACATGGGATCAACTTATTGAAAAATTAAGACAAAAGTACTATCCCTCATTAGGTACACCAACACAAGAAATCGCAAAATCTATTGAATTGAGACGTATCCAAGAAGGTGTTGAAGATAAATCAGCTGATAGGTTGTATACGCCCAAAATACTACCTGCTAGCCCTTATCTGATGTCGTACGTGGAATTAAAAAAAGCAGAGGAGGTAGTGTGGATGATGTATTGGGAAAAACCTAAAGATTCTGATGAAAGAGGAAGTATTATGGTTATAAAAAACATAATTGAGAGCGAAATATTTAAAAAGGAAGCTAGAAGAAGATAAAAAATAGGTACCGTTCAAGGGGTCCTGGGTGAGTAGACCTGCCAAGTCGCCTCAGCAGGCCCCCTATGCGCAGCGAAAGGAAGCATCATTTGCATTATACCAATTAATGCATTAAAAATTGTTGACAGGCATCTTTTTTGGCGCTATCTTTGTGCAGCAAAACAAAAGACGCAAAAAAAATGAGCATAAAACACATCGTTTCTTTGATGGCCGGACATCCATTTCGCGGGAGTATTGAAAACACTCCAGATGGCGAAGTGGCTGTTGTGCAAATGAAAGATGTTGATCCGGAAGGCGGCCTTAATGTCACCAATCTCTATCGAGTTCATTTAACAGGCCGCAAAAAGCCGGATTATTTGAAGTGCGGCGATATTTTATTTATTGGTCGTGGCTACCGGATTTTTGCCGTTTTGGTTGATCAAGACTTGGAAAGTACCGTTGCCGGTTCTCACTTCTTTATTTTGCGGATAAAACCCAATGGACAGCTTGTAAGACCAGATTATTTGACCTGGTATATCAACCATAAATTAGCACAACGCTATTTTTCTCAGCATATCGCTGGTACAGCATTGCCTCACGTCAATCGTACGGTGTTAGAAAATCTACCAGTTGTTGTGCCTCCCATAGATGTACAAGAAGGCATCGTTAAAACGCACCGTTGCAGGCTCAAGGAAAAAGCCTTGCTAGAACAACTTATCGAAAAGAAAAAACAGTTTTTAGACCAGTTACTAGATCAAACATTGGAACAGTACCAAGAGGACGACGCATGAGCACCAAAATCAACCAGGACGAAATCAACAGCATACTCTGGAAGGCTTGCGACACCTTTAGGGGGGTGGTGGATGCGTCAGAATATAAAAACTATATTTTGGTAATGCTCTTCGTCAAATATATCTCCGATGTTTGGCAGGAACACTATGAAAGTCTCAAGGATAAATTCGGCGATGATGAAGAGATGATCTTGCGCCGGATGCAGCGCGAACGCTTCGTGTTGCCCAAGGGTTGTAGCTTCTCTGACCTTTACAGTCAACGTAACGAAGCCAATATTGGCGAAATCATTAACATTGCCCTTGAGCATGTTGAAGAAAACAATAAGCAAAAGCTCTCCGGCGTATTCCGGAATATTGATTTCAATTCCGAGGCCAACCTTGGCCAAACCAAAGACCGCAACGCCCGCTTAAAACATCTGCTAGAAGATTTTCACGATACACGACTGGATTTACGTCCTTCGCGCGTTGGCAATCTGGATGTCATCGGTAATGCCTATGAATACCTGATTGCTAAATTCGCCGCTGGTGCGGGCAAGAAAGCCGGCGAATTCTATACGCCTGCCGAGGTGTCCGAATTGATTGCAGAGTTGGTTAATCCGCAAGCCGGTGAACGGATTGCCGATCCCGCCTGTGGCTCTGGTTCTTTATTGATTAAATGCGGTAATCAGCTTTTGAAAAATGGCGTCAAAGACTTTGCTCTGTATGGTCAGGAGATCACTGGCGCAACATGGGCATTGGCGAAAATGAACATGTTCCTGCATGGCATGGACAATGCCCGTATTGAATGGGGCGATACCATTCGCAGCCCTAAACTCATTGAAGACGATACCACCATGAAGTTTGAAGTAGTGGTCGCCAATCCTCCGTTTTCGCTGGATAAATGGGGCCATGACGAAGCGGGTAACGATCCTTACAAACGGTTCCATCGTGGCTTGCCACCGCAATCCAAAGGGGATTACGCGTTTATCTCGCACATGATAGAAACCACGACACAAGACTCCGGTCGTGTCGGCGTGGTGGTGCCGCATGGTGTGTTATTCAGAAGTTCCAGTGAAGGCAAAATCCGCCAGCAACTGATTGAAGAAAACCTGTTGGATGCGGTGATAGGCTTACCAGCCAACCTGTTCTATGGTACCGGCATCCCGGCGGCGGTATTGGTGTTCAAACGCAACAAGGCTGATAACAACGTCTTGTTCATTGATGCCAGTCGTGAGTATCAAAATGACAAAAACCAGAACCGCTTGCGGCAAGAGGACATCGACAAGATTGTTGCCACCTATCAAGCTAGAGAAACCGTTGATAAATATGCTTATCTCGCCAGCTTTGATGAAATCAAGGAAAACGACTTTAACCTGAATATTCCGCGTTATGTGGATACTTTTGAGGAAGAATCCGAGATTGATATTGAGGCGGCGCAGGCTGAAATCAGCCAGTTGGAAACCGAATTGGAAAACGTGAAGTTGGAGATGGCGGGGTATTTGAAGGAGTTGGGATATGTTGCCTAGTGGATGGGAAAAGCAAGCGATAGGCAAACTCTGCCAATCAATTGTACCTGGTCGCAATAAACCGAAGTCTTTTGACGGACACATTCCGTGGATAACAACACCTGAGATTCAGGGGCGATATATCCCATCAGAAGTGCAGAAAAATTATGTGAGCTTAGATGCAATCAAAGAATCTGGAGCCAAAATAGTTCCAGTAGGTAGCGTCATTATTTCTGCTGTCGGTGAATTGGGTCTCACTGCAATTGCAAAGGAAGAAATTGTTCTAAATCAACAATTACACGCTTTTGTCTGTCCAGATTATATTTGCAATGAATATCTTGCTTATTGGCTAAGCACCCAAAAAGCTTATATGGATAGTGTTGCGTCAAAAACGACAATCCCATATATGAACAAAGCAAATTGCGAAAGCATACCAGTTGCTTATCCACCTTTACCCGAACAACAAAAAATCGCCCAAATCCTCTCCACTTGGGACAAAGCCATTCAAAAATTGGAAGCCCTGATTGCCTCCAAGCAAAAGCGCAAAAAAGCCCTGATGCAGCAGCTTTTGACGGGGAATAAGCGGTTTGCTGGGTTTGAGGGGGAGTGGCGACCAACATTTCTTGGAAAGGTTGCCGACATCGTTATGGGATCGTCACCAAAATCAGAGGCCTACAATGAAATCGGTGAAGGGTTACCGTTACTTCAGGGTAATACCGATATAAAAAATCGGCTATCAGCTCCTCGAATTTATACAACTGAAATTACGAAAGAATGTAGCCCAGGAGATATTTTGTTGAGTGTGCGGGCTCCAGTTGGTGCGATTGCTCTTTCATTGCACACTGCATGCATAGGACGAGGAATAGCTGGATTAAAAGCGAAACATGGGTTTTGTCAGGGTTTTCTCTACCAATGGTTGATATTCTTTGAGCCAAAATGGGATCGATTATCTCAAGGTAGTACGTTTGAATCAGTAAATAGTGCTGATATTAAAAATCTCCACGTATTTCTTCCCGTAGATATAAAAGAACAACACAAAATTGCATCCGTCTTCACAACTGCCGACACCGAAATCCAAACCCACCAAAAACAACTTTTCGCTCTTAAAGAACAAAAAAAAGGCCTGATGCAACAGCTTTTGACTGGAAAAATAAGAGTTAAATTAGATAAGGAGAGCTAATTTGTCAGTCTCAGACATGTTCAAAGATTTTTTAGACAATCTAAAAATTGATAATTCAGAGCAGATCAGTCTTAGGTATGGAGAAATCACGGCTTGTCTAAATAAAAAATTCAGAGATACCGAATCCAAAACTGCCAATAGCTTACAGGTAGGCTCTTATGGCCGATGGACTGGTATTAAGAATATCTCTGACTTGGATATGCTTTACATCATGCCAGCCAGCAAATGGAATGACTACAAGAATGTTGGGCAATCTAAATTATTGACGGAAACCAAAGATGCTATTAAAGCCCGCTATCCAAGCACAACAGTTTATGTAGATCGGCTTGTTGTAAGAGTTTTGTATGCCAATTTTCATGTTGAAGTCCAGCCTGTTTTTAATTATGAAAACGACAGCTTTATATACCCAGATACCTATAACGGAGGTAGCTGGAAGGTAACTAAACCTCGATACGAAATTAAAGCCATGTCGGAGTTTGTAATCCAGAAAAACAAAAATCTTCGGCGACTTTGCAAAATGGCTAGGGCTTGGAAAAACAAGCACGGTGTTGGCATGGGCGGCTTATTGATTGATACATTAGCCTACAACTTTCTGAAATCAACTAATGGTTATGATGATAAAAGCTTTTCTAGTTACGATTTTTTGAGCCGAGATTTTTTCAAGTATCTATCAGATCAGCCCAATCAAGATTATTACGCAGCATTAGGAAGTGGCCAAAGAGTTAAAGTTAAACAGAAATTTCAGAAAAAAGCCAAGAAAGCGTACGACCTATGTTTGAAAGCCATTGAGGCTGAAAAAACTGATAGTGTTAATGATAAATGGAAAAAGGTATACGGACGACCATTCCCTGCCAGACTAGCCGAAACAAAAGATTCGTCCGCCAAAGCCGCACAAACATGGGAAAATACCGAACAATTTATCGAAGATAAATACCCAATTGACATTCGATATGGACTAAAAATTGATTGTGAGGTCTCTCAAAATGGATTTCGTGAGCATTTTTTAACAGAAATGTTAGCAAAAAGAATACCGCTATTAGCCAAGAAAAAGCTGTTATTTACCATAAGCGAAATCAATGTACCAGAGCCTTATTCAATTGAGTGGAAAGTGCTTAACCGGGGCGAAGAAGCTAAAAAGAGAAATTGTATTCGGGGGCAAATAGTAGCTGATGACGGGCAGAATAAAAGAAAGGAATCAACCACCTTTAAAGGAGATCACATTGTAGAGTGTTTTGTTATTAAGGATGGCATAGTCGTCGCTAAAGATAGAATTGATGTTCCAATCAGATGGGAGTAGACCTTGGAAAAAAATGATCTTCTAAAACATATTGCCGAAACTGGTTATAACGTCGGTTTTGGGGCGAAGCTACATTTTGCTACTTATGACATCGTAGACAAAGCACCTGGCCTTATTGGCTTTATATCTACGGCAGTTGGTATTTTTTCCTTGTTTGTAAACGCTTTGACAAACAACTATTTATCGGCAACTTTTATTGTTATTGGTATCTCTGGGCTCTATATATCATTTTATGATGCCGCAAAAATGGAATATGAATCCGCAGGGAAGGAAATTACTAAAATATTTAACAATCTAAAGCGTCTATATTACAGGACGAAGTCGGCTCAACCCGATGAATTAAGGGGTATAGAAGCTGAATTGTGTGCTATGGAAGATAACTACTATCAGTTAGCTATTAGCAAACAGATCCTATTTAGCGACTGGTATGCCCACTATAAATTCTTTTGGCAACACCAAATCGATTGGATTGATGAACAAAGGAAATTTAGTTTTTTTAGGGATAAAGTGCCTTTGTCCTTATATTTTTTCCTATTGGTATTGATATTATTGCCAGTTGTATTTTGCACTGATTTTATCGATAAAATATGCTGGTTATGCTTGAAAAATTAGTGAGTCTTGGAGATATTATTTAGTGGCGTACGATAAACCATGGAAAAGCTATGAAAATCAACTGGATCAATTGATTCAGCGTGGCATGATCGTTACCGATAGAGCCAAGGCGTTACATTATCTGGAACGCATAGGTTATTACCGATTGAGTGGGTATTGGTATCCATTTAGAGAACGCAGTGGTATTTATTGCCCTTTAGCGGCGACAAATGGAAAAAAATTTAAGCTCGGTAGTACCAATCGTTTAGTGCTGGATGATTTTAAAACGGGGGCCAGTTTTCAGAATGCGGTCGAGCTCTACGTATTCGATAAAAAATTGCGATTGTTGGTATTGGATGCTCTGGAGCGTATCGAAATTGGTATGCGCGTTGATATTTCCCACTCACTTGGTAAAAAAGACCCCTTTGCTTACCTCAAGCCGGAATTGTTGTTTGAAGACTTTTCGGCGAAGCTCGATGAAAAAACAGGCCTAAGCGATCATCACCAGTGGTTGAGCAAGCAATCCACCTTGGTTTCCCGCTCAAAAGAAGAATTCATTAAGCACAACAAAGCCAAATATGGGTTTCCTTTGCCTATTTGGGTTATCTGTGAAATTTGGGACTTTGGAACACTATCCACGTTATTTGCAGGCATGAAAGAAGCTGACCAAGATGCGATTGCAAGTAAATATGGTGTTAGTAACGGTCGAATCTTTGCATCCTGGCTACGCAGCTTGAATTACTTGCGCAATGTCTGTGCCCATCATAGCCGTCTCTGGAATCGTAATATTATTGATCAGCCTAAACTACCAAAAGTCGGCGAAGTGTCTTGGGTTGATCCCTTTCAGGGTGAAGCACATTTGCTGGCACGGCCATTTTTACTGCTGTGTATTGCCAAGCATCTGCTGACAATTATCAATCCTAGTTCAAGTTGGGGGCAACGATTAACAGCATTGTTATTGGAGTTTCCAGACTTACAGCATGTAGGTCTTAATCTTAACGGGATGGGAGCTGTAGATGGCTGGGAGCAATGGGCGTGGTAATCAAGAACACAAAATTGTCAGGCAATAAAAAACCCCTAAGCAGCTCAACTACCGAAGTAGCTAAACCGAAAGGGGCCGTGTTGCAGGCAATTGTAGTCAAATACGAACAGTTGTCAACTTTAATTAGTGCAAAACGACTGTTGAAATTCGCAAGATCAAGACATTCGGGGATTAAAACAACAATAACGCCGAATTACAACATCTAATAGCTATAAAGGAAAGCAACAATGGCTGTACATGATTATTTGGAAGACTTGTCATCGCTACTACCTGCTGTTGTATTGCTGCAAAAGTTAGGCTTTAACTATCTAACATCTTCAGAACAATTGGTATTACGTAGTGGTAGGACTTCCAAATGCGTTTTGGAAAGTGTGCTTGCCGAGCAACTGCAAAAATTCAATAGCATTACCTTCAAAGGCAAGCAGTACCCGTTCAGCGACGGCAATATCCAAAAAGCGGTGCAGGCCCTGGCCGGTATTCCGTTCGACAGCTTGATGAATACCAGCGAGCAGGTTTACGACCTGCTGACCCTGGGCAAAAGCCTAGAACAAACCATCGACGGCTACACTAAAAGCTTTTCTCTGCACTACATCGACTGGCAGCATCCGGAAAACAACGTGTACCACATCTGTGACGAGTTCGTACTGGAACGTCGTAACAGCAAACTCACCCGCCGGCCAGATATTGTGCTATTCGTCAATGGCATCCCGTTGGCAGTGATCGAATGCAAGCGGCCTGATTTAAAGGACGCGGCAGAAGAAGGCATCAGTCAGCATTTGCGTAATCAGCGAAGTGATGAAATTCCTGAGTTGTTTACGTTTAGCCAAGTGTTGCTTTCAGTCTGCCAAAACAAGGCTCTGTACGGCACAACCGGTACACCGGCTAAGTTTTGGGCACTTTGGAAGGAAGACGACAAAGGCACCCAAGAGGAATGTCTGCATAATCTGGTTAACACCCCAGCTAGCACTGAGTTTAAAGCTAAGTTGTTCGCTGAACGGACGGAACAACAGCAGGATTACATGGAAAAACTCTGGCAATCGGGCGAGCGATTGCCATCGCCCCAGGATAAGGCTATACATAGTCTGCTGCGACCGGAGCGATTGCTAGAACTAATTTACCAATTCATCGTATTTGATAACAAAGAAAAGAAAATTGGCCGCTATCAGCAATACTTTGCGGTTAAAGCGACCTTGGATCGAGTGACCCATAGTCGTGGAGATAGTCAACGGCCAGGCGGTGTGATTTGGCATACGACTGGCTCGGGTAAATCGTTAACCATGGTAATGTTGGCTAAGGCATTGGTACTGGAACCGAGCATACACAATCAGAAAATTGTCTTGGTCACCGACCGGGTGGACCTGGATGACCAGATTTACAAAACCTTCCATGCCTGTGGTAAGCCGGTAGTACAAGCCAAAACCGGCGAGCACTTGCTGGAACTGATCGCTCACGACAAAGCCACAATTATCACTACCATTATCGATAAGTTCGAATCAGCCAGCCGGAAGCGAAAAATTCGGGACGAAAGCAGTAATATCTTTGTGTTGGTCGACGAATCGCACCGTTCGCAATACGGCGTGTCCCACGCCAAAATGCAGAACGTGTTTCCTAATGCTTGCTATATCGGCTTTACCGGTACACCCTTACTCAAAAAGGAAAAGACCACAGCCAAAAAATTCGGCGGGTTTATTCATAAATACACCATGAATCAGGCGGTTGCTGATGGTGCTGTAACGCCATTGCTTTATGAAGGCCGCATGAGTGAGTTACACGGTGACCAGGCGCAGATCGATAAATGGTTCGAACGCATCACCAAGGACCTGACCCCACAACAAAAGGCCGACCTAAAAAATAAATTTCGCCGCGAAGATGAGTTGAGCAAATCGGATCAGCGCATTGCCGAAATTGCCTACGATATCGGCCAGCACTTCAAACACAACTTCAAAGATACCGGCAAAAAGGGCCAACTGGCCGTTTCCAGTAAGGCCATGGCGTTGCGATATAAAAAATATTTTGATGAATTCGGCGACGTAAGCACGGAATTGGTGATTTCTGCACCTGATACCCGTGAAGGCAATACCAGCGTGGATGAGAATACACTGGAAGAAGTACAAGCCTTCTGGAAAACCATGATGGCCAAGTACGGAAACGATCAAAAATACCAAGACAGTATTATCAATGCTTTCAAACATTCCGATGACCCTGAAATCTTAATCGTCGTCGATAAGTTACTGACCGGCTTCGATGCACCCAGAAATACGGTGCTTTATTTGGACAAACGGCTTAAAGAACACAACATCCTACAAGCCATCGCCCGTGTAAACCGGCTATTTGAAGGCAAGGATTATGGCTTGATTATTGATTATCGAGGAATTTTTGGCGAACTGAACGACGCCATAGACACTTATGCTGCCTTGGAAAATGAAGGCTTCGACAAGGAAGACATCGAAGGCTCATTAACCGATGTGAGCGAAGAAATCCGCCTCTTGCCGCAACGCGATACCAATACGTGGGAAGTGTTCAAGGAAGTCGGCAACCAAAAAGACTTGGAAGCGATGCAGCGGCATCTGGAACCAGAAGATCGGCGGCAACGCTTTTATGAAACACTTTCTCTATTTGCCAAAACACTACAATTGGCTTTGGCCAATGCTAAGTTTCAGGATGAAACGCCGGAGGTTAAGGTTAACCGTTATAAAAACGATTTGAAATACTTCCTCAACCTACGCACTGCTGTGAAGCAACGTTATGGTGAAGCAGTGGATTATTCATCCTATGAAATACAAATCCGCAATATGGTGAATAAGTATATTGGTGCCGCTGCTGTAACCCAACTCATAGCCCCAGTGAATGTTTTCGCCATTGACGAATTCGAGAAGGAAATCGAAGCCATTGAAGGCGATGCCGGCAAAGCCGACGCCATTGCCTCGCGGATGAAAAAGACTATCACCGAAAAAATGGAAGAAGATCCGGCACTTTACAAACGGCTTTCGCAGCTGATTGACGAAGCTATTGCTGAGCACCGGGCCAAACGCCTATCGGATATGGAATATCTGAAAAAAATCCGCAAAGCACTGGATGAATTACGTGGCAAAAGAGGGTCTGAACTTCCGGACAAACTTAGAACGCGCGATGACGCAAAAGCATATTATGGCGCACTATTGGAGCCGATGACTCGGTACGATTTACAAGGTCATCCGCTAGATGAGTTTGTTGCAGATATGGCTATACGAATCGAGGATATTGTCAATAGTCATAAAATCCGCGACTGGACACGCAGTCGGGACGTGAAAAATCACATGATCAACGACATTGAGGATTACTTTTACAGTCTTAAAGGACGCTATGAGCTGGAAATTGATTTCGGCATCATTGAAGCCATGATCAATCAACTGATGGCCATCGCCGAACGCAGGGACTCGTAGCCGATGCAATCGAACGATTCACCTTCATTACAGCATTCGATTTTATATGGAGAGACGGAAATTAGCTTTTCGTTAAATTTTGCTGATCGTAAGACACTGGCTATTCATGTGTATCCAGACGGCAAAGTGGGGGTCGATGCTCCGATGTTGGCAGACATCGATAAGGTTTACGGTAAGGTCAAAAAACGGGCAGCATGGATACTCAAACAACAGCGGCAATTTGAACACTATCCGGCTCCACTGTCTGAAAGACGCTATGTTTCCGGCGAAACGCACCGCTATTTAGGTCGGCAGTACCGATTAAAAATTATTGAGGGCTCGGATGAAATCGTCAAATTGACACGCGGTAAGCTTCAGGTTGAAACCCGCTATCCGCAAGATTACTTACGTGTGCAACGGCTTTTACAAGCCTGGTACCGTTCAAAAGCGCTAATGGTATTTACTGAGCGCTATATTCAATGTGTCCAACATATCGAGCGTTTGGGCATTGTTCACGACAAAGGCTTCCATCTTCGATTTATGTCTAAACGCTGGGGAAGTTGCACCGGCAAGGGCATTATCACCCTGAATCCAGAATTAATTGCGGCACCCAAAGACTGTATTGATTACGTCATTACTCATGAGTTGTGCCATTTGAAAGAGCATAATCATGGATCGGCATTTTACCGTCTGCTGTCGGCAGTGATGAAAGATTGGGAGTTACGTAGGAAGCGATTAAATGAAATAGTGGAAGTGAGGTTTGTTTAGATAATGAATTTTGTTGACTTAAATCGTCAATTTTCTCCTTTGGATATTGACCGAAACCAAGACCAAGAACCAGATTTTGATTGGCTAGCATACTCGGATCGCAAATTAGATTGGGGCGAAATACTCAAGCATCGCCGCGTGGTACTACTTGCAGAAGCTTTAAGTGGGAAAACCCAAGAGCTACAAAATCGCGCCAAAGTGCTGAGTGAAGCCGGGTATCCAGCCTTCTTTGTCAGAATTGAAGATTTGGCTGATGATGGTTTTGAAGCTGCTCTCGATGCCGTTTCAATTCAGTCCTTTCAATGCTGGAAAACTGATCCAAGAGCAGATGCCTGGTTTTTTCTTGATTCTGTGGACGAAGCCCGCCTCAATGGTAAGCGCTTCGAAAATGCATTACGAAAGTTCGAAAATGAACTTGGTTTAAATCATCTCGTGTCAAGGTAAGGATTCGTGCGATTTTGGGCAATAGCAACCATGATAATGCGCGTAAAACCAGTTATACTTGGTTTCCGTATAACACAACATAGCGACACCGTTTTTCGTACATTATTGAGGCCGATTTTAGTGACAAAAGTGGTATTTTATTAAACCCATCGGAAAACAGTTGTTTTCCGACAGGCTAAATATGATAATTTTGCATAATAGATGCTAAAACACATGATTTTAGCCACTATTGCCCAAAATCGCGCGAATCCTTACGGTCACCCATACCACGCGGCCCGATAAACAGAAAGTGATGTTTGGGTTTCTTGTTAATCGTTTTGCGCAAAATCTCGATAACATCCTGGAATAGCGACTCCCGACCCACAGTGATACTGCGTCTATGCTCTGGACCTGTGATACCGGCGCGATACAGACCTAATTGCGAACTGGGACGCGAATCACGCATAGTATTTTCTCCACCAATCTTTGAGTAAACCGCTGGCAAAGTCGTATTGGTCTGGCGATGCCTCTACCACGTAAAAATCGTTTTCGAGATCGCGTAGCAACTGATTGAACAGACGTTTTCGCTCATGATCGGCTGGCGAAATACCTAGCGATTGAATAATACGTTCAAACTCTTGTAGCAATGTCGAACGCTCCAGATCAACTGGGCTTAGGCTTAGTTTGGCCAATAGCGCATAGGCGGCTGTGCGTTTGGGTTCGTCGTAATATTGATGGATGCGCGAGTAGTAATGTTGCAGTTTATCGCGTGCTGCGCTGCTAACGATCAAATCGCCAAATGCGATTTTGACATCGTTCAAAACCAGTGGCCGAGATTCCCGTTTACTGGTGCGATAAAGATCCTGGGTGATCATTTGCAAAAATAATGGCACTGGACGACCAATTCGTTGTGCCACTTCCCTGGGTATACCCTCATCCATGTCCACATTACGCTCTGCTAACATGCTCAACACAAACTCCTCGACCTGAGACGAGGTTAAGACAGGGAGACGTTCTTCGTGCAAAGCGTTGATCAAGTCGAGGGAATCCATTGCATCCAGGGTGCTGGAAAGATTGACTGAGCCACCCAGCAGCCAACGCACAGAATCATGCTTTGGACGCGGATTCAGGCAATGACCACGAAACCAGGCTAAAAACGGACGCACCAAATCCGGATGGTTACGCTTCATGTTCAGGATCATATCCGGAAATTCGTCTACTATGAATAGCAACGGTGTTTTCGATTGCCTAACCACGGCGAAGAAATCATCATCCCCCAAGGCCTTCCATTCATCGTGCAAATTGGGAATTTGCTGACGCAGTGCCACTTTGAATCCGGCAATCTCGACTTTTTCCACTTGACCAAGTAGCTTTCCAATACATTCAGAACCGGTTTGAAATATGTTGCGAAACAACTGCGGGTGCTTTGCTTCGAAAGCATCCAAAAGTGTCAATAGAAATTCGGCGGGATGATCAATATCTTGCACAAATATTGAAATTGCAGAATACCCGGCCTGTGGATATGCAGCCAAATGATCCATAACGCTGGTTTTGCCGGTTCGACGTGGTGCCGTCAACAAAACGTGTTCGGTTCGTAAAGTTTCCCATAACAGATCTATGAAATCATCCCGAAACCAGAGATCCTCTGGCTCCAGTGGCGATTCTGTATAAAAATCGGACATAAATTATTCCTAGACAATTTTGTTGTATAACTATGTTGTTAATTAATTATATACATAACAAAATTGTTGTACAACAAAAAACATTCTAAGCGGATTGGGTTGGTACAACCCTTAAGCCAATAGCTAAGTGTGGCATAAGATGATAGTTTCGACTGTTGGGTTAGCGCTATTGAGATAACCCAACAATCGTGCGTAATTGATTAATGCAATTTTTGCAAAGTCTGCAAAAACTGCGCGGCATCCTGATAACCCACTACCCGACTACTGGTTTTTTCCTGCCCATCCGCTGCAAAAAAGATAATGCCCGGCGGACCAATTAATCCAAAGTGTTTTAATAAGGCTTTATCGTTTTGATTGTTTTCGGTAACGTCGGCACGTAAAAATACAGACTGCGCTAAGTTTTTTTGCACTTCGGCATTTTTAAACGTATAGGCTTCCATTTCCTTGCAGAAAACACACCAATCCGCGTAAAAATCCAGCATGGGGCAGTTACCACATAGCTGTAAAAACCGCCATCTTGGTTAAACTTAACCAAAAGCATCTAAAATGCAGTCTCTCATAAGTCGAAAAATATCCTATTGATAGTGATTTTAGGTATTTTGTGGCTTAGTGATAAAATACTAGTTAAAATCTTAGAAAGTCTTAATCTATTGATTATACATAATTAATACACCGATCAGGAGAAGATGAGACTTTTTACAGCTATGTGGTAACTACCCCAAGTTAGGGCTATTGTCGATACGATTGTTGAACGCCAGGAACAAGCGCTAGAGGAACAGCAGCAGCAAGCCCAAAAGGAGCAACTTTCAGAAAAATTGATGCAACGGCAAGAAAATCGACGGGGTATCAGAGTCTAGTTTTTTCATGTCATTGCCGCTTAAAAGCGGCACTCTGCAACGCCTTGCTTATTTAGAAGGCGTTTTTTTGGCATAGTTGTATTGGATCACGTTTGAAACCGGTCAGACTGACTCACCATAAAATCACAGATGCAATATAATAAAGGTACTCATCTACACCACAGGCGGGTTAATGTGGTACGTTGTGAGCAAAAATGCTGCCGTCGTCAACCTCAAAGCGGCCTTTGTAGCCAGAGGCTTTAATGGCATTGTAGGCGCGGTCTAGGCTGGTGTAGTCCTTGTTTTTCTTGTCTCGGCTAGAATTGGTCACGCAATGCCCAAAGGCGTAGACGGATGGCTTACCGTAGGCGGCGATTGTCCAAACCATTTTGCCGGATGAGTCAGCATTGCCGTAAAACCGGATAAGTTCTACATCTTCGGCTTGGATAAGGTTCTTAAGTTCGTCGATTGTCATGATAGCTCCCCTTTGAAGGTGAGCTTATTATATAACAAGGTTGAAACTTTGTTATTGCATAGTGTGTCATATGTAATAACATATTTATGATTTTGCATCGGCTTGGCAGGCTTAAATGAAACACTCGCGGCAGTCTGTCCGGATACTGATTTTCGCGAATAGCGGCTATCGGCCACTATGGATAGATATTCATAGTGGCCGCTATGCATAGAAGATAACTATGTGTAGTAACAATAAGCTTCTGTATGCAAATCCTTAATTTTTTTGACTATTTTTAAAAGTGTAGTCTTTTAGCTTGACATAGTTTTACCGTAGTTCTGAAGTGGAAACTCACTCACTTCAGGAGGTTCAAATGAACTCTGACCACCACACAAGCAATTGGCTATTTGAGAGCCAATTGGCACCTTTCGTAGATGCTTTCATGCTGCATATGTTTGATTGCCGCTATGCACCAAACACGATTAATAATTACCTTGCTGGACTGGCCCACTTTGCGCACTGGATAACCCTATGCAATATTGATGTTAAAAGCATCGATGAAAAGCTAATACACCAATTTCTTAACGATCACCTGCCTCGGTGTAACTGTAAAAAACCTGTATACCACCACCGACAAGATTTGCATGCAGCACTTGGTCATCTTCTTGTTCAGCTGCGCGCCAATGCCGTCATCGCCGATCCAGCAATAGGGCTAACGCCGGTGGATGAGGAGTTGCGCCGATTCGATGAGTATATGAACCGTGTCCGAGGACTCGCACCCATAACGCGTAAACAATCTATTGCTGTCATTCGCCGCCTGCTTTTTGGGCAGTTTGCCGATCAAGCCATTGTGGTCAGCACTTTCAGGCCCGACGATATACGCAAGTTTGTCGCCTGTCAGGGCGAGTTTTGCAAAGTTCCCGCCAGTATAAAAGGCACTATCTCGGCATTACGCGGCTATTTTCGTTACCGTACCACCCTGGGTGATAGGGTGCATCATTTAATTGGTGTCACCAGCTATCCAGCCAATTGGCAACAGGCTTCTTTACCGAAAACATTGAACACTAATGAAATTGAACGTTTATTGGCCGCCCTTGACTATGGCGGCGCAGCTTCACGCAGAACGGCAGCCATCGTGCATTGTGCGCTGGATCTTGGCTTGCGAAGCTGCGAGGTGGCCCAACTTGGGCTTGATGACATTGACTGGTCGGCTGCGACTATCACGCTGCGACACACCAAAGGCCGTCGCGACGATGTCATGCCGTTACCCGCTGCAACCGGCCAAGCCATTGCCGATTATTTGAAGTTCGAGCGGCCACAAACCACCAACCGGGCGGTGTTTGTGCGCAACGTTGCACCACGCGACCAGCCTGTCGGCCCTGATCTCATCCAAAAATCGATACGGCAGGCTTATGCCCATGCCGGATTGCCCTACACGCGTTCACATCTTCTGCGGCACACTATGGCCAGCCGACTATTGGCGGGCGGCAGTTCGATTAAAGAGGTGGCCGATGTCTTGCGGCACCGCTCACTGAATACCACCCTAGTTTACGCTAAACTCGACAGCAAAAATCTTGCAGCGGTGGCCTTGCCTTGGCCAGGGAGTGTGTCATGAATGCATACATCACCCTGCAAACACATGCCGAAAATTACCTGGGTGAGCGTCGTCGGCTGGGTTTTGGCTTGCGCAGTTCGGGCTATTCGGTGATGAGTTTTGCCCGCTACGCCGACTCCCTTAATAGCCAAGAACCCTTGACCGTTGAGATCATGGCCGATTGGGCACGGCAAGACCAGGGCAAGAGTGATAAACCATCCACTTGGGCGCGACGACTGAAAAAGTTACGTCCGTTTTGCTGTTACCTACAACAATTTGAACCCCGTACCGAGGTGCCAGACGATAGTATCTTTGGTCGAATTGGCCAGCGCTTGGCACCGCACATTTATAGCGAGCAGGAAATTATCGATTTGTTGGCAGCAGCCCGTAATCTGGGTTCATTCATTCCAGGGTTGCGTGGTGCCACCTACGAAACGCTGTTCGGCTTAATAGCATCCAGTGGGCTTCGTGTTTCTGAAGCGGTGCATCTGCTAGATACGGATGTCGATCTAAAATCAGGTATGCTGACCATACGGCAAACCAAATTTGCCAAGTCACGCCATGTTCCGCTCCATCCAAGTACTGTAGAGGCACTGAAACACTATCGGTCACAGCGAAATTTGTCTATTGAAGTGGTGAATGATACGCCATTTTTCGTCGGCACACGGGGTCGGCATCTCGGGCATAGCCTGGATCTTCGGCAAGTTCATCGTGTCTTCATCAATTTACGTGACCAATTAGGTTGGCTCAATCGCGGTGCGCACAACGGCCCACGAATCCATGATTTGAGGCACACCTTTGTCGTACGCCGCGTGCTGCTTTGGCAGTCACAAGGTTTGGATGTCGACCAGCATATGTTGGCCTTGTCCACGTATCTGGGCCATACCAATGTGACCAACACATATTGGTATCTGACCGGCATCCCCCAGCTCATGGCGGTGGCGGCAGAAAAGTTTGAAAGCTTCACGCAAATGCCGGAGGTGTACCATGACTGAAATAACAGCGCCTCGGCCGGTTTCATTTGCTGCTTTAGTCCAGCAATTTTTTACGGAATATCTGGTGACCCAGCGCGCATTAAGTCCTCGCACGATTGCTTCCTACCGGGATGCCATGCTGTTGTTCCTGGACTTTGCACGTCATCGCCTGGGTAAAATGCCGACTTAAACGACATCGTACCGGAGTTGATACTGGCGTTTCTGGATCACTTGGAACAAGAACGACAAAATTCGGTGCGCAGCCGCAACCTGAGACTGACGGCGTTGCGTGCGTTTCTTAAGTTTGCAGCACGGCGTGACGTAACATCTTTCTTTGTCATTGAACAAGCGTTGGGCGTACCCATGAAGCGTTTTGAGCGTCCAGTGTTGGGCTTCTTGAACCGTGATGAAATGTTGGCGGTGATTGGGCAGCCCGGGGATACTTGGACTTCGCAACGTGACCATCTATTATTCGCCATGCTTTATAACACAGGCGCTCGTGTCTCAGAAATCATTGGTGTTAAGGTGGGCGATGTGGTGTTGGGTGAATCCGCATGCGTACATTTACGTGGCAAGGGTCGCAAACAGCGATCAACACCTTTATGGAAAAGCACAGTTCAGGAAATCGGACTCTGGTTACGACGTAACCCAACACTGGGAACAGACACCGCGTTGTTGCCCAATCGGGATGGTAATACGATGACACGGTGTAATGTCACGCAACGCCTAAACATTGCGGTAGCTCGTGCAGCTAAGGTGTATAGCAGCCTCTCCAAACGAAAAATATCGCCGCATATCATAAGGCATACGACCGCCATGCATCTGTTACAGTCGGGTGTTGCTTTCAGTGTAATCGCTTTGTGGTTGGGTCATGAAAGCACAACCACCACACATCGATATGTTGAGGCCGATTTGGCGATGAAGGAAAAGGCTCTTGCCAGGCTCCAAGAGCCAGACACCATCCTTTGTCGTTACCATCCGGCTGATGATGAATTGATGCAGTTCCTTAAAGAACTATAACTATGTATAGCGCACTACCAGGCTTTACTGGTAGTGCGTGGGTTTCTGAGCAAAATAAAACGCTACTATACATAGTTGTCATCTATGCATAGCGGCCATAAAGAGACAGTCAAAAATTTAAACGAACGACAGGACTGATTTATATAGCTGCCATTCATTGAAAATGAATTAATAGGCATGAACTTCTGAATCAAGATCCACTGGATAGCCAGATTTAGAATGTTCTGGCTATCCAACTGTAGAATTATGCTGTAGCGATTTGCATTGCAGATTGTTTACGACGAACGACCCAGCCTACTAATGGCAAGCCTAATAACATCATTGCCCATTCTCCAGCTTCTGGAACTGCGGAGGTAATATTTGTTGCAGATAAATTAATTTGACTACCATTAAAACCAGCAATTAATATACCTTGTGATGTGGTGCTGCTAAAATCGCTAAGAGTAATGTATCCATATGCATTTTCACCAATTCCAATGAATTTACCATTTGAGTAGATAGGGGTATCAGAATAAAAAGCATACTGTGGGCCTAAATATATATTATTTTGTCCACCTATATAAAATACACCCGCGCCACTTGAATTAGTTGTAAGAAGATTGTAAGCAGACATATCTTGACCATAAGTTGCATAATTGGTAGTAAGCTGAAATGTACCACCGCTTGCTAATGTACTTACAGAAATACTTTTAATATCAGTAAAACTATATGACTGGGACATATTGGTTGTGTTGCCATTATTGACTGTAATATCAATAATTGCGCTGGTACCAAACTCAGGGATGAATACTGGTTCATAGCCGGATACAGCGTAGTTAACGTCAATTTGGTATGTAAAATCGTTAGCTTGAACCGCCATACTTGAAGACAAAAGTAGACAGGAAGAAAAAAATTTTAAAGCAGAAGTAATAAAGTGCTTATTTTTGCTAAAATCCAGAAATGAACTGGCTATACTCGAGTTGAGTTGAGTTGAGTTGAGTTGAGTGCATTATGTTTCCTTGAATTGGTTATTACAATAAATTTTCACCTAATTTAACCGATCAAAGAGGCAATCCAGCAATCCTCGCAACAAGAACCCTAAGACTTTCCGCTTCTACCATTTGATAGAATTGGCCTTTACTCTTTGTTAAATATTTTTTAACTATGCTGAAGCAATTTGCATAGCCGTTTGTTTACGACGAACAACCCAGCCTAATAATGGCAAACCTAATAACATCATTGCCCATTCGCCAGCTTCGGGAACTGCTGTGACAGTCCAACTATTGTTTGGTAATGAATTACCTATACCATCAGACACAGATTTACCACCTACAAAAGTAGCTGCCACAAAATTAGTGGGATTGTTAGAAATACAACCACCGTGATTTGAGGATATACAAAAAGTAATAGGGGTGGTTTCACTTAAAAAATAATTAGTGCCAACACTTGTTCTTGGGGACGTCGTGTCCACAAAATAGAAATTATTTTGTAAACCGTTGAATGAAGCTACAGCACCTGTAAAGTAGGGGCCAAAATTAAAGCCATCATAACTCCAAGCAAAAGCACTCAGACTGCCATTACCATTAAAAGTAACACCATCCAAGGAAACACTTATATCTGTCAGATTTGTAATTAAGTTTCCGTTAGGATTACCCATGAAAGAACCTGTAACAACATCACCTGAATTGAATTTGTAACTGAAATCGTACAATGTATCTGCTTTAGCTTGAATAGTAGGAGCAATTGTCAGAAGTCCACCCAATAAAGCAGAAGTAATAAACTGTTTATTTTTACTAAAATTCAGAAATGAACTGGCTATACTTGAGTTGAGTTGAGTTGAGTTGAGTTGAGTGCATTATGTTTCCTTGAATTGGTTATTACAATAAATTTTCACCTAATTTAACCGATCAAAGAGGCAATCCAGCAATCCTCGCAACAAGAACCCTAAGACTTTCCGCTTCCACCATTTGGTAGAATTGGCCTTTACTCTTGTTGATGTTTTAACACATAAAACTGGTATTTTCAATTGTACCTAACATATTTTTCTATTCTCCTCACCACTATAATCTATAAGTAGCCTCAAACCCAGAAAAGCGATCGAATTCAACAAGAAAAAATCAAGTCTATCGTTTTTCTATATCATATTTAAAAAAACAGTTGTAACTAATTGAAATATATAAACATTATTGATAGGTCCTATAATAGCTCAGTAGGATTGTAAGTACATGGACATCCCTCCAATCCCTTTCCCTCGATCGCCAGATTGCAGAGCCTAATAAAATCTATCCAAAAAATTTCATACTCCTTAATTGTTAATGCTTAACTGACCGACAGCTTTGTATACATCAAGAGACATTTAAAAATTAGGCCGAATGGCAGCTTGGGGTCGATTGTGACAGTTCGCCACTTCCAGAAGCCGTTACAACTACCGGCGTAATCGTCTCGGAACGCCTTACAGCATCGGCGGTTTTATTTTGCCCGATAACACGGCTATTGCCAGTTCCACTTCATCCATTGCCAGGATTTGATCAATCGTTTCATGTTTGATGCTGTTCGCGATCTGTAGAATTTCTTCGTTGACTGCCTTTAATGTTGCCGATTGTTTAATCAGACGATTAACTTCCTTGGTTTGTGCAGCGCTTAGTCGATCCTGTTGCCATCGGGAAAACTGTTCCAGGAAATACCTTTGGTCGTCCAATTGCTTGTCATATAGATCAAAAACCCGATTCAGGGTGGCATCGTCCAATACATAAGGTTTGGCTATTGCCTGACGTAGGTTGTCCAACTGAACCATGGATTCCTCCAGCATGCCGTCCACCATAAAGGTGAAGGTAGGCAACATACTAATGGGGTGCCACTGAATTTGTTGATCCTCCGGCGCCTGGTCCTGTGTAGTTTCATCACCCGTTTTACAGTGACGTGCCAATAATTCATCCAGTTCCTCATCAAATTCATTGGCCGTCTTTAGCTGAATGGGCTCACGGTTCGGCCATATTTTCAATACTCTGGTTTTGGTATCGAAGCCTGGTGTTCCCAGTGGTTCGCCGATGACCCAAGTCGGCACATTGATTTCACTATATTGGTGGACCATGGTTTGAGCGCAAACTTCAAGTACGTTTTCATCGGCACTATCGTCGGCAAAGATCAATTGCGCCGCCCACTCCCCGCAGTGATCGCAGGGAATGAGGCTACTTTCAAAGAGGTCTTCGGGTGGTGAGTACTTGGGTGTGTCGGGTTGGGCGACAGGATTCAGTTCTAGCCGATGCTGGGAGAGGTCAAGATAATCGGTGTTATCGCGGCAAACCCAATTGAGCATTTGCCCTGACGGGTTTGGATTTCGCTCGAACATGGCTACCGTTTTCCTGTATTGGGCGTCGGTGGTCTTTGCATTTTGAATGAGCGGCAGGTTGCTTTTCAGCTCGATTAAATCATCCTGCCCCAATTCCGACCGGAAAGCGGTGACGCTCCCTTTGGGATCGACTGCGAAAATAAAGTAATTCCCGGTTTCGAGCATTTTATTTAAGACAGTCTGCACGACCGGGTTGTTCGGGTTCACCAGTAGATTGAATGTGGCGTAATGGTAGAAGTGGAAGCCAAAGTGAACCACGACGCAGTCGGCATTACCGTACAACGAATGCCCGAAACTAAAACCGGTGCGGGTGTACTCCTCAGGAATAACCATTTCGGGCCGAAGTGCCAAAACGCCGAAGGTTTGTTTCCGTTCCTCAACGAGGCCCAACGCACAGCAGGGTGCTTCGGCGGTCAGAAAATCATCGATAAACTGACTATTGACGGTAAGTCGTGGAAGTAGGGGATAGACGTTGCTCATGTGACATCACTTGGTTAGGCAGGGGTGGCTTGAGGATGATAAATCATACCCGGATATAGCGTGATCACTAAATCCGGTATACGGTGTGATGCTTGCTTGAAGGATGGTGTTGAAACTGCGATCATCAACGCCACAATTCCATAGTGTGCAATGATCGCTTGTGTGTTGATTAGATCTTAGACGCCGACGTTTTCGCCGGCTAGTTTTTTTACATCCCATCTTTTGAGGAAACCATGCATAAATCCGAACTCATTGACGCTATTGCCAGCCATGCGAATCTCAGTAAAGCCGATGCCGGGCGGGGCTTGGATGGCATCCTCAGTGCCATTCAAAATACCTTGAAAAACGGCGATTCGGTATCGTTAGTGGGGTTTGGCACTTTCGAAGTCAAGGACCGTGCTGAGCGTCAGGGCCGCAATCCGCAAACCGGCGCTGAACTGACAATTGCTGCGGCAAAACTACCAGGCTTTAAAGCCGGAAAGGCTTTAAAAGACGCCGTTAACGGTTAAATTCTCTTGAGAGATAGAGGGCGTTGAGTGGCTCGAAGTCCTCGTGAAACTGCGCTATGATTCGGCGATTAACTCACTGTCGAACATTCGACATTTCAGATGACAAAATCGGAACTGATCGGGGCGCTGGCCGCCAAGCAAGCGCACCTGCTGCAAAAAGACGTAGAGCTCGCTGTCAACACTATCATTGATGTTTTGACTACCGCTGTCGCCACTGGCGATAGAATTGAAATTCGCGGATTTGGTGGTTTTTCAACGATTCCCCGCAAAGCCCGTATCGGTAGGAATCCAAAGACTGGGGAGCCTGTCAGTCTACCTAGTCGGCACACTGTTCACTTTAAACCGGGACTGGATTTGCGCAACCGGGTCAATGCTTCGAAACAGGCGTTCCCCACCATTAAAGACCTGTAACCCCGTCCTGGGTGCCTGATACCCATCCCCGGCACAGCGTTTGACTGCGGCGGCGTCCTGTCCATCCCAGCTGCTCGACGCTCAGTCTCGGGTCTCGCCGCGATGGAACATCACTACGGCGCAATCCCTACAGACTGCCAAAGAAATTCATAGGAAACCGGAGGGCGGTGTTGCGCTTTGGCTTGCTGAGCTTCGCCATGTTCGTAGGTGTGCAGCAAGAATTTGACTTGCTCCAGTCCTTCCGGCGTTCTGATGGCCTCGCGCGGCGTTTGATCGTTCAATATCGGTATTGGCTTGTCAGCCCAGTCAGCGTAAAGCTGCCTAATTCTCTTCTCTATGAGCTCGGTTATTATCTCGGGTGGCAGTGGTATCGGTTCCGATCTTTCCTGGGTGTCATTAGGCTGCATATTAGCCAGTATGCCTTTGGGGGCGGCTAGTTCCCGGCTGATAAAGGCCACAGCAGTGCCTGAAACCGCTTCGAACCAAGGTTTGCCTTCGTCCGCATACTGTTGAGTATGATAGGACACTTTGATTCGATCCGGGCGTTTGCCTGGATTAATACTGAGACTTCGCCGTGTCAGCCCATCTTCGCCTACAAACATGCGGCTCCAACCCGCATCACGATTGCCTTCGATATCCGCTTCACCGGACAACGCCTGGTCCAATGCGTCCCAATCCAGAACCCGGTAATGATCGGTCACGAACAGGAGCGATTCACCCGTTACACGATCAACCACTGGCGGCATTTCAAAGGCCCTGACAAATAACTGGAGCCAGTGATACGGAATGACGGCACTGGTGATTTCCTTGGCGAGAGGAGAATCCGGCTCGACGCCCTCTAATTCGTCTTTGAGTTCTTCCAGCAAATCCCAGCTTCGCTGGCGGGGGAAAGAGTAGGCGGCGCCGGACAGTTCAAAATGAGCGTCAATAGGCACGATGCGTGCCGCGATCAGGTCGTAGCGGTTGGCTTGTTGTGAGCCCGATTTTTCCTGGACGAGGACGGGCGGACGTTCGGGCAGCATAACATCCCGTAAGGTCATGCATTTGCCGGGCACCACCTCCACAATTTCGTAAAGTCTGAGGGGCAGGGCCGTTAAACGCTCAATCCATTGCCGCTGTTCAGCAGATAATAGCGGACCACCTTTTCCAAGTAACAATGCCGCAACACGACAGTCCTGGTCATTGAGAGTCACCATGCCATCCGCCAACAGCCATTCCATGGCGTTGATCATAATGCCGGCATACGAGTCCTCGGGCAGGTCCTGAAGCCCTGCATATTCAGCGTCGTCGAGCCCACCAAAAAAACCTTCATCGAGCGCGGCATGGGCCGGCTGCTCATACTTCGTGAAGAGCCACTGTATGGCTTTCGGGACGGCTTCAGAACGATCATTCGTAATCTGGGCGTCTGCGGTCTTCAAGCAGCACTGCTTATATTTTTTACCGCTGCCACAGGGGCAGGGATCGTTTCGGCCCAGTTTTTTCATATCAGGGTGACTTTAAACCAACACAGAATTATTTCAGAGACGTTTTGCAGCATCATAATGGATGCAAGGCCCGGTCGACCATGGGTTTTCGCAAAGTCGGGGCAGTTACCACATAGCTGTAAAAACCGCCATCTTGGTTAAACTTAACCAAAAGCATCTAAAATGCAGTCTCTCATAAGTCGAAAAATATCCTATTGATAGTGATTTTAGGTATTTTGTGGCTTAGTGATAAAATACTAGTTAAAATCTTAGAAAGTCTTAATCTATTGATTATACATAATTAATACACCGATCAGGAGAAGATGAGACTTTTTACAGCTATCAAGCGAGTCGCTATTTTTGCGAAAGCTTGTTTAGGGGCATCCCAGCCCCAACAAGCGGCAAAAACTACGCGACCATTTAATGCCTCCGGCGGCCCCGATTCGCCCTCGTCGCCTGCTCTTGCGCCTAAACGGCTTAAGAGCTAGGCTCCAAATGGCTTGACGGCGTTTCGCGATGCCTTGCAGGTTTTCTTCGCTTCGCTGCGATAACCCGCCCGGCGCTACGCCTATCGGGGACTAAAAATCTTCACTTCGCTTGCGCTCCGTTTCCACGATTTTCAGCGGTGGTAACTACCCCAGTTTAGGCTTACACCCTCAAGATTGGGTGCTTAAGTCGTGATTGATCCACGCGTTCCCGCATATCCAATCCAGGCTTGAAATGGATGACATGTCGGGTTGGAATACTGACGGACTCACCAGTTTTGGGGTTACGGCCTATACGTGCTTCGCGTGGTATGGTTGAAAAAGTTCCAAAACCACGAATTTCAACATGAATTCCAGCGGCGAGAGCACCAGTTAATGACTGGATAATAGAATTGACTGCTTCATCCGCATCATTATGAGACAAGTGCAGTTGCTTGTTAGCAAGCGCTGCAATCAGTTGGGATTTTGTCATCTGTAATTCTGGCCAAAAATGATATTTTATAATGGCGTGACGTTTTCTGCTTGTGGACCTTTTGTGCTAGTAACCACTTGCATAGTCACTCGCTGACCTTCTTTCAAGGTTTTTCGACCACTACCCTGGATGGTGCTAAAATGTACAAATACATCCTTCCCACCATTTTGCTCAATGAAGCCAAAGCCTTTATCATCGTTGAACCACTTAACCGTTCCTTCTATTAGTGCTGCCATAACTGTCTCTAAGTTCTAGGTTGTAAAAGTTTGCTGATTGGATTTTGGCAGTTATTAACTGCGAGAACTTATGGTTATTATATTCCATTGTGAATCAATATTGTAGGGCATAGCTCTATTGGCTAACATCAAAAACGAAATTTTCAGGCAATTTGGCGTGCCTGAGTATAAATTCTCGGTCAATACACTAAACAGCAAAGACAATCGGTTTTCTTAAACGATTTTTGACCCTATTTTGTGATAAGAAAATCCGATTTGGAACTCCCCTGATCAATCATTTCCTGCATCCATTTCGGAATAAGTCCGCGTCCTGTCCACATCTGTAAAGGGTTGTTAGGATTTTGATATTTTGCGACTACTTTAGTCAATTTTTTGTCAGAATTTCGTTCTGTAATTTCAACATAAACATTAATTGATAGTGCTAATTCTCTAATTTTGGCAATAATAGAGTTTTTTTTCTCATGTCGTTTTATCTCTAATGTAGCTTGGGCCTTTTCGATAATTTCTAGAAGTTCCGGTATTGTTTTGTTATCGATATTATTCATAGACTTATTGGAAAATGTGAACTAGTTTTTAAATTGTGGGCGGATTCAAAAGTGAAGTGCAACACCTCGCAATTAATGAATCAGGGTTGAGTGTTGCGAGCTGTTTATAAGCAGTTCTCTGTATACAGCTAGAGGGCATCGTACTCCGAGCCCCTTTCTGGGTCTAGCGTTAATTTGATCGGCAATGGCATCGAGTTGTTCCTGAGTATAACCGCACATATTTTGGAAAATCGTCTGAAAATCTCACGAATAAATAACAGCAATCACTAAAGTTTTTCGAATGGGGCTTTTTTTTGGCACCTTTCGCCCAAACAGAAATTTAAATTACACAATAGAATGGCAACAAAGAGCAAGATCGGATTTAGATGCGATCTTGAATTCAATAATCATTATTTTATGAAAGCATGCATGTAGAAATCGGTAGAGACGATTACCAGTTGAACAAAAACAAAAGAGATGTTCCTGTTATCTTGGATTACACATCATTGGTAAATGCCCACATGCTTGTTCTTGGAAAATCAGGCACGGGGAAAACAACATTTCTTAAAAGTTTGATAAATAAATTTTTGTCTCGGCCTAACGCACCAAGAATTCACATCATGGATGTGCATGGAGATATAGAGATAAACGGATGCTCTTCTGTAAAATTTTCTGAATCAACTGAGTACGGGTTAAACCCATTTGTCGTGTCGTCTGATGAACATTTTGGAGGAGTGCGAAAAAGGATTCAAGATTTTATAGCGGTAGTTAATGGGACAAATAAATTGGGTCCGCGTCAGATAGCAGTTATGCGGAACATTCTTACAGATTTATACGCGGCCAATGGATTCTTTGCAGACAACCCTAAATCATGGCTACTAAATGACGGCTTCGAAAGAAAAAGGGCAAAAAAATACCCCAATATGGACGATGCTTGCAGATTTTCTTTTGGGAAGCTTAAACAATTAATGGTTGGTGGAGACTCAAAATCGTTTGTAAAGTTAGAAGAGTTAAATAAAACCACCTCAAGAATATACCGTAATACAAAAAATTTACATAAACGTGGCCAGCAAGATGAAAAGCTACTAAAGGAATCCCTGGAATTACGAACGGAAGCTATATCGCTGTATAAGTCATATATTGAAAACTTAGAAACGGGTAAAGAACTATCTGATTTTATTAAATATGAATCTAAGGACTTGCTCAAGTCTGTATTTGATCGATTTGAAAACCTTAAAGAGATAGGTATTTTTAAATGCAAAACACCTCCTTTTGATGGAACGACTCCTGTCTGGCGATATGATCTATGCGCACTTAGAGAAGATGAAAAACGGATGTTTGTCGAATTTCGATTACAAGAAATTTTTGCAAGCGCAATGGAGCGTGGTCACATAGGTGGTGGCGCCATTAGAGAAATTATTGTTATCGATGAAGCCCATTTATTTTTCAGGGACGATGAGAACAACATTATTAATACGATAGCAAAGGAAGGGCGTAAATTTGGATTAGGCTTAATTTGTGCCAGTCAATCACCAACGCATTTTTCAGATGATTTTTTTTCGAATGTTGCATCGAAAGTGGTTTTAGGTGTCGATCAAATGTATTGGGATAATTTAGTAAAAAAAATGAGGCTAGATTTAAAGCTTTTACAGTTTCTTAAGCCATTTAATGTCCTTGCGTTACAAACAAGCGTTAAAGAAGAAATTTCAGCAAGATTTACACTTGTTAAAATCGAAAACAGCAGGTCAAATATATTATGAGTCCGAAGGCATACAGTATTATAGATAATTCTTTTTCAAGCTACGATGACGCAACAGAATTTGCAGTTGTTTTGTCTCGTGAAACTAAAAATATATACCAGGTAATGCCAGACGGAATGTTTGGATTTACTGCCTCTAAAACTATAACTAATACTGGAAACAAAATTACTCATGCTAATGAAAGACATGATGAACTTTTAATATCAGGCGAATATAAACAATCATTTCTTGGATTTATTGAAAACTATCTCGAAATTATGGTTGGTGTCTTCATGATATTAAAGCCAGTCAGTACGATATATTTAGCTTTTAGACTAGTAGCAATACAAGATTTTCCTGAGTGGATTAACAGAGCAGGTTTAATTGGATTTACGAAAGCTCTTGGCGTGTTTTGGTTTGCGTATGGTTTGAGATTCATATATTCGTACTTTTCAAACAGGATATATTTTGAGGATGACGGTGTCATTTTAAGAAAAGGATTGATTGCGTTAAGCCAGGTTCAAATAAGATATTTGGATATAAAAACAGTTCAAGTGTCGCAAAGCATAACTGAACGTATGTTAGGTATAGGAACTCTTCGAATGGATTCAGCGGGTCGTAACGGGATGGATGATATTAAATTTAAAAACATAAGAAATCCTATATATATACGTCGCCTTATCCAAAAGAAAATTGATTCAGTAAATAAAAACAATTTTAGAGATTCGATACGAGATCATATCTGATGAAATTTTTAGATCTACAAAGCCTATTTCCTTTTCTTGAAAGAAAAAGAAAAGGTGGTATCCAAATAACACCTGTATTTAATGATGGTAATAATGAAGGGATTAAATCTATAAATAAAAGTGGGTATCTTGGCAGGCTTCCGGCTTTTCCAGAAGGTATAAAAGGGGATGATTCTTCTAATCTGATTAAAAGTAGCGCTGAAATGATTCACGTTATTAAGCATGCTAGGGGATTTAATGGAGAAAGTAATCGAGAAAAATTTGAAACACTGGTTATGAGTCCGATCATTCATCTGGCGAATATGGTTCATTATTTACCGGCATCCGAAAAAGAACACTTTGTTGAAATAGGTGGCTTATTTAAGATGTCGTTAGAAATGGGTTTGATTTCAATAAGAACCGCAGAATCTCGAATACTCACACGATCTGACATGGAGGTTCGGCGTGAAAATGCATTTCTTTGGGTTCATGCGTGTTTTCTTAACGGCCTTTTTAATGAGGCAGTTAAAACACTATCGAGGATAGATATTCACGACACAAAAAAAGATCAAGCCTTATGGACACCAGGAAAGCTACCACTTAGTGAGTGGATTGTAAAAAATGAAGTCAGTGAATATCAAATAAAATGGAATAAGGATGTTGATAGGCCATTTATGCATCGTTATGCTGTTATGGCAATTGATGATCATCAAATGAGAATACTAAATCATGGTGAGAGATCAATACTGCAAACTCTACTGATGTCTTTACACGAAGAATGTCAACGGGAATACGAAAATGAAGATGAATCGGGGCGTTTTGGTGCTAACCCTCTTACCAAAATTAATTCAAAAATCAAAATAAAGGTAATTGAGAGGGATATAAATACGCGCGGTGATAATTACGGTCTCCCAGTGGCAGGTATGCATTTAGAGCCATGGATCATCGATGCGATGAAAGAGTTGTTAAAAAAACTAGTTTGGAAAACAAACGAAGAAAATGGGCGTGTATGGCATGGACCTGATGGAATTTTTATAATTTGGCCACAAGGTGGCGACGATCTAAAAAAGCAACTAAAGGACAGTGAATGTCCATATGTGCCGCAAAACATGGAAGGCTTAGCTGACTTACTATTAAATGCAGAAATCATTAGTCCAAACAGAGAGAATGGTTCAATGTTTGAAATTGAAATACCTGTGTTCGGGAGTCAAGAAAAAGAATTGCGCGATGCTATAAAAATGGCTAGGTTTGAGACATTGTACGGAAAGATTGATGAAAAAGATCTTTTGGTGACGAGTTATCCATTGATAGTAAGATCAGGAGTTTTCGATGATTCGCCTGCGGATCAGGTAAATAAATCCGAAAAAATACAAAATACATTAATAGACGCTGGTAATCAGCAGCAAGATAATACGTACGAAGAATATCAACATAATGAAGATATATCACTTGATGGATTAATGGGACGTATTGTTGAAAATGTAGATTCTACACCTAAATCTATCCTGATTAACACTAATAAAGAAACTGAAATTAAAGCTATAATTTCTGAAAGCACTGATTTAGTTAATTCAAAGGATATCGGTAATCAGAGAGTGAGCTACGACGATGAAATATTTAAAGAAGCAGACAACTTATATACTACATATCCAGACGATTATGAAGATATAGTTGAGTCATGTAATGGTAATAATCAAATAAATAAACACATTAACCAAGAAAGTATAAGAAAATTCACGACGGAATCATATACCGAGATAAATGAAATACAAGTAAAAGAAAATTCAAATAATAATGTTGTTGAGTTAATAACTGAAGTCGATAATACTTATCATAATGATGAAAATTTTATTGAACCAAAAACTATAATTTTATTTGATAATGTTACTGGGGAAATTTTCAGCGAATATCATAACGAAACCAATGTCACGGAATTAAATGAAATACCTGAAAATGCTATTAACGTAAACACAGATATTTGTGGCTTATTTGGGGGAGTAAGCGAAAAGTCAAAAGGCAGGAAGGTTGTTAATAATTTAAAAATTACCCCGCATGTCAATTCGAATAATTCAGAGGATCGTGCGAGATTAATTGTTAAACGATTACAAAAAATAACTGATGGAAGCTGGATATATTTGGGAAACAACCGAACAAAGGTTTTTACAGAGGTATTCAAACGTTATAAGTTAGAGTTAAATGATTGTGTCAAAGCACTTAGATCTGCCGATCTATTGGAGATGATAAACGGATTGGATACAGCTTTTGAGGATAACGGACGACCAGATTCAAGATATATTATTTTGAAAATAGATATTAAAAACTACAAATAGAGCCAAAAATGTCATCAAATGGTTACGATCATTATGTAAGAAAACCTTACGAATTGTACATTGCAATAGGATGGCTAGTAGCTTGTCTATCAGTATTGGCTGGGTATTTTGTATTACCCGGTGGTCAAATCATGATCATGCCAATTCTGATTTATTTATATCTTAGTGCACGGTCGGGACTTAAAAGCATAAAGCTAATCGGCAGAGGACCAAATCCTGGCAAAAAAAAGATGATGGCATTTATGCCCATTGATATATTAATGGAAAAAATTAATCAAAAAAACATGTGGTTTGGGTGGGGGTTTGACTGGCAACCAAAACATACACAGAGAGCCGTTGATTACATGCAATCAGGCAATATAGTAACCGACAAAGAGTTACCTGGTAGTCCATGGATACATGGACTTAATCAAGGAAAAGAAGAAGATATAGAAATACCACTCAAGTCATTGGAGGGGCATACAATTTTTTTTGGGACTACAGGTTCTGGGAAAACAAGAGCTTTTGAAGTTATGGTTACAGAAGCTATACATCGCGGCGATACTGTAATCATGATTGATCCAAAAGGAGATAAGGAACTCCGTGATCGAATGGAATTGGAATGTAATCGGTCAGGTAGATCAGATAGCTTTCTCTATTTTCACCCTGCATTCCCTAATGAAAGTATTAGGTTAGACACTATGCGAAATTTTACGAGAACAACGGAGATTGCTTCAAGAATTGCAGCTCTTTTGCCATCTCAGAGTGGTGGTTCAGATACTTTTACAGCGTTTGCATTTAGAGCTCTAAATTTAGTGGCTCAGGGTTTGATTGAGACCAATAAAAAGCCTAACTTACGATCTCTTAGATATTACATTGAAGGTGGTTCAGAATCATTGCTTGTTAACGCCATAAAAACACATGCCGGAAGAGTAGATAGTGGATGGGAAATAAGCTGTGAAAAATACATAGAAAAAGCCAAAAACGGAAAAGGAAGAAAGATGGAGTCCATAACAAATCCTGAATGGCTTGGCGTAATAGAGTGGTATCGTTCCGAATTAAGTAATACATCTAAAGGTAATGAAGGTATTGATGGTTTGATTTCGCTTATAGAACACAACAGACTTCATTTTTCCAAAATGATAGCATCACTTATACCTGTTTTGAATATGCTTACATCCGGTGAGTTAGGGGAGCTTTTGTCACCTGAAGATGAGAATGATAAAAGACAAATTTACGATACGGGAAAAATTGTTGAGGGGAAATATGTCTTTTATGTAGGGCTCGATTCGTTATCAGACTCAATTGTATCTTCGGCTATAGGCTCAATTTTGTTATCTGATCTTGCATCTGTTGCCGGCCATATTTACAACAGTGGGAAACGCAATGGACGTATATCCATGTTTGTCGACGAAGCAGCTGAGGTGGTTAACGCACCTTTTATTCAAATTTTAAACAAAGGGCGTGGTGCAGGGTTTCAAGTTGTTATGGCGACACAAACACTTCCAGATATCGTTGCTAGACTTGGAGATGAGGCAAAAGCAAGACAGGTTATAGGTAACTGTAATAACCTGATTTCGTTAAGAATTAAAGACGGTGAAACCCAAAAGTTTGTTTGTGAAACATTTGGTAAAACGTATATTCATACTATTCAACAAAGTATATCAAGCGCTGTAAATACTTCGGAGAACATCGTAAATTATGCAGGTAACAGAGGACAATCTTTGACCTATGCAGAGCATGACTTGTTTCCTCAGCATTTACTAGGACAGTTACCAAATTTTCACTATATCGCATCAATTGCAGGCGGAAGAATAATAAAGGGCAGATTGCCAATAATTGATAATTAGGTTTAAAAACTTAAAAGAGATTGTTCGAGAAAAACTATAAAAAGGGGGGCTCAGTAGTTTTATTTTCTGGGAAAAACCAACCTTATATGTTTAATTCTAAAATTATAAAAACGAACCAGAATATAACTGGTCATAAAATGCAAAGGGGAAATAAAATTGAAATCAACCCTGAAGATAGTAAATTGGAGAGCGAGCAAGGCCGTCGATAAACGGAGCTATCCCAGTGGGAATTCCCACGTCTCGCGAAAACTGAATGGCACAAGAAGAAGTAATTTTTAAAGTTAAAAACCCCAACGAGAAAGATTGCCTTGAGACGCCATCTATAGAATTAAAAAAGGCATGTAAGGCGGCTGGTATATATTCTCAGGCACAAGAGCTTTTTGCAAGATGGCCAAACCTTAGAGAGTCCAGTCAAAGACTGACCTCGCTTTTAACAAAACACTGGCCCGATCCTTTATCAAAAGAAAAGAGTTTGTTGGTTGAGTGTCTTGCAAAAGGTTTTAATTCGGCAAAAAAATTTGAAGATGATGATGGAATGGAAGAACAGATTATATTTATTAGAGCTATTGTCTCAGAGCTTGAAAAATGCATGAAGACTACTTTAATGATTGAAAATGGTGGATATTGGGTAAAACATGAGACATGCGCCCACGATTATCTGGATGGAGTAATAAAGAGAGCGAATATTGAAGTATTAATGTGGATTAGAAATCCCCAGGAAGATGTAGTGACTGATGGAATTAAGCTGATTTATGCATCGCGCGTATTTACAACGAATGAACTAAAGCTCGCAGGGTATTTATAAATGGGTAAACATTTTTTAATATGGATAATGGTCTTAATATTCACACCTTTATCCATTGCTTTCTTTATGAAACCACCAACAATATTGAAGTATATAAAAAATGACTATGCATCAGCGACTACTATGTTAGGAGGTCAAGATGAAATAAATAGTGACCTTAATATTTTTTATTCAGAAAACCTATCTCTAGTTGCCAATTTTGTTAACGAATTTGAAGATAGAAAGGGGGATGCGCATTCATTTAGGGAAAAAGGTGGTGCAAGCGAATTGATGGCAGACATATCTAGTAACTGGTCTTCGTCTGTAAGGCTTCAGCTCTACAGTATGGCTCTACGTCTGTCGATTATAAAGCGTTGGGGTGTTTGGTTGATAATTCCATTTATGATTGGATGCGTGGTAGGTGCGTTAGAGCGGAAGTTGAAAACAGAAACTTTTGGTGGGCCTGTGCCACCAATATATAATACATCATCGCACATGTTGTTAGCATTGACATCAATAACTATACTATGGGTGATCTGCCCAATACCTATACCCGTATCTGTATTCCCTACAATGGGGGTCTTATTTAGTGTATTTGTCGGTTTAGCGGTAGCCAATTACCCAAACTATTAAAGCGAGTGCGGGACTCTTACTGTAAAGATATTAGACCTTCCTGATGGTACGTTTAAAGAACTCGGCAAAGTCTTCGGGCCATGTTGGGGTTATTTAACTGTTGTGACATAGCAATGCTATAAACTAAAAGATTGAAATCAAGTGAAGGTAATAGTTGGCAAGGAGCCTGTTATCGAGATTTGCCGGAATAACTGTGCAAGTCGATGATTTAGCGGCTTTGAATCCAATAGCCAGCCATGAACTCACTTCTTAATTTTAGGTAATTCCGTCATGATATAAGACATATTAGGAAACGGTGTATCCAATGACGTTACTCGACACCTAGCGGTCTGTGGCAATACCGAAAGTTCTCCGACTGGTTTTGCCTGGTTAACTGACACTGATCTTCAGCAACATCAAAAATTATATAGTGAAGTGGCTAATTGTTTCTATTGATGAAGAGCCGTAACCAGAACGATTTAACATTATGAATTCTGGAATACCCGCACGTAAATAAGCAATTAGATATTGTACTTTTGTAAAATTTGTGAACTGCTTCATAAAATAGTATGATTCTGTCAAACTTTATTGTCTCTAAAATTAGCCACTTGCATTTCTACAGTTGTTATGAGGCATTCAGGTCTGCAACTTTGAATTTAACCTTTAACTGTCGTACTTCGGAGTACAGAAGTAAGGCCAAACCTTAGACCTGAGACGAACTATGAATAAACTAACTCGCATTGTTAGATTTACCCTCTGTGCTAGCGCAATTTCTCTTTCAACGTCAGCCCAAGCAACCGATCTGGTTTTTACCGCAGATACTTCATCAATTAAAGGCGAGACAGGCACCTTTTATTTGGATTTTATCAGTGGCGGCAATTCAACCAGTAACTTCGCTACGATTTCGTCTTTCAGCACAGATGGTACGCTAGGCGTAATTACACCATTGGGCGAAGTCAGTGGAAGCCTTCCGTCAACAGTCGATTTCGGAACTGACACAACTCTATTTAATGAATATGCGCAAAACATCACTTTTGGAAATCAAATTTCCTTTCACCTGAATTTGACGGAAAACGCCCCAGACCCATTAGGCACACCCGATTCGTTTTCGGCATTTGTTGCTTATAGCGGCAGTAATTTCACGCAAACCACTGATCCAACCGGCAGTAATGCCTTATTCCTGTTCAATATAGATGGTACTGCAAGTGGCAACTTGAATGTTTATACCCTAAGTAATGGTAACAGTCCTTGGCAAGTATCTAACATTTCAGCAGTACCTGAACTCTCCGAAGCATGGTTGTTGATGTTTGGATTGATGGGATTGGGATTAAAGGCAAAAAGACAGCAACGCGTTTAAACACCCTAGCAGAATCGTATTAGATAATTCGTGAATTCAATGTTCACTAATCCCCAATTGATCAAAAAAATGGAGCAAAGAGATGAAGGGTACTGTGATAGTGTTTTTGATAGGTTTATTGAGTTGGTCAGGACTGAGTTTAGCCACCACTGGAGTAACAACGATTCCAGCAGATGTTACCGGACAGATTGAAGTCATAAAATCGGGTTTGGTTTACAACCGTACAACTAAAACTTTCAATTCCCTCTTAACCTTAACCAATAGCTCGAAAACCCCGATTTACGGCTCGATATCCATCGCCGTAAACATTAGCGATCCCACAAAAATTACCTTGGCTAATTCAGCCGGAATTTCAAGCAATGGTGGTAGTTATCCTGTCATCAAGGTAGCCCTACCAAAAGGAATATTGCCACCTGGTTCTTCAGTGGATAATGTTTTGCTGGAATTCTCCAATCCTACTCAGGAAAAGTTTACATTTACTTTGGAAGTTTTTGCGGCTATTGATCCATCAACTCAGGGTTCGGCGACAATTAACAATATTTCTCCCAATGCTGCGCCGTCCGGCGCCATTATTACTTTAAACGGCACCGGTTTTACCAGCACTTCCCAAATCTCGTTTGGGAGCATAAAAATAGCCAGCTTCGACTTTATATCCTCCCAACAAATCAGTTTTATGGTGCCTGTCAGCACTAATAATTCAGGTCAATTGATTCCGCTGACACAAGGTATCTATCCAGTTCAGGTGGACAACAGTATTACTTACAACTTTTCGGTTACTGCATTGCCGAACAACCCAAATCCGGCAGGGGCAACAATCAACACATTTGTAACGGGTATCCAGCAGTCATACACCAATATGCTGCCGCAATTTCAAACATCCATTGCCAAAGCCAGTAGCTTGTATACCGATCCTAATTCACAGCAAATATTCACACAAATCAGTAATTTTATCAGTTCAACATCCACTTTAGTCAGTAATGATTTATCCAATGCGATAGCTGAATTAGATTCGGTGTCACTCGACACTTTGGAAAGGGTTTTATTGTTGAATCAACTGGACGTGCAAGCAGCGCAACTGGCATCCAATACAAAAAATTGGAATTTAAACAGCTTAGCCGCTAAGCATAATAAGAATACTTTGCCTGATGATTTAAATGCCTCTTTAAATCTTACCAAAAAATTAATGCAAATTTTGACCAGTGCAATTGTGGGAAAATCTGCCCAGGCAGCCACAACGCCCTCATATCCCCCGATTACAGCAGCAAACATTAATCAGTGGTTTTCCGATAGACAAGGTGTTGCTGTTATTTCTCAATGGGTGGATAAGGTTGATACAGTTGCAAACGGTTGTTTTATATCCTTAGTTCCTGGCGTATTAACGGGGCCAGGGGAGATTATAATTGCATCAGTTTGTGCTGATTTAAAATCCTTTTCAACTGCAATGAGTTTGGGTTTAACATTTGCCTATGCGGAATTTGGACAAATAGCAGATTTCACCATCAAATCGACGGGACCGACTGGCGGTCGAAAATGTACGTTGCCGATTACCGGTTCTTCTGGACAGTGTCTTGCCTATTATTATGAATATGTTGGTCTTAATGTATCTAACGTAGATGTCCCTTTTAATAATTTTAACACCCCACAAGTTTTGATAACCCATAAAATAAATTTGCTGGCTTCCGCCTCTAAGGCGGCAGGATTCCTAAAAGGTGTGGGGCAAAAACTTCAATCCATCCCCCCAGACACATTATCTAAACTATCAAACAATCTCAAGCAGTTGATAAGCCGATCAATTTCTAGCAGTAATACTTTAAACAATTATATTAATAATTTAGCTAATTTTGGTAACGGATCGCTCTATCCAGATGAACAGCCTGTAACAGTTGGCTTTGACATGCTTAATTTTGTTCCTGAATGTCAAGCGACATATAGCATATTTGGTATTAATTTTCCTCTCACGAAAAATTATTCTAACTTCTTTACGATTGACACAAGCTTATCTCCAGGTCTAGCCCAGATTGAAGTACCGTACAATCTTTCATCCAAAAATAATAATCCGTTACAATTAGTCTGCAGCATTAAGCTTAATTCGAATTATACCCTCGCGGCTGAAAACTCATTAAAAATTGAAGCGGATTATACTGTCACAAAATACATAAAAACGGTTTTAACCAAAAGTGGAACTGGCGACGGATTGGTGACCAGTGCCGTTAACCCAAATTCAGGCAACACTAATAATTCAGATATAAATTGCGCCACTGGTTGTGCCAGTGGAAACGCAAAATATCTTTATGATCCCAGTTCATCGCAAACCGTGGTTTTAACCGCCACCCCAAACAGCTCATCGACTTTCACAGGATGGTCAGTCCAAGATTTAACAGGCCAAGCATTTAATTGTCAAGAAGGCACAAATAGTCAAACTACCTGTACTTTGAATTTAGTGGGTAATCCGATCAATATAACGGCGCAATTTAACAACAACAGTTGCCAAATTGGTAGTCCAGGTCCAGCAGGCGGCATCATCTTTTATGTCAATCCTGGCTCAACAGATTCATCCTGTCACGGTTTAGAAGCCGCACCAGAGGATCAAACCCCATCTACTTGGGGTTGCTGGGGTTGGGACGCCTCTCAAATAAATACCGCACCCTGGTACGGATTTACATGGACTACCATAGGCAGCACCGGTACCGCAATCGGCACAGGCGCGGCAAACACCGCCGCCATTATTGCCGCCTGTGGCACCGGTGGCGGCGCAGGTAACGGCAACCCATATTATGAAGGCACGGCAACCAATGCCGCGGCAACCGCTTCTGCATATACCTTAAATGGCTATTCTGACTGGTATCTTCCGTCACAGGATGAATTGAATCAACTGTATTTAAATCAAGGCGTTGTGGGTGGTTTTGCTAACGACTTCTATTGGAGCTCTTCGGAGAGCGGCAGCTACTACGCGTGGAACCAGCACTTCACCAATGGCTACCAGTACACCCCCATCACTAAGCTCAATCCGCTTGGCGTGCGTGCGGTTCGGGCTTTTTAACTTTAACCCTTTAACTACCGCTGTTTGGCCAGGAAGGTACTCGGTAGCGAGCGGTGGTCAAATAGCACCTGGAAGCCTAATGTGTCTATTTGTCGCTCGCTGGCTCGTTATCGAGATTCTCACTGGAGAAATGTCTGTGGGATTTTAAAGACTAATTTTTACAAACAGGGCAAGCATGAAATGGTTCAGAAACTATATAAATTTTAGAGCTTTTGCAATATTGACACTTTACTAAAAAAAGTGATTTCTCGATATTAAAAGTGGCAATTTGCCAGGCTTCGGAGATATTTATTTTCGTAATTGTAGAAGAATTAGATTGGTTAAATATCGAGACAAATTTTTTATATCGATCATAAGCGTTGATAACATTTTTGGAAAATCCGTCATCAGGAAAATTTTTAAATTCTAGACGAAAGAAGAATAGAAACATAGTTGCTTCTTTTAGTTTTTTTGAGCTTTTTAAAATAAACGACGGGGATGTTCTTAATGGTCCTCGTTGAACATCTCCGCCGTGTGTGTTTTCATAAACCCAATCAATCATCGATTTTGGTAATGTCGATGTTTTTTTAATTATGGATTGCCTGGCTTTTCTTTTGATGAGTTCCATTGTAATGATGTGATCATCAACACATTCAGAACCTGTCTTGGGGGATTTCTTTACTTTATTAAGACTGTTCATAGAGCCCCTGCATATCAATATGTGCAGATAGATTTAAAAATACGTCTATTTCAGAAGAATTCAATGCGGATATTCTAGATAAGTATTCGTCTGTAAATGTCGGTTTAAAACAAATAATTCCCGCTGAAGAAATACGTTTAATGGTATCTATATCCATTAACTGATAAGTCGATAACATTTCATCACTTATACCAAACATAGCTAGAGCCATTATTGGATCGCGACGGGAAACCTCTCGGCATTTGATTAAATGTTCGAAGGTTATGTCAGAAATGTCACCGCAATTGGGTGATGCTAAATTTTTACGTCTTTCAAAATAAGAATCAATGTTTTGCATACCAAACCGATACTCATTATCAAGCTCATCTGTAAGATTTATAAATTTTAATCGTTGAGAAATAACATTCCCGCCAAACTCAGCAATAAGAGGCAGGACTATATCCTGAAACCATTCGTATTTAACTTTAGTACCGGCAAGATCTACTAAGCAGTCAGAATCATAATTAATCAAATGAGAAACAATGGCAGAAAGTATGGAATTTGTAGGACTGTGGCCTGTTTGTTTTTTTAGAAACTTATGAACTTCTATCACTTTGAGTTCCCTATAAATAAGCCCCACAAAAAGTTATGTAGATTATCCTGTTTTGGACGGCTTAGTTGCTAGATTATTCCAGCGGAATCGTCCTTTTGCGTCCTGACGACTGTCACAAACAGGGCAAAAACGAAACATGGGTGGGTATCCATGCAACGTAACATAAAACCTATCACATTTTGCACAAGATACAGACACAATTTCACCGGATCGAATTAGGGTAGTTATCAGGTAAGCACGATTAATGTTTAAGTGCGGTTTAGAACCTGTCAGATTATAACCAGTAATATTTTTGTACATATTGTACGCAGACAAGTAAGCAAGAGGGCGAAAAGCTTTGAAACTTGAAGAATTAAAATCATCTTCATGCCCTTTATAACTGTCAATTATGGTTTTATATATGCGGAAATAAGCAGAGGCATGCAGGCAATTAGTTGGAGATTTAATTATCCAGTCATTATCGGTCGGGAGTTGACCTGCAATTGGGCTCTTACCTGTCAATTGCTTGATTAACTGGATACAGGATGATTTAGATATTCCACAGGTAGCTCGAACAATAGTTGATCGCGCGTCATCGCGTATTAAAAATATGCTTATTTTTACACGTAATGCAATTCCAACAATATCATTTTCCTTAGGAGTTAAACGGAGATGAGCTTCTGTTTTTGATGGATCGATTTTCTTAGGTGATAAACGGAGGTGAGCTTCTGTTGATGTCATGTTAACCCCTTTTTAGCAAGCCTCTAATGAAGCCAGTAATCCGGACGGAAAATCCGAAACCTTTTCTATTAGATCTATTTTTATAAGGGATCGACCAGATTCGGATGCAAAGATAATTTCTTCTACCGACATCGATGAAATCTTTTTTAACTGTTCAGAGTTTAATCCGAAAATGTAAGCTGATTCCATCGGAAAATGTGAAATAGTTTCCCTGGCGAACATTAAAAATTTCAAATTGAGAGTTTTTAAATCATTTGCAACTCTGTCGCTGGTACATTCGTTCATTTTAAAGTTTCCATGTTGTAAATTGTTTGCTATTGAGTCTGCTGGGTTACATGTAATTCAGATTTCCCTCCTAACGTTGATTTTAAAGTTTTAATTTTGCAGACTTTTTCTATGATCAATATTCTATCTATTATTAAAAATTCACAAAGTCGGGTTTAGGCTTTATAGAGGCGTAAACCTGCGCACACCTTGATCTATCTAGCGTTAAGATTTCTTAAAAAATTACATTTTTTTTGTACAAAAAATAGACGGTAATTTTCTTTATTAGTTATCAACAACCTACAGCATTAGCTTGTCCTGAAAAAAATAATTTATTTTTAACGAAATTTTTGTGTTTTTTACAAAAAAAATTGAATTAGGCTTTTTTTTGGCACCTTTCGATGTGATGTATTTCTGTGTTGGTGACTTAACATAGAAGAAAATTTGTGGGGAAAAAAATGCGATATTTCTTATTACCGAATCTCCTGTCCTTTATAGGTGTATGTGTAATTTGGTGGTTTTATGGTTGGAATGGAGCGATTAAGACTGTTTTATTGATTTTGATAGAAGGAATCTTAAGCGTAGACAATAGTGTGGTGAACGTTACCACTCTCAAGACAATGCCACCAAAATATCAACGAGCCTTTATGACCTGGGGCTGGCTTATTGCAGTGGTTGGAATGCGATTTATATTCCCAGTGGGAATTGTTTCTGCAACCACTGAAATGAATTTTGTTGAAACTATTCAGTTAGCATTTAACCATGGTGAAGAATATAAGGATCACGTAGAAGGAGCGAAAACGGTTATTTCATCGTTTGGAGCCATATTTATGATACTCATCGGTATTAAGTTTTTGTTGGCAGACAAAGAAGTGTACTGGTTCGAGGCGATTGAAAAAAAGTTTCAAGGCGGTGGTGGTATTGAGGCAGTTGAGGTGTTAGTTGCATCAATTATTTCTTTTGTCGTATGGGTTGGTTTAGATGGGCAATCTGCCAGGGATACGCAAATAGGATGCGAAACGGGAATATTGGTGTTTTTAATAGTAACTAACTGTATCGGATCACTTGTTAATGCTTTTTGTAAAAAAGCAGGGCTTTTAGCGGCCAGCGGATTATCTGGTTTCATATATCTTGAATTTCAAGATGCTTCGTTTTCGTTTGATGGAACGATTGGCGCTTTCGCAGTAACGCCATTAATAACAATTATGCTGGTAGGTTTAGGTTGTGGTGCAGGTTACGTTAGGGCAATGACTCTTTATTTATTAAAGGAGGGTGTCATTGATCAGTATCGATATCTTGAGCACGGAGCTCATTACGCAGTGTTGTCTTTGGGAATTATGATGTTAATTGGCATTAAATTTCCAGTTCATGAAGTAGTAACCTCGGGAGTTGGGCTTGGAATAATTGCTCTATCCGTTTACTCATCTATTCGATTTAACAGAAAAAAAGCTTTATAGCGGGAGAAAAGTAGTGGCAATTATCATAAAAAAAGGCGGAAGTACCTCACTTGATGTTCTCGGTGAAAACCTGAGGAACTTAAGTTTAGTATTAAGTTGGACCGAAAGAAAGTCCTCGGATGAAGAATTTGATTTGGATTTGTCAGTGATTATGGCCGGTGCAGGTACCAATGAGTATCCAGAAGGCAAGTCTTTCGAGGATCGAGATGTAATTTATTACAATGGATTTAATAGATCTATATGTAATTCCATTCATCATCACGGTGACGAAAAAAAGGGGGGTGAAGAGCGGATTGATATTAATCTAGAAACCATTCCAGACAGGTACATCAAGCTGGTTGCCGTGGCGACAATTTATGAGGCGGAAGAGCGGAAGCAGAATTTTGGACAGGTTTTAAATGGGTGTATTCGTTTAATTAATCGTGATAATAACAAAGAAATACAGTTCGACCTAAGTGAGGACTCAAACACTGCAACAAAAAACACACTTGTTTTTTCTGAGATATACAAATATCAAGATCAATGGAAATACAAATCAGTTGGCAGAGGCATTAACGGAGGTCTGAAAGAATTTGTTACGTGTTTTGGATTGAAATCAAGATAAGAAAAAGAATAGGTTTCCTGAAATTAGGAATAGGGCCTTATAAAAACGAGTAGATCAAAAATGTCCTTTCGGGGCGAAATTTAAATAAGGTAGCAATTAAATTGGAGACGCAAAATCGGCCGTGCAGCGGGGCTACACCGACATTGTTACTTTTAACAATGTTTTTGCATTAATAAATGAAAGAAATTTTAAAAGCGACAGCACTTTTCGCATTTTGCACGGGAGGCGGAGTAATTGGTGGTTACTGGGGCGGGGGGATGACACCTGTTCAGGGGCAAATTGCAATTATTGATGTCCAAGCAATTGTTAAGTCGTCTATGGATAAAAACCCAAAGCAATCTGAAGAAGATACTAAGGCATTAACAGAAAAAATCAAAGATATGACCGAATCCCTGGTTGCAGAAGGGATGGTTGTTTTGGATTCAACGGCAGTATTGAGCGCTCCGGAGGAAGCATATGTCACTCTCGATCAAGATCAGGAATAAAAATTTTACGCCTGAAATATTTTTGCAAGAAGCAAAGATATTTTGGCCTAAATTAAGGCTCCATTTTAGGCTGAACTGGCTTGTATGGATTTTAATAGCGTCTTTATATTTTGTTGTTCACTTAAATTACCGATTGGTATTCAACGAAACACCAAGCTTGCCATACACGTTATTTTTGGTTCGATACGGCGAAAATGTGAAAACTGGTCAAGTTATTGCCTTCAATTGGCACGGCGGAAAACAATATCCTGACGGGATTATGTTTGCCAAACGATTGGTTGCAAGTCAGGGTGAAGTTGTTGTTCGGCATGGTCGAGATTTCAGTATTGGCGACCTCACTCTTGTGGGTAAAGAACATGGTATTTATACCAGAGATCTCTATCCAAATAATCAGTTGCAGGAAGGGTCTAATGTTATTCCGATAGGCAAGTACTTTGTAGCCGGCGATCATGAATACAGTCTTGATTCACGTTACAGTTTGCTTGGTTTAGTTGATGAAAAGGACGTGGTGGGTCGTGCGTATCCAATTTGGTAAAGTAATAATTAGTGGGTTAATGCTTCAGGCCGTCCTTTCAGTGTCTTTTGCCAGTGATGACGATTTCTTCTTAAAGCAATTGCGCCAAAAAAATATCGAAACACAAAAACAACTGGAGCAGACAAAACAGATTCCTGATTGGATAAAAGCCAAACCGATGAAAGTCGATAGCAGTTTTGAAAAAGTTCTGAATAAGGACAAGCATGACATGCTGGTTAGTGCCGGTCTTGAAGAAGGAGGAAACCCAGAGCAGAAAAAAGAACGAATAGTAGGACGATGGATTTTTATATCGTTGGGTATGCCTGCGGAAGAGGTTCGTCAGGCTGCAATAAGTGCGTCTGATGACAAGGCTATGTTGGTCCTTCGAGGAGTTGAGCCTGGAAGTAGCGCTGATAAAACAGGACTTAAATTACTGAGCATGATAAATGATGTGAAGCCAACACCTGTTGCAGTAATTGATCCGACGCTTTTCTCAAAGTTCAAAATTCATTCAGTACCAACAATGGTAGAGAATAACAAAAAAAATGAAATCAGGATAGCAAGAGGCTTGCCAGGATTTAAGTGGATGGATCATCAAGAACCCGGTGACTTGGGTGTTAAAGGTCAAGTATTCGGAATTCTTGAGGAGGATATGATTTTAGAGCTCAAAAATCGAATGGCAAAATATGATTGGGAAAAAGAGAAAGCACGAGCAATTCAAGATATCTGGAAAAACCAAGATATGTTTGATCTTCCGGTTGCGAGCAAAGATTCAAAAAGGATGGTCAATCTAACAATTAAGTCGACACAAGACATTGTTGGTGCAAACGGTGAGCTTTTATTAAAAAAGGGATCATTAATTAATCCTCAGACGATTATGCCGATGAAACATGTGTATATCGTATTTGATGCAACCGATAAAAATCAGATCGAAATCGCGAGAAAATTTGGCGAAGAAAAACAAAGAAACAACAAACCTGTCGTCTATATGTTCTCAAAGCTAAACAAAGAGGATGGCTGGAAAAGTTACAACGAGGTTGGTGACGCTTTAAGCGCACCTGTATTTAAACTAAGCAAAACCATTATCGATCGATTTCAGATTCAATCCCTGCCTTGTATTATTGAAGGAGAGGGGGATCATTTGCTCGTGACAGAAATCGATGTCGTAACTAAAAAGACTAACTAATTTCATTACATGAACAAGTCAATTTCATCGAAAATATTTAAATTGTTTATATTGTTTTTCGTAAGTATTAATTCTTATGCTGATACAACAACAAGTACAAACAATATAACCCCATCGAATTTGCTATGTCCAAACGCTGATATTTGGGGGGAGTCCATGATTACTAGTGTTTGTTGGACTTGTTTGTTCCCTGTCAGATTATTTGGAACGTTAACTCTATTCGGTGATTCCATGGATGTCCCTGATGGTGCAGCTGATGAAGTTGTATGTTCCTGCGAAGGCAAAGGTCTGTTACCCGATATAGGTATCACGGCGGGGGCATGGTTACCAGCAAAACTGATTGAGGTCGTTAGAAAGCCCTATTGCTCACCAGCCCTTGGTGGTATTAGTTTTAATAACAGTGTACGTTTATGGGGTGGACACAAGGAAACTCATGGAACGGGTAAAGATAAAACATACTACAACTATCATTATTGGGCATTTCCTCTTTATGTAATGATGGATCTTTTAGTGCAAACAAACTGTGAGCCAGACGGAATGCGAACTATGGATATGATGTATATGTCGGAAGTCGATCCAACATGGAATTACGATGAACTCGCATTTTTTATTAATCCAGAAGCTATTGTATTTGCGAATCCACTGGCGATGGCATCTTGCGTAGTGGATTGTGCTCAATCAGCAATCAAAAAACCTAATACGTCTTTGTGGTGGTGTGCGGGTTGCTGGGGAAATTTATACCCATTTACGGGAAATATTGCATCCGATTCATCGGCACCACGTGATACAAGTCTTTTGTCAGCAAGAGCCCTGGCTGGTTTGCATAGGAAAGGATTGGCCAAGAAAACATATGGTAACGATGCTCTTTGTCGTGGAGTTATTGCGCCAATGATTCCAAAGCAGCAATACAAGTTTAGTATGTTATTTCCCGTAGCAGAGGCAAACTCAACTATTGAAAAATTTAACGTTACCAATACGAATGGAACCCCAGTTCTAAATGCGGACGGGACTCAAAAAACGGAAACAACGTATACCCCGGCAACAAACTGCTGTCATTACATAGGCGTGTCACCGTTTCTTTGGGGTGAGTGGCGAACAATACCTGGTTCAGGTGAAGATTATGTGTATATGCTTTGGCGATACACAGATTGCTGTTTGGGTGCCCACAATTAACGTATGGACCTTGGCTGAATTGGGTTGGTTTAAGTCTTGGTGTTGTCGCACTATTGTTGTTGGATACCGTCGCTAATTATTTCTACGCGAGACAGTTATTTTTGTTAGTGGTTATTGTTGAAAGCGTGTTTTCAACACGTTTTTAAGCACGCACTTTTTTAAATATTAGCTAGGTAAAGCATTTATATTCCAAATATCTTATGAAGAAAATTATTTCAGGCATTGTTGCTTTCTGTTTGCTTCACAATTCAATTGCGGCGTTCTATATTAGTGCGAGATGGCTGCCTTTAATGTCGATGACGCCTATTTCGGCCATAGCTGACGTAATTACTAGCAATGCTGCTGAAGGACAATCAACTGCAGCAACGCTTTTGAAGTCTTACCAACAGCCTACCGCTAATACCACAACAGGAACAATAACCCTAAAAAACGGGCAAGCTTCAGGTCAAACACTGCAACAAAATCAATTATTCCAAAATATAAAACCTGGGGCCATGAATAGTGCTTTGAATGCATACGGAAGTAGCTCGGCACAAGGAACTGTTGTTAATAACACGTTATCATCTGTTCAAAGCGGAAGCGACCCAACAAGTTTGGGATATCAAACAATTGCACAGTCTTTCACTCCTACACCCGATATGAGCGGTGATGCAATTTGGAAACAATCGGATAGCGTTTTATCACAAAAATCACCATTGATTAACGACCTATTCAACGGATGCTCTCAGCAAAACACATATACATCCACTAATTGCACTACGCATGTGCCTAAATACCAAACTTGTTTAACAACATTACCAGGTCAAAATTGTACAGTTAGCAGATCTGATACATTCGCCCCTGTAATAACAATGAAAAACGGAAATGGAAGCGTTTCCAATTGCGGAGTAGGCTGTACAAGGCTGTGGATCGGATATGGAGGTACGCTTGGTAACCAGTGTGGAGGTTGCTGTCAATACAATTATAATTTTGCGGCAACTTTTAATGTCTTACGGCCCGGCGCAATAACGTCTGCAGTAATTACAAATGCATCGTATGACGATTTTATACAAGTCTTTGTTAACGGACAACATGTTTATACGGGATCGGATGGTTGGAATACAACTTGTGATACAGGGAGGGGTCACAACGATTCTCCAAACAAAGATATAACCAAGTATTTCACAAATACAGCACCGGGTGGAACGATTACTATTGATCTGAATGCATTGGTTGGAAACTTGGGTAACGGAAACATGTGGATCAATGTTTATGCGGCGCCAGACATAACTGATACTTTAGTTGATTACCCTCCTGGATGCCGTGCAAGATTGAATGCATCTTGGCCACCTCCTGGTAATGCGCCGGGAATGCTAAGCACAGGAAATGCAACAAATGACGTAGCATCTACGAGTTGGTGGACTTGTAATAATGCAGTTAAGAACTATACCGTAGGGCCATATTCTGGACCTGGTTTGTATCCATACATGCAGCCTCTATTACCTGGCGCACCAAATCCTCCACCGGTATGCTTAAATGCTTCAATGAATCAGCAGTCGGTAATCAATGGGCCTTGTTATACGGATTACCAGGGTTATCAACAATGCCCAAAGTACAGTAGTTCACAATTACAAGCAGGAGGGACAACATGTAGTTCATTAGGAAACAATCCATCGTGTAAGTGGATAAGCAACAAATGCATCAGTGATGCTAATGGAAATCCATTAATCGATGCAACTACAGGTACATGTCTACAATTTGTAGAAACCTACGATTGTGGTGATGACGTAGCAACTGCATGTAATACCACCAATAGTCAAACAACAATTTGCGATAGTAAGATTAGATGCATTGGCGGGGAATGCGTTGATCCCGCTACAGAAGCAAATAATGGATTTGTACAAGCAGCTACTGCACTACAAATACTTAATCAAGCCCAGCGTTTACATCAGAACTGTACATCAGCATCCAGCTGTATCTTGTTTAACGGACAAGCGTATGAGTGCCAAATGGCAAATTTGTCGGTATTGGGTAGCGTTGATTGTTGCAATATGCCCATCCAAGGTAGTTGGATTAATTATTTACAGATGGCAAGTTACGCATGGGAACTAACTGATACATCTGTTGATTTATATGCAATGTCGGAATACGGAAAAAATGCAGTAGACATGCTGGGTGCGTGGAAAACAGCAACCTACGGATCAACATTTGACACCACATTAACAAGTGCTCAAAACGCGTTTTCTGAAATGACTCAGCCATTCACGTCAATGATGGATAGTGTGACATCCTCAATTGGACTGGATTCAACTACATCAGCTGTAGAAAGCACCGTTTCTTCAGCAATAACAGGACTTGAACAATCTGCAATGCAAGGTGTTGCTGATTGGGTCGGAAATACATTTGGCGCACAAGCTGCTCAGGCTTTATTCTCCTACTCAACATCACCAACAACAGACGCCACCGGAAAAGTGTTAACAGAGGGGACTGTTAGTGGAATATCTGAAACGTTGGCTAGTATCATTGATGTTGTGGGAATAATTTATGCGATATACCAAATTGCTCAGCTTGTTGTGCAGTTAATATTTGCATGTACTAAAGATGAACTACAGCTCAACATGCTTAGGAATCAAAAAATGTGTACTAGCGAAGGAGAAATTGGAACTTACTGTTCCGATCAAACAATATTCGGATGTATCGCTGTAAAAGAAGCTTTTTGCTGCTATTCAAGTCCATTTGCTCGTATATTTGAAGAGCAAGCAAGACCGCAACTTGGTTTGAACTTTGGAACACCAAAAGCTCCTATTTGCAGTGGATTATCTGTTCAGCAAATTAGTCAATTAGATTTCAGTAAAATGGATTTCAGCGAGTGGATCGGAATGATTTCTCAAGCCAATTTGCTGGCATTAAACAAGGCTCAAGCTAGCGGCTTGTATAACATGAATGCACTAACTAGTAGTAATTTACCCAGTACAACTGGGCCTAATGCTCAAACATCGTTGCAAAATCAAACGTCTGGGACTAATGTTGACGTAATTCGACAGTATTTGTTAAATAATTTGCAATAATAAAGGATCGTGTATATTTAGTCAGAATGATTACAGAACTAAATATGCACAGGTTTTACCAATTGATGATTGGTCATTGATAAGGGAATGGGAAGAATTGGGCTTCCTGGTGCAGTTAAAATACGGTGATTTAATACAAAAGCAGCGCTTAAAAAAATTCTTAATAAGAATCTAAAAAAGGGTATGAGTTTTTTAATGACGATTCAGAAAAGAATCCTAATTTTCGGTTGATTAAATAAAATGAAAGCAATTAAAAAAACAGCATTTTTAATTATATTATTGACACTATCCACGGGTTGTTCTTCTGGGATGATGATAAAGTACTATGCTCAAAACAAATTCAATCCAACCGGAAAGATTAAAGACAAAGGTAATTCTGGGGTATACATAAATAATGGTGCCGAATATGCGGTTGTCGCTTCAAATGCAGCGTCACCTCCGCCTTTGAGCGGAGTAGGCTTTGGATTATCGGCGATTAAAATTCTTAGGAATCTTCCTCCCCCGCCAGATATTGGCGTAGATACAAATCTACTAATTCTAAATATGCCAGCATCACTTGCAAAAGACAAAGATGATGCCCAGATATTGGCTGGCAGTATGGTAGAAAGTGCCATTCAAAAATCGCTTCCCGAAGGATATGAGTCAAGGATCGAAGAATACGAAGATAAATTTCCGCTGGTATTTAGTTCATATAGACCGAGATGGTTTAGAGTTAATGGTAATAAATGCGAAAATTGGTCATGCCAAATTGTTGTTCCAATTCCAACTAAGAATGCATTGCAGTGGTCAGGAAAGATAAAAAAAGGTCAACAGGATACTGGTGAAGAAGTGTATTTGTATGACGATCCTCTGCTTGAAAATCGAATTGGCTTTGTAAAGATTGAAAAGGAATATACGGAAAACGATCGAAAAATCGTTATAGGTTCAACAGTAAAGGATTTTGATTACGGTGACTTTTACAAAAAAGTATCTAATAATCTTCCTGATTGGATATTAATCTACATAAGCGAAAAAAATAACGATCGATTTTACTTGAAAAGTGGTTTGAAATTAGAAAAAAAAATTTAGGTTTAAATTATGCATTCAGAATCTATTGAAACTAATCTAGATTAATAGTAAGTGATCTTGGTTTTATCTGATCATTGGTTATCTATTGGATGGTTTAAACCAAAATCCCTAACGGATACTTAGGCATTAAAACCAAGTAACAATAAGTTGACCAATGGTCAATCGAAAGTAAATATAAAAATTTATTTTTTAAGTATTCTTAAATTGACCTTCTTCGCTATCACTGATAGCGAAGGCTTTTCCAATCAGGCACTTCACATGGGAATAATTTACACTTTTAGACAGTCTACAAACTTATTAATCAGTGCCGTGACACTTACTTTTCTTTTTGCATCTGGGTGCGCAACAACGCATATTGGAAGGGTTGACACTAATCTTCAAACGATTTCGCCAGGAATGATTGTATCACCAGTGCCTATTGGGTTAGGTTATTACGCTGAGGTAGAAAAATTGGGCGGGAAATGGCATATCGTTGGCGATTTATCCAAAAAAATAATCTATCGATCATCAGCTGATCATGAGGTCTTGTTTGTTAGCCGAAGTTTAAAAAGTGTTGCCCCAGTGTTTCAAGAAAAAGACATGATTAACGAATTGACGATATGCACGCCCTTTATACAGGATGAAAAAAAATATAGATACGGCTTGTGTAATAGCAAATTCTCTACCGTTTTACCAGCAATCAGTACTGCTAGGACGTTCGCATCTTGCCTGTTAACTCTTTGTTTTGGCTACAACACAACGGTATTTCTCGATCATGACAAAGTTATAGAAGCCGCGCTCGAATCAGGGTTGATAGTTGACGTACTCTCTCTTCAATGAAAGCGAGTGCCGGATACCGACCGTAAAGATTTTTAAGCCATCCTTGGATGAAAAATTTCTAGACTGGTAATGTTTGACGCCTGCGACACCCTGTCAATCAGCATCATTTGAAGATGTCACTTCTCGTTCTCGTATTAATCTAGGTGCTATTCGGAGGCCGTGCAGGGTTCAAAATAAACCAGCACGACACATGTGAGTTTCCATGGATAGTGAATCGGCAAAAGCAAAATTACCATTGAAAAATAGAAAGACCTTTAATGGTGAAAAAATAATCTCATCTCAATTGCTTTGTATGAAAATCAGCCAAATCAACTTAAGCTCATGTTAATAGTGAACTTTCTCCTACAAAAGTAGACATTTACACTTACTTATCCACAAATTCTGTGGATAAGTTAAAGCAAAATATTTCAAATTAGGCTTTTTTTTGGCACCTTTCAGTGTGATGTATTTCCATGTTAGTAACTTAATATGTGGATATGAAAAAACTAATTCTTTTGTTTTTATTTTTGTCACCTACAAGAGCATTTTGCGATCAGCAATTAAAAAATAGCTTATGGGGTATTGCCGCAGATAGGGCAGGTATCAATGTTGCCACTCTCTACAGTATGGCGGTTCAAGAAAGTGGCATGCGATGGGAAGATGGTACGTATAGACCTTGGCCATGGACGCTTAATATTAATGATGGAAAAAATATAGTCAAAAAAGGCCCAAGACGATATCAAACCCGAGAAGAAATGATCATAGCTCTAAACCAATTTACAACGAACGGGGTACGTAATATCGATATCGGGTTAATGCAGGTAAATTTAATTTGGCACGGTGACAAGGTTAGAAATGCGATAGATCTTGTTGATCCTGCCACAAATATTGCTGTAGCTGCTGAGTATATTAAAGGAATGAAACAAAAGGATGTATCTCGTAAAGTGTCTGATTACCACTCGCCTACGAATCGTGAAAGGGGTATGAGGTATGTAAATAAGGTTAAGCGTTTTGAGGATTATTTTAGTGAATAATAAAAAAATACTTTTTTTGATGGCATTGTCGATTTTGGTCAATGGATGCTCACTTTTTGATACTAAGAAGGATGAAGAAAATCCATGTTTAGTAATTATAAAAGTTTACTTGCCGCCAGTTGTATCTGATCTTGATTATAAAAAGGTTAAAGGGAATAAAGATCAAGTTATTGTTCCCAGTGAGTTTCAACATGTATTGTCGATAAAAGGCTCTACTGATGACACTTCAAACAATATCAATCCACAGATCAATATTGGATCATCGACTAACTTGAGTGTTAATTTAAAAGATAAAGACACAGAAGTAATTTATTTTGATTTCAATAAATCTTCTATGAATCCAGCAGAGCAAATAAAAATAAACGCTCTTATTGATCGTATAGGATCAAAAAATCTCATCCATGTTGATGTTGAAGGCTATACGGACTCCGTTGGAACTAATCGATATAACCAAAAACTTTCCGTATTACGTGCAGAAACGGTAAAAAAATACTTAATTAGTATTGGTGTTGAAGGAAGCAATATCACAGCACGAGGCTTTGGTGAAAACGATCCCGTTGAGCTGAATGATTCGCCTGAAAATCGAAGCAAAAACAGACGTTCAGTCATAACACCATTTCTAAAATATTAAGGAAGTAATTTATGAGAAAAATCCCTAATTATCTAGACGATCAGCAACAAATACTATTCTGGGAGTTTGATGAATTTATTCTGCTTTCTCTGGCATTCGGTATTGGGATTATGTTGCATTATCTTGGCACCTTCATAGTAATAGGTTTGCTGGCCGGTCGTTTTTATCGGCGAATGAAAGATCGTCGTGCCAATGGTTTTTTAATTCATGCGCTGTATTGGATAACTGGAATGCGCTCAGTTGAAAAATACCCAACATCAAGACCACTCCCCTTTATTAAGCGTTTTTTCTAGCAGGAGGATTTAATGGATTTCAAAAAGTACGCAACAACCTGGATGGGTATACACGCCTCTAACCAGTTTATGAAAACCATCATTATGTTTTTGCTGATTAGCAATTTATTAATGATGATTGGCTTATTAAAAAAAGATGCCACGACAATTCTGATCCCACCTGATTTATCGGAAAGGGCTGAAATTACGAGAAACCAAGCCTCATCTGGATATAAAAAGGCGTGGGCTGTGTATGTTGCCGAAATGATCGGAAACGTATCTCCGGAAAATGCAGATTTTGTGCGTGAAACGTTTTCGGAAATGCTGTCGGGTGAAATAAGGAATTCAGTGATGGAGCAAATTGCTGAAGAACTTGAAGGATTGAAGCAGGAAGGCGTTAACTCGGTATTCGAAATAAAAAGCATTGCTTATGAACCCGAAACTGACAAAGTATTTGTAACGGGGCAGAATCGAATGAGCGGCCCCGGCGGCACCTCTGAATACACACCACAAACCTTTGAGTTTGTTATTGAAGTCAAAGGGTACGCACCCATCATTAAGCGCATGTCTACTTACAGTGAATCTCCAAGAACTCAAGATAAGATTACCAGAGAAGAAGAGCAGCAAAAAGCTATAGACGATGCCGCTAAAAAAGACGGTACAACTAACTGATTATTTTATCTTTGACAGGTAACGACAAAAATGAAGAAACTTAAAATCGAAATATTAGGAGCAACATTAATGATTGTTGCTGGATTTGCTCAAGCGCAGAGCGTTACGCCAATATTGCCATTTATTAGCGAGAACGGAAATCCATTGATTCCTCAAGTACCGCAAAAATCAAATTCACCCGCCATCCAGTTGCCAAATGATCTAAATCAACCGGATATTACTCATGAAGAAAACCAATTTCCATCTAACCAGCAGGGGGCTGCGGCGTTTGAAACAGAAAATCAAAATCCAGCTCAATATCAGCAACATTCTATGTCCTTGCAGCAACCAACACAATCGTCATTCCAAGATGTAGAGATTAATGATGTACAAGGAAGATCTAGCGTTGCACGAAATATTTCTTCTGAAAAAAAAACATCCCAAAAACGTCCAAACGTACTGAATGCACCTGTTGCCGAAAAACAAATCTCTGAAAATGATATTAAGGATAAAAAAACAAGTAACGCAATTGTTATTAAAGCAAAGCCCGGTATCACAGAAAGTGTGATTATTGCCAGATACAAATTAAATCGCATTAGCACTCCCTATTCTGATCCAAAAGTTTTAACTGTTGATGCGATTGAAACCAAGATCGATGGTAGCGATTTGTATATAGCAACTGAATCAGAGGTGCCTGTCAGTTTGTTTATTACCAGCGAATCAGGAAGTGGTGAAGCAATATCGCTACAGCTTTCTCCTAAAGATAGCGTTTCTCCAGTAGAAATAAAAATTGAAAGCGGATCTAGACGCGAAAGGCCTGGTGTTGATAGTGATTCAGCTGGTTCTAGATGGAACAAATCATCGACACCCTATGTTCACGATATAAAGACAGTCATGCAGTCTATGGCAAAACAACAAATTCCTCAAGGATATGCTCTTGAAGAGGTTACAGAAGAATTGGTTGCCATACCTTTTTGCCATGACCCCGAGCTAACATTTAGAACTGGACAGGTGCTAGGAGGGCATGATTCAAAAGTGATTGTGCTAATCGCTCAAAATAACACATCAAGAACCATTCAGTTCGAAGAGTACAACTGTGCGAATGAAAGCACGCTGGCAGTTTCGGCATGGCCAAGAGTGCTGTTGAACCCAGGCGAAAAAACGGAAGTGTACATTCTTACTCGCCTGTATGACGGTATGAAGCAAGAAGAAACTAGACCGGCATTAATTCAATAAGGGGACCCTATGCTTGACTTTGATAAAAACAAATCCATTAAGGGTGCAGCATTTCAATGGTATGAAATGCTTGAACCCTCTAAAAAGAAGATGTACACGTTAATAGGTATAGCCTGCGGGATACTAATTGTTTCCTATCTATTTATATACGCATCTGAAAGTAATAACGGCCCTAAAAAGTTTACGCCAAAAAGAAAAGTTGAGTATTCAATTTTTAATGGCAAAAACCCTAGAAATCTATCCGTTGAGGCAATGTCTGGACAGCTAAAAAGATTATCCAATGATTTTTCAGACATGAAGAGAGTGTTTCAGCACCAGGAAGAAGAAAATAAAGCTGTGACTGAATTAGTTAAAGCACAATCTGAAGCGATGAATAAACGAACCGAAAGCCTATCTAAGCTATCAGTTGAATTGCAAGGTCAAATTAACGATGCAAAAGAATCGTTCAAAAACTCTGTTGTACTACCTGAAGTGCCTATAGATGGCGGAAATAGACAGGGAGCAAAAGATGTTACGTTGACAAAAAACCCCCTAAAAAACGACGTTACGTTACAAGGGTCTAAAATTGGTGAGCAGTCACCTACTCTTGTTCAAAATAGCGCAAGTTCCGACCAACAAACAGGTCCCAGAATCCGTGTTGTAACAAGTGGAGGAGAAGAGGGAAAAAAGGGACAGGGCGGTAATCAACCGGCTGACCCAAAAAAAACAGGCGAGAAAAGAATTGTCGAATTTGTAAATGTTAAAAGTTCTTCTTCAAAAGGTGGGGCTCCAGATATGTTTTTGCCTGCGGGCAGTATCTTAAGTGGCACATTGATTACAGGTTTGGATGCACCAACATCTAATCAAGCGAGAAAAGATCCTTTTCCAGCATTATTAAGAATTAAGAACGAAGCTATTTTACCAAATCATTACCGAATGGATATCAGGGAATGTTTCTTAATTGCCAGCGGCTATGGGGATTTAAGTTCAGAACGAGCTTATATGAGGGCAGAACGTATTTCGTGCATTAAAAACGATGGTGTTGTAATTGAAACCAGTATGGATGCGTATTCTGTTGGCGAAGACGGTAAAGCAGGTATTCGCGGTAGATTAATATCCAAAAATGGGCAAATTATCGGTAATGCGCTTTTGTCTGGATTTGTAGCTGGTATTACACATGCATTTGCACCTCAGCAAGTTACAGCGGTAAATACCAACTCAACATCAGGTGGACAGCAACCCTTTCTTTATCCTTCACCTGGCATGTTGGCTGGACAGGGTGCCATGGGTGGTATTCAGGGCGCTTCACAACAAATTGCTGGTTACTATCTAGCGATGGCCAGAAACATATTTCCAATTATTGAAGTTGATGCCGGACGAAAAATTGATTTCATTATGGTTCGAGGCTTGTCATTAAATCCAAAACCGAAACAGTCTGAAAATGGACATCAACAATCTGGACAGCAACAGCAATCAGGTACATACAGGATGGCAATGCCTGGGGGTAGCATAACTGGTGACACAATGCAAATGCCAACTAGTAATCTAAATGCAATCGGACCGATTGGGAATGGGGGTGTGAACAGTTATAGCTCTATGTTTGGAGGCTCTAGTGGTTCTTATGGTTACAACGGTGGTGGCACTAACTACAGTGGCGGTGGCGGTTATTTTTCAAACAATAATAGTCTTGGCGGCAATATGGATGGTAACCAGTAATATTAAATCGCAGGTATTCATTTAATCAGTAAATGAAAAACAACATTCATTTACTGAGCAATTTCAATCAAACATAGCTATATAGTGGAAACGAGAATATTTATGATAAAAATTCGTTTAATAATTTTAATGCTGATCGCGGCTGGTAACTGCGTGGCTGGTAACACCCAAACTGCAGGACCAACAGTTTTTCCTGATAAAAAATACGCGAGCAGTCCTTCAAGTTGGTCAGGAACAGATGAGATGACTGCTGATGTCAAAAGGGAAATGGCGAGTGTTGAAGAAGTAAAAAAACTACCTGTAGGTGGACTTTCAATGCTGAGGGCAGGTGACAAAATATTCATGATTACAGATAACGGACATTTTGTAATTGCCGGCAACTTTAAAATGGTTGATATGTGGCAAGGAAAAGTAATTGGCACCATGGAAGATCTTAAAGGAATTGACAAGATTGATCTTCGAAAAATTGGGTTAAGCCCTGATGAAATGGGTGCTTTCACCCTTGGCTCTGGAAAGAAAGAGGTCACTATTTTTGTTGATCCTCAGTGTGGATATTGCAACGGCCTACTGAAGCAGATTAAAGAAATTAAGGACGGATACACATTTAAAATCGTATTAGTACCCGTTCTTGGATCAGAATCCGCCGATATCAGTAAAAAGTTATTATGTGAAAAAGACAAAAATAAAGCACTTGATATTTTGATTTCAAAAGATTTCTCAAAACTCCCAGCTTTGGCCGCAAAAGGTGGAAAGGATGTGTGTGATCTAAAACCGCTTCAGAAATCAGTTGTAGCTACAAAGTTACTTGACATAAAAGGCGTTCCGTTCTCATTTTTGCCTTCTAAAAACACATTTAGGGGTGGTGCAGAATCATTTAAAACCGTATTAGAAAAGGATCTAGAGGATGAAGTTCATGGTCGTTAAGTCATTATTAATTCTCTTTTTAACAATTACTATATCTGGTTGTTCATGGATGGGGATTGGTGCTTCTGAATTTAGCTGTCCAGGGGGAGTTGATGGTGTTCGATGTTTATCTGCGAGACAGGTTTATCAAGCAACGGAATCGTCAGATTACGTTAAAATGAACGCCGATCCTGATAATAGTGATTCTAAAAAGTCTAATCCATCAATAGTTAGTGGTCAGCAATTACAAAGCAATAGTCAAGTAGCTGTTCCTACTATTGAGCAACCTATTCCCATTAGAACACAGGCAAAAGTAATGCGGATTTGGGTTGCGCCATGGGAAGATGATGTAGGCGACTTACATGCAGATGGTTTCATGTATACTGAAATTGAAAGTAGACGATGGAACTTAGGTGACAGGTTTAAATCCCCGTCCGCTGCATTATCGCCACTCTCAGAAAGAACACCATCTGAGCAAGTATATAGCGAAACATCTTCGCGAAATAGATAATTAAATGCAAAAGGAAAGATACGCGAGTATTTAATTATAGTGTGTCTAGATAGACTTTATAAAATCCCCATTGTTGGCAACGACAATGGGGATTTTTAATTTTAAAGACAAGGCAATTCATCTTTCACCATCTAACCACAGTAAACTTTGAAGTCAAATTTTTTCACCTTCCAAATGAAAGGTGGCCTAAAAGTGCATCAATTCGCTTCTGCGAGTAAAAGGCACTCCGAAAACCGATTCTTTCTAGATTAACAAAAGCGATTGATTTCTTCAGAATAGATTTGTCCTTTTTGGACAACAAACAACATTAAATCAAGCAAATCCTTTTGGAGTATTCAATATGAAAGTTAACAAAAAAGCTGTTATTGCCGCATCTCTACTGTCTCTGGCACTGGCAACAGATGCTATGGCCGGAACCGACACGACTTTTTCAAGCATCTATACCAAACTGACACTCTGGACTCAAGGCACTTTAGGTCAAGTAATTTCTTTAGCGGCTTTCTTGGTCGGTTTAGGCGCTGGTGTTGTCAATCAATCTATCATAGCAGTGGTAATCGGCATTTCAATAGCGTTAGCTTTGAATTATGCGCCTACTATTATCGGCGGCATCGTTACCGGTTTGGCTTAATATTGCCAACATCCCGCTACTCACCTAGTGGGATGCAAAAGAGAAGCCGCGCCTTAGTGCGCGGTTTTTTTTTGTTAAAAATCGGTTTAAGCGCGCGGTACATGAGCGCTTTCATATGTGATATAGCCTCATCTTCCTTTCAGATAGATCCTGGCCAAACTGTATATATTTTTCAAACTAGGCTTTTTTTTGGCACCTTTCGGTGTGACGTATTTTTTAATAACACAATAGAATTGGATTATCAAAAATAAAATTAAAGGGGCTGTCCATTGTCAACAAACGGCGCAAGTATTTATGAAAAACAACTTAATCGGCATACGCTGAAGCAGCTAATACCAGTCGTTACATACGATCCTGATAACCATCTATTTTTGATGGAAGATGGTTACATAGGCTTTGCGTTTGTGTCAAAACCAATACCGGGTAGCGACGAGTCAACAAGTCAGCGTTTGAATGTATTGTTTTCACTTGATTACCCAAAAGATACGTTTATCCAAATAATGCTATCTGCATCTCAGGATATCGATAACATTCTTTATCGAATTCAAAAGATGAGAAGAACGAATGATGAAGCGTTAAAAGAATCTTTAAAAGCTCGTATTAATCTACTGACACAATGTACAAACAAATCAGTAAGTTTACAGGCACAGTCGTATGTGCGTGAATTCAAAGTGATATTCAGTGTAAAAATTCCACTTGAAAAACCAGGCCACCCACCTACTATTCATGAGATCAATGCTGCACGAGACATACGTTTATCTTTTGAGCAAACGATCAAGTCGGCTGGATTTAACCCAAATACTGTAAATGGGGAGACGTACCTTCGTCTGGTCGGACAAATCCTACATTGGCAATCTACAGCGAATTGGCGTCAACCACATCATTATTACGATGAAGGATCGCCAATTAATGAGCAAGTTAGTGAATTTGACGACATGATGCAAATAGATTCTAACGGCATATGGCTCGGTGAAAAACGTCTGCGAATTTTATCACCGATCCGTCTGCCGGCATATGCAGATCTCGGAAATATGCGACGAATGATTGGTGATCCATTAACTGGTGCCAGGGGAATTCACGGGAATTTTTTTATCAATGTAAATATTTACATCCCCGATAACGCAAAAGAAAGAGCAATTGCTGATAAAGAGCGAAATACAGTTAATTACCAAGCATTTGGCCCCATGCTTAAATTTAATCCAAAGTTGGCTTTTAAAAAAGAAAGCTCTGATCTTTTATTTGAATCGATCAATGAAGGTGATCGTATTGTAATGATGAATATTTGTGTTGGACTTTTCACAGATTCTTTGGATCAAAGCCAACAAAGATTAACGGAGGCACAAACGTATTTCAGTGAAATCGGCTGGATCATGAAAGAAGATAAGTACATTACGTTACCAATGTTAATTAATTCGCTTCCATTTTGCGCAGACCAGAAAGCTTTAACATTTTTACAACGTTACAAACGTCTTGGTGCAAAAGATGCTGTGGAGTTTTTGCCTATTATATCGGACTGGAGTGGTACAGGCACACCGATGCTTACTTTTGTCTCGCGAGGCGGGCAGATTATGAATATGGATATGTTTGATAGTAATACTAACTCGAATACTTGTATCGTTGCTGCGTCTGGCTCGGGAAAATCCTTTCTAACTAATGACATTATCACTTCTTATTCTTCCGCTGGCGCAAAGATATGGGTAATCGACATCGGTAGATCATATGAAAAATTAGTTAATACTCTAGATGGAGACTTTGTTGAATTCGGAGAAAGTAGCGGCATTTGTCTTAATCCTTTTCCTCTCGTCGAAAACTACAATGAGGAAGCCGACATGCTTGTCGGGATCATTATTTCAATGGCAGCCATGGAGGATAAGTTATCTGATCTTCAACAAGCCAGATTAAGATCAATTTTGAAAGACATTTGGGATGAACACAAACAGGGGATGAATGTGGACATGGTTGCCGAAAAATGCCTGGAGGATGAAGATCGCCGTGTTATAGATATGGGGCATCAGTTATTCGTGTTTACAACAAAAGGTGAGTACGGAAGATTTTTTAACGGCCCCAATAATATCAACTTTGATAATAAATTGACTTGCTTAGAGCTAGAAGAGCTTAAAGGCAGAAGCCATTTGCAACAAGTGGTGTTATTGATCCTGATCTATCAGATCCAACAAAAAATGTATCTTGGTGATCGAAGTCAGCGAAAAATATTGATTATTGACGAAGCATGGGATCTATTGGCCAAAGGAAATGTTGCAAAATTCATTGAAACTGGATACCGCCGATTCCGAAAGTACAACGGTGCTGCTATCACTATTACACAGTCACTCAATGATCTCTATGGCTCACCCTCCGGTGAGGCAATTGCAGAAAATTCTGCAAACCTTTATATGCTGTATCAAAAAGCAGAAACTATCGAACGCATAAAAAAAGAAAACCGATTAATGATCGGCGAGGCTGGATTTACCTATTTAAAATCCGTACATACCGTCAAAGGACAGTATTCGGAAATATTTTTTAATACTAGTTACGGAGTAGGTATAGGTCGATTAATTGTCGATAAATATACACAACTTCTTTACTCGACCAATCCCGATGATATCAATGCTATTAGCGCTCGTACAAATTCAGGTATGACCATGGCGCAAGCAATTGAAGATATTTTATTAAACGAGCAGCAATAGGAGTACAAGATGGAAGAATTAATCGATGATAATAAACTGATAGCCTCAGAAAGTATCGGCACAAACAACCCAGCCCAACCAAATAGAACGCGAACTCAATCGGGTCCAGTTAACCTCATAGAGCGTCATCGCGGATTTATCGCTAGAACAGAAATCGAGTTATCACCGAGAATGGCATCTTATTACACTAGCTTTTTTAATCGAAGCCAGTTCTACGCATCGACCATGCGCCGAAACTTAATAATCATTAACAAGCCGGACATTGAATTAGAAATTTTGAAAAGGATCGATGAAGTAATTCAAGAAGTTAATGATGTCATTGATGGCAAGTATACAGTTGCCGAAAAATTGCTCAAACAAAATCGAGTTAAATTAGCTACCCAACAATTGGCTACGCGCGAACCCAATATCATTGATCCAATAGGGTGGAAATATATTGGTACTTTTCGCAAGGCTGTTCGATTCGAGCAAGCGCTGACCACATTATGGCTAACCTGTATTATTGACGACAAGGCGTTTCATGCAGCAATGGATGATATTCGTGGAAATCTCAGATCTGTCCGGAACACCATTAACACTTTCTCTCTGGAATTAAGGAAAGAAGCCATGGGTCGACGTGATGAATGGTCTAGACGAAGAGAAATTCGTAACGGAAACGCAGTAGATCAAGCACCATCTGTCGATAATAATGAAGAAAATTCAAGTCCAAGCGTAAACACAAACCAAAACACTGAACAATTTGATGAAAGTGAAAAAACTTCTGTTGACGAAGCTGCTTAAAACTGTTCAATGGGTGACGGTCATACTTGTCGGCACAGTATTGTATTCAAGCCCCTCGCTATCCGAATCCTTCTTTGGGATTTCGGATAGCCGTGGTCGATTTTCTACTGATGATAGACCGTATTATGACGACAAGGAACGCGGCTGGTTTTTTTATGAGGAAGATCCTCCTCCGGAAATTGTTGAAGAAAGTCGTCCTCCTCGTATAGAACCAGTGATATCAAAGCCATCCACGCCTGCAAAACCAAAGGCACAAAAGGAAAAACCTTTGTCATCGGAGTGGTTTAGGAAGCATATGGTTGAATACAGAGATGCTGCAGTCGACAATCCAACCAAGGAAAATGTAGCTAGATACATGTATCTACAGCGAGTAATGCTTGATAAGGCCGAGTTATTCACCGAGGCAACCAAACTAACTGTTATGAATGACCCCGTTCTTGATGAGAATTCAAGAAGGCCAATTGCCACTTTTGGGGCGAATGCTATGGATGAAAATGCGAAAAAAGGGGTTGATTTCGCAGCAAGAAAACTAGCGGATGTTGCTGGCCTTTGGTTTTTTTATTCTAGCACTTGTAATTTTTGTGACAAAGAAGCATCGGTTCTTAATGGTTTATCACATGCTTACGGATTCAAAGTAATGGCGATATCGCTAGATGGTGGACCTTTACCGAATGGATTATTTCCTGACTTTAGACTCGACCAAGGGCAGGGCGCAAAATTAGATGTACACGTTACGCCTACCATGTTTCTTGTAAATCCTAAACAAAAAGAGGGAATTATTAAGCTTGGGGAGGGATTAATTGCCGGTGATGAATTGATTAAACGCTCAATTGAGCTTGGCAATGAACGTGGATGGCTAGAAGTAAATGAATACAGAAATACGCTCAAAGCTAATCCTATCACTGTAAGCCAGGATGCAATTAATAGTATCGATGAAAAAACCATCAACGATCCTAATAAACTCGTAAATTTAATACGCAATAATTTGAAAGGGCAGTTGAAATGAATAGGGACCCTGAAGAAAAAGCTATAAAAACTGAAGAAATAAATAGTTTTATCAATTGTTTTAATAATCTATCGAAAGGACTATCTTTTTGGCGTTCTTTCGATAGTGCAATTTATTGCTTATTTCCGTAGGATTTCTAAACAGTAAAATTGAAGAAAATTATAAATATGGATAACAAACTTTTATTACCAAAATATACTCCCCGATTTGACTTATCAAGCATGAAAGTAATCGGATTACAAGTCAATATGATGCACGTGTCTCACAAGTTGACTGTTATGGAGGTAGCGGATTTTATGCTGTCTAAAAAAGGTGATGAATGGATTAGTGAACTAAAAAGAAATATTTTGAAGTGGTCGTCTTTAATACAAAAAGACATTAATGTTATTTTTGAAATAAGTGGGTTAATTAGATCTGAAAGGGCGATAAATCTAGCTGAAAAATTTAGATCATCATTTCCCAATGAAATTGAAATAATGATTAATTCTGATAATTTGAGTTACGAATCATTACTGGAGTTTATTAATGAATTTTCAAAAGAAATTCCCAGAAAAATAAAAATCGGTTTATCAACAAAAGATCCATTTCAATTTGATGCGAAAACCATTCCTTCACTTGTCAGTGTTTTTGAGTTTAAAAGCGGACAGATTGCCAAAGCAAAGGAAGATATTATGCTTTCCGCAAAAACTAGAGAATTTATTTCAGAATTAAAATTAAAAGAAGTATCAATAGTTGTAAACGACTTAAATTCAAGAGGTGATGTGTCTTGCGCAATTCTTGCAGGTGGTGATTATGGACAAGGGTATTTTCTTTCAAGAGAAAGTGTTAGCCGAACAAAATCGACCAACGAAATATTTGATCCTTTATTGTATTTTCAATTTAGAGATAAGCCCGATCGAAGCATCGGACAATTCATTACAGTTTAGCTACATTGGATGATTACTGTGAAAAAAAAACAATTTCTTTTATTCATAACACTCATTGGCATCATTAACACGGTAAGTGCCAATCTAAATGAGGAAATGGCAGGCGTATTTGGGGACTTAATTAACGTAACTCCTGCGGGTTCATACAATACACAACGTCGCGGTGTGATTGCGGGCGGCAGTATATCCATGAGAACTCAAACAATGAACCCTAATTTGATTTCTTTTACGCCACCAAGTATCAACGCAGGATGTGGCGGTATCGATCTGTATGGGGGATCTTTCAGCTGGATCAATGGCGCACAATTTACACAAATGTTACGTAATATTGCGCAAGCTTCTGGGGGTTATGCATTTCATTTGGCTATTGAAGGAATGTGCCCAACCTGTGCACAGGTTATGGATAAACTGCAAGATGATGTTAATAAAATTAACGCCATGATGAAAAACTCATGCACCGCTGCAAAACAGATAGACGACATGATAGGTGTATCAACCGCAGCAACGGGGATAGATACCTATGTTCAGAATAAAACTGCTTGGCTGCTTGGAAAGCAAGGTATTGTAAGTGACTGGCTAAAACCTCTAGACCCTTCCAACGCAACAACTGCGACACAAACAGCTGCTCAAAATGGAGTGACTAATCAAATTACAGGAAATGTAATATGGGCAGCTCTAACACAAAGTAATGTTCAAAACTGGTTCTCTAAAAACTCAACCAATCCAACGCAAATGAACCAAGCGCTTATGAGTCTAACTGGTGCCCCTATATTAGGAAATAATGGTGATGGTACCGACGTTCTTCAGTACGTTGCTCCAAGTATTCTTAATGTAGCTGATTTTGTCGAAGGTGGAGATGTCAAAATTTACCAGTGTGAAAGCGCTGCTTGCTTGCTTCCCGGTGGAATTAAAAACACAAAAGTAATTACTTTAATAGGAATGCGCACAAGAGTAAAAGATATTTTGTATGGTGGAGGTACAAATCCAGGCGGCTCTGGATTATTGAATGCGTATTATCAAAGAAAAGCAAGTGGAATTGTATTTAGCGCATCAGAGAAAGCATTCATTGAAGCGGCAAATCCTGGCGCATTGGCTTTAATAAGGTCGGTGGGAACAGAAACTGGGACAGTGGGCGTAATAGGCGAACAATTGGCCGATGTATTATCCAGAACCATGGTTAAAAACTTGATCGAAGATATGTATACAGCGGTATCGAGAAGTGTTGCTTTGGCTGATTCACCCATGTTAGGCAAAGCAATGGACACAATGAAGGATGTTAGAGTTCAAATGGATTCTGAAATGAAGATTGCTGCAGATTCAACTGAAGCCATCAATGTAATTATTAGTGTACATCACAACATTAAAGAATCACTCAAGAATAGATTACAAAACCAAACTAAATAAAAATTATGAGCTTCAATATAATCAGTATCGGCGATGCAGAGATGTTATACCGCGCTTTTAATGGTGTGGCAATGATATTTAATGGCAATATCATGGACAAACTGATTGCATCAGGGTTTATTCTGGGGACAATAATTACGGCAACTTCGTATGTTACTACGTTTCAGTTGTCACTAAATAGTATGCTTGCAGGGATAGTCATGTATATGACTCTGTTTATACCGCACGATGCTGTAACGATAGAAGATGCTTATACTGGACAGGTATATGTAGTTTCAAACATACCCATAGGGGTTGCTGCGCCACTTTCAATTGTATCGCAAATGGGCGTTACAATGACAACCTACTTTGAAACCGCATTCTCTTTGCCTGGACAGGCTCAATTATTAGCGAATGGATACCTAAATTCACTGAATGTTTTACTTCAGTTAAGAAAGATTGGTACCAATGGAACAGCAAGATCAGACCAAAGCGGGCTTGGTGATTTAGGCGCGACATTAAATGAATACGTTGACACATGTGTTGGTTTCGATCTTGAGCAAACAATTGCTCCGCCCGAAGTAACGCGCGAAAAGATAAACAAAGCGGATGATCTTTGGGCCGCACTCGCGACAACGTTAATCAATATGGATATAAATGTAAATCTACCTGGCGCTACTTCGTCTTCACAGAAGAACTGTAATGATGCGTATGTAGCGATATCTGATTATTTTAAGACTGATGCAGGAGCCGCATTTTTGGATAATCAAGTTGCTGCAACCATGGGCATTGCTAATGGTGAAGATACGGCAGCAAATCAAATAGGAAACGCAGCCAGTGCTCTATCTTTGAATGGCATTAATGCCCAAACTTGGATGCAAAATGCATTACTAGCAAGTTATCTAAGAGATGGCCCCGTTGCTTATATAAAAAGACCTGCTATTGAAAATATGAATTTGCAGTGGGCAAGTGAACAAAGCATGTTTAATCAAATAGAGCGTCCATTACTCGCTTTTATTGAAATGTTTACAGTTGCAATTTCACCTATTGTTGCATTTTTAGTGGTTTTAGGTGCTGCTGGAATTGGAATGATCACTCGATATATCCAGTTGATGTTATGGATTTCTTTATGGGGTCCATTGCTGGCAGTATGTAATTTATATATCACAGTAGTGGTTACTCGGTTAATGAAAGCATTAGCATCTCAAGCAGAAGCAAATGGTGGCACTATACAGGCCATGGCTATTCATGATGATTTTTATGTTAATTTGGAAACATGGCTATCTGCAGGTGGCATGCTGGCTTCAAGCGTCCCGGCTCTTTCATTAATGATCGTCTATGGTGGGGCTGTAGCAGCAACAAACCTTTCCTCTCGAATGACTTCTGCCGCGAGTAGTAGCGCAAATGTGGGTAGCATGGCCCCCCCTCCATTGACCGTTGATTCTCCTATGAAAGTTGATAGCAAAGGAAACTTTAATGCCAACACAGCCGGAACAAAAACCGGTATGGCATCAACCATGATCAGTACTGCTCAAGATATGTCCAGTGCAGTCTCAAGTAAACGTGAAGCAGCGAGTTCAGCAGGCAAAAACTTTACGCAAGCAACGGCAAATATGAATCAAATTTCATCTAAAACAGGTACAAGTACAGCCGTAGGAAAAAAGGTAGCAGAGAGCGTTGGGTCACAAGTAAGTGCTGCTAATAGTACGAGTGTCGGTTCTGGCGGATCAACCAGTACAATGTCAAGTTTAAGCGACAAGGAATCTGCATCAATACAGAACACAGCTGGTGCAGCGGCAAAGGCAGGTACGCCTGCCAGAATGATTGGAGCGGCTGTATCATTGGGACTTCAAGCCAGTGCCGGTACATCTAAAGAAAGAGCGGATATACTTGGAAATATGGCCCAAGCAACATATGGATCACAATCTACCGCACAAGATGTGCAATCAGCATCATTCCAATCTGAACAGTCCGAACAAACAATGAGCACTAGCGAGAAGGCGAAGATGCAAGCTACTTCAGAAGCATTCAATAGTGCATTGACGACAGGCATAGCAGCAAGTGAAGCATACACCCAAGCAGCTTCTGAACAAACAAGTATGGGTGCAGGATACACAGGCTCATTCCAACAAGTGGCTAGTAAATTGGCCAGTTCACAATCAAGCATACGTGCATTAAATTTAGCAGATCAAGAAATGCTGTCAAGTATGGGTAGTGCCGATTATGCTGATCTAAAGGGTCAATCTGCAAAAGCAATTAATGCTTCAAGTGCTATTTTAAGTGGTCAGCAATCTGATGCATTAAATAAATTTTTAACGCTTAGAGCTCACGATCCTGCTGCAGCCGCACAGATACTTAATGACGCAGTTATGCCGCCAAATAGCAATGGTGGTGGAAGTGGCGTTAGTTTTGGTGCACATGAATTTCAAGGAGGAAAAGGGATTGGGGATATTGTTAGCCCCGAACAAACTGCCAACATGGAAGCTAGATCTCGATTTAACGGTTCAGGTGGTCATGGTATTGAACACGAAGTTGATGGAGATGGTTCACCTGGTTCACCTGGTTCACATGGTTCACATGGTTCATCTAAAAAGATTGGTAGTACGGGCAATCACAATTCTGGATACGAACACGGTGGTTCGTCAAAAGGTAATCACCCTTCAGGATCGAATTCTGGTGGTGCGACTAAATCATCAACTAATGTAAGTGGCGGTGGAACTGGAAATTTAACATTTGAATCTGTTCAAGCAAGTGCTAAAGCAATTAAAGATCAGAGTGAAAATGCTAAGGCCTATGCTTCTGCAAATCCATTAAAAACAGGCGTAGATGGTTTGGATACAAGTAATACATATGAGCACGGAAAAATTGCTGCCGGAAACCTTGCAAAAGGAGGCGCCGATGTTGCAGTTGGTATTGGCAATGATGTCTTATCAGCGGGTCAAAAATTCACAGACGGAGCAAAACAAGTGCTGCACGCAGGAGCTGTCACCGGCAATACTGGTGTGGCAGTGGTTCAAGATGCGATAACCCATCTAGTGACTGGTGATAACCCCGCTCCTGCACATAGATCTGTCAGTAATACCGATGTACCAGTAATTGAAAAACCAGATAGTAATTCAAATAAATAACCGGCAAATAGCCAGAATATCAACCTAAAAAGAGGAAATTAGTATGAGTTTCGGAAAAAAGAAACCTAGCAGTGACATTAAATTGAATAGAAAGGACTATGAAAAAAACCAAAAAAAAATTGGTAATGAATTTGAAAGGCTAATGGCAAGCTATAAACAAGATTTTGATAGCAGAGAATTTAAACAATCCATTGATTCTGATCGTATTTCTGTCGTACTGACTGGAAATAGACAAGTAAAATCAATTCATGTTGATCAAGAACTTTTGTCGACAAATTGGGAAAATGTTGAAGAAAATCTGGTTACAGCAATCAATCAATGTATTAGCGATATTCACATTGCTGATGTGGAGTTAATGAAATTAGTTCAGGATGAACTTGCTGACAACCTGGAAAATATTCTAAAAAAATCGGCCTAAATGAGAAATCTAGTTTACTAGTTTTAAATTCATACAAATAAAAACAGAAATTACTCAGGTGCTTGGTCGGCTAACTGAATGGTGGTCTCATTGGTCCGTTGCTGGGTATGCATTCATTGCATACTCTACGGGTGACCAGGCTAATTGTACTAGAGCATTACCCATAAAAATTTATAGAACGTTTTAATTTATCTAGATAACTATTTAAGTTTTATCTATAAATTGAAATACAAACTGCTTTAAACAAGGAGTACGAAATGGCACAAAAAAACACTTTTACACATTATCTGTTGGCTCTAATCTGTAGTCAATTTATGTTAATGTCCGCACATGCCAACGATATATTATCATCTAGCAATAACCAGCCTGTGACACCAGCAAACGAAATTTTCACGACAATCTTTACCAAGCCTTTAAACGGAACAAATGCAGAATTAGTGTTTGATTTTAACGCTGGCAATGGACACCTACCCAACTCGGTCACTATTACCAACTTTATGACTGACGGCATTCAGTCGCAGGTTAATTCCACTGTAATAGGTGATGTAACCGGGAATCTCTCTTCCACAGTTACCCTTAATAACACACAGCATCATAATGAGGTTATCCAACCTATTACCTTGGGTAACACCATAGGCTTTAGTTTCGAAACAACGAATAATAATGACCCCACTGCGACTATAGCCGATGCATTTTCAGTTTATTTACTCGATGCTAATGGTCAAAGTCTGTTTACCACGACAGATAAAAGCGGGGCTAATTCGTTGCTAACCTATACTTTTGATGGCGGATTCACTATGAATCACGCCACAGCCGATATTAGTAATCCTGTCACTTGGGCAATAGCTATGTCTGGGCCAGTGCTTGCTACGCCGCTACCGGGTGCTTTGTGGTTATTTGCTACAGCATTCATCGGTTTTTGTTTAAGACAAAGTCGTCGTTGTTGAGTTCCGGGCATAGCCCACACCTTCAGTCATCAGTGGCAGAAAGCGTGGGCTTCAACATTATCCATAGAAGTATCGTTGTTAAGACTCAACCAGCTCTCTTTCAAATAATTGTCAATCATCGAGCATGGGGAACAACAGCCATATCGTCAGCAATAGCCTCTCCAACATGATGAATAGCACTACTCAATTGGGTAAACATTTGTTGTTCAGCTAATCGTGAATTGGCATCCGGCATAATGACAGCCTTAGTTCCGTAGCGCATAACCGAAGAAACCCTTGCTGATAATACGCCTGGTACACTGGCAGCAAAATTATCAAAGTCATTCGCAGCCAACTCCAAATTTGGATTGGTATTGTAGTGATCCAATGTATCAGGAATCGAATGATTGGGTGAAAAAGCAACAATGGGTTTAGTTTCGTCAACACCAGGAATATTGGCCGCGCCATAAATTAGTGCGCCTGAAACAAGAACGCTTTTTACAAGGGTTAACATGAGCTGTCTCCTGATATTAGGTGAGACAGGGAAGAGGGAGTTTATCGTGGAGGGCTGGAGGCTACTGCTTTCAGTCTCGCGACTCTGGTAATCCCGCTGCCCCTGACATTTTTTATCATGGGTCGGTAACTTTGCGTCCCAGCCTCACGACTGGTTTGCCATTTTCTGTCACACAACTTTTTAAGTTGATTACATTATAGTGAACAAAACTGTAATAACCATGATGTGTTTCACAATTCTAAACTATTGTTTTGGTGCTTTTAAATGTGAAATTTTGTTTTCAATATGCGGTTTAAACGTACGCAATTCATCGGGATCTTTGCAAAACATGGTTACAAGCACACGACAATTATTACGAATAGAGAACACATAATGCAAAGTATCATCTGGGTGTTTCCATATTTCAGGGGCTTTACCGTACTTATTCAATTTATGACTCATTACGTTTGAAGGCATTGGGACGATCTGAATGCGATCTTTAAGTCGTCTGAGTATATTACGCCAGGCGTTTTGCGTATTAATAGTTCCGCAATATTCAGCATATCTTTCAAGAGCGTGCTTGGTAATAGCAACTTCACCCAATCCTTCAATTTGATATTTCTCAATACCACAATAATCGGTACTATCAACAACAGGAATTGATTCAAGCTCACTATCGTCCGGAAACCATGATGTATCTTTGGAAACTTCAATGACCGCGTCGGCATATCTGGTTAGAATTGGATATGCATATTCGATCAATTCATGCTTGTCGCAAGACTTTTTTGAAATTTTTTTTATGGCACCCTTTGACACAACAATTTTAAGATTAATGCCTGACCTATTTTGGGAATAGACACGACCATTATCGTCACCCAGAAGGTAACGAATTGCGATCAATTCTGCAGAAGACCTCGCATCAGAACAAGAAATGGGCAATGTCACATCAAGCCCCTTGCGACGATTTTTACCGGTTGACCAATAGACTCTAACAGTTACATGACTGGAAGAGTTTGATTCTGAAGCTGCAAATACAGTTAATACATCCATCGAAAGCGAAAAATTTAAAAGGTGATTGTAGGAGAATAATAAAGTTTCATACTGAAACAGCTCGGAAGCCGCATTCTATTGTTAAAAAAGCGGTAAGAAGGAAAAATAAAGTTGCATACTGACTTGCCTTGATACCTCCACTATCAATCCATAATCGAAAAATAAAGTGTCATACTAAAAGATGTAAAACTTGAGATCACAATTAAATTCAATAGATTAATATTTTGTCGTTGATAGCGGAACGACTTTCCAGTATGCAACTTTATTATTCAGTATGATACTTTTTTACTTGGTATGAATTTTTATTACTCTCCCACAGTGATGCATTTTGCCTACAAAACTAAAAAAATGCCAACCAATTAATGGGAGGTAGAAAAATCTGAGTAAACAGAATAATCACTAAAACAATCAGTATCTCTGATGAAGAACCTGATTTATAAACGTTAAATGTTACTCTTCTTCCAAATGGATTTAACAAAGGAATTCCGGCTGGAGTCAAAATATCTAAGGCCAAATGCAACCAGCATGCAATAACAAACCCAATCATAGACAAAATGATTGATCGAATAAGTAATCCGTCAAAGCTTAAGAAAATTGTTATGACAAGTATTGAAATTGCAAACCAAAAAAAAGGCCAATGGGTTAATGTTCTGTGAGGGATCAGTGATCGACGTTCTTTAGTTTTTGGATTAAAGGAAGGTATTTCAAGTCGATCTGGACCTCTTGATCCAGCCACAATACCCAATGCAATCATTAGAAGGGCTCCAGAAGAATGAAGTTCCAAACTGTATCCTGAGAAGATTTCTGATATAGCCGTATTTAGTGACCATTCGTTTGATCTTAGAAGCGCGATAGAGACGGAGGATGCAGTTACATAATGACCAAAAGGAGACATACCGATTCACTAGTTAGAAAGATAGTTATTTAGATGCGTTATGGCCACGATATCGAAGACAGTAAACATATGCATTTTTAAATCCATTGTTGTCTGAAAGAAAAAATTTCTCGACCAACACCCCAGCGGCTCCGGCTGCAGCACCAATGCTTGCACCAATTCCTGGATCTTGTAGAAAGCCACCTAAAACAGCTCCAAAGGTGGTACCGATAACTGTTCCATAAGCCGTATCACTTAACATCAAGCGAGTCGCTATTTTTGCGAAAGCTTGTTTAGGGGCATCCCAGCCCCAACAAGCGGCAAAAACTACGCGACCATTTAATGCCTCCGGCGGCCCCGATTCGCCCTCGTCGCCTGCTCTTGCGCCTAAACGGCTTAAGAGCTAGGCTCCAAATGGCTTGACGGCGTTTCGCGATGCCTTGCAGGTTTTCTTCGCTTCGCTGCGATAACCCGCCCGGCGCTACGCCTATCGGGGACTAAAAATCTTCACTTCGCTTGCGCTCCGTTTCCACGATTTTCAGCGGGTTGGCGTTTTGATCTTTAACGGCTTGTTTAGCCAGAATTTTGCAATCATGCAAATCCCTGTCAATACTATAGACATTCAATTCCCTATCCATATTAATAGTCGGACTCCATTTTTCACTGGTTGTAGCGCAACCTGTACTGAAAATAATCAGGGTAATAACGATTCTACAAAAAATTAGCTCCACAAAGGAGTTATTGGAAGAATGACGATCCGGCAGCGGTTTGCGAACCTGATTTTTTCCCTCCGTAATTAAGTAGGGGGAAATCAGTGGCAAAGCAGGAACACCAGCATATTTTATTTCTTGACAGGCGGTTTTTTTAGGATGCGTAAGCATAACCATCCTCTTTGTATCCTTGAATAGGTGCAAAAATGTAAAATTTAATTAATCGTATTAACGCACAAAATTCAAAAAAACGTCCCTGTGAAAGGTGGCGAAAATTACAGCTCTTTCAATTTGTTTTTAATGGCCAAAAAAAAACCGAACACTGGAAAATCCAGGTTCGGTTAATGGGGGTGCAAAAATCAAGCATAATGATTCACACCTTTTTATTTATCGCATCTAAAATTTCAACAAGCACCTTTGTATAAGGCCCCTGAAATGTTTGATGACGACGCTGTTGATAATGTTTGGCTGCAATACCAAGACGTTGCCGAACAAAACAGTCCACACGATACCTGGAACGCAACCAATGAAGATAATCATCAAAATTCCCCGACCAATCAATAGGCGGGGAAAACGGAGATGAATTTCCTGGAGTAGTATCAACGATACTTATGTCAATAACATAGGAAGTCATAGATTACCTCTTATATCAAATGCATTTTGACCATCACTTACCAACACGTCACACCAATCAATATTAGTAACTTGATCAGTTAATGTGCCCGGCGGCATAAGTATTAAAGGTTCAACGTTTTGTTTTAGGGCATTTTCAGCAAGTTTCTCAGCAGCAATAAGACCTGCATTGTTTCTGTCTAGATCAGCCCAAATTAACAATTTTTCAACACCATCAGGTATTGAAAATCCAGGCATATAGCTTGTAGATAATAACGGCCAAACATACATCCCCGTTGCTTCGGTAACCGCTAAAGCATTTTCGATACCTTCAGCAACAGATAAAATGCGACACGGCGTACCAAGCTTAACAGCGCTCCCGATAATGTTTCTGTCAGTTGCAACTGGCATCATGCGCTTCGACGGTTTAAAAGGAAATTTCTGACCGTTTTCCATCAAATAAGTACGATGAATAGTTACTTTACGACCTTTTGCATCCTGAAGTAACGCAAGCATTGCTGGAAAATAACCTCTAAAAATTCCGTCTTCATCTTTATAGTGCACAGATGGATGAAAACGTAAATTATAAGTATTTGGCAGCTCATCATCCAATCCACGCGACCTTAAATAAAGACGTAACGGTTCAGCATCAGGATGGGTAATAGGTAACGATTTATCCCATGTATCACGAAGCAATTGTTTAATCCAAGGATCTTTTGATCGATCCACAACAGGTTCAATTGTCTTTTTAACAGCATTTGGCGGTTTATAACCTTTATCTTCGGAAATACCAAGAGTACCTGCAACAGCAGATATGGCATCTGGAAAAGCCCAGCCTTTTAACCACATTAATAGATTAAATCCATCGTTTTTAGCGCCGCATGTATTACAAATGCCGCCACCAGAAATGTCAGCATCGCGAAACAAGCGAAAACCATCTTTACCGCCATGAATAGGGCATGGAATATGCTTTCTTCCTGGATTATTAATTGCACCATCAATTTCCGGTGCAAGTGAGCCCAAAATATAAAGCCATGAACCTCTTGCTTCGGACTTAACTAGATCGGATTGGAAATAAGCAGTCATAAAGACACCTCGTTAACCAACACAACGCACTTTTGAAAAAAAACTGCATTTAAGTAAGATACCACACCGTTATCCCAATGGATAGTGACATAAAAATCTACCATTGAACGCCCTGATTTTTTGAGTTGAACAACTTTACCCAAAGAATCATCGGTTATATTTTCAATAGCGTTTTTGACTGGACGTACTGTTTGCCCAATTTTTAATTGTGTATTAAACATAGTTTTACTCCTAGGAAATGTCCCAAAAACCGAGACTTCCTAGATAACCCTGTCATGGACGGGAATATCAAGGAAGTCCCGGTTGACAGGATGAAAAACACCCGAAGAAAAACAAATCCCATTGGGAGATTTGTTTTCTCCCAGGTGGGTTAAATTATATTAATCAACAAGCAACATAAAGCCGGCAGATGCCATTACAGTTTTAACTGATTCATCAATAGTATTATGAGTAGTTGCGTAATACTGGAGTATTAAATCCAATACACGACCTGTAGCAGTAACGCCAAATAGCGACTTAGATAAAGTCTTAGCGCGTTGCAAAGATTTTTGGTCTTCAATTGTATCTGCTAAAAGCTGATCGAAAAAAGAAGCAGCAGCATGAAGATCATCATGTGATACATCACTGTTTTCCAAAGCGCTACTTTGATAATAAAGTTCGGCTTCTTGAAGTGCAGCTTCTGGAGAATTCTCGGTATTAACAACAAGACCAACGGCACCAAAAAGTTGAATTGCTTGCCAGTTATTGTCAGCAGTTTTTCGAATAATGTACTTACCAAATTCTCCCGTCGCATCGCATTGCAATTGATTATTAGGATTAAGATAAGGTGCGGAAATTTGCATTGGTATTCCTCATAGAAATAACCAGGAAACGCAAATCACCATGAATGGGAATAAGTATTTCCCAGTCGGATTAGAAATTAAATAGATTAATTATTTAACAGCAAGTTGTTCAATGACTTCTGATACATTGCCTTGATTGCCAATCTTTATAACAAATGACTTTCCAAAAACAGATGGGCATCCAGAAAAAGATGGCATCAGTGCTTTCAATGCGTCCTGTGGATTATCAAATTTGTTAGCAGCAACAAATTGTCTAAAAGACTCGCAATCGTCATTGTAAGAAGACTCTTGGAATGTATAATTTGTCATATATGTCGAAAACTGACTTATTACTTGGCCAGATTTTTCACGGTTTGGAATAATGAATTCTGATCCTGTATACATGGCATTATCGTGAAATGTCGCAACATCACCAAGAATGGTAATTGAATATGAGTCGCAAAATCTGACTCTTTCAGATGCGTAATTGCCGTTGAAATAAACAGTGCTTTTTAAACCTTGAATTTCAATATCAGGCGATAAAGAGTCAAGATCAATTAGAAACTGATTGATCCAATGTTTCTTGCTAACTTTGTTTTTATTGCAGCATAGGTATTCTTTGTTGAACAAAAACATTTTGAAAGCGTTTGAACCCTCGTCATGAAAATATTCGTCGAACGAAAAAATTTTTCTGCCAGACAAAAATTCTTCTTTGGAAATATGTGACCCAGGACATGATTCATATTGACCAAAATTATCAGGCTCAGAATTCGGATAATCATCATAAATTGTGACAGCCTGTTTAGGCAGCCATTCATAATCATCCAAAACCTCTAGAATATTCCAGCGGGACATAATCTCGTAGTAACTGAGAAACTGTTCCATAGGTAGCGAGAGCTTTTCTAGGTTGAGCGTGGTTAAGAATTGTTTCTTAACTGCAGCCATTACCTGTTCGATAACCTCTTTCTCATCAATCAATTTATCACGATCTGGAAGACGCGCAAAAAACATTGATGAATCAAGATGAATAATATTACCTTCATTCGAGTTTCTTGATTTATAAATAGGCAAGCCTTGTAAATAAAAAACAAAATTACGACAATAATAAGCGCTGTCCCCTTTATTTAAGCCATACAAGCAGATGCTTCCGATTTCCGTTTTAACAAAGTCACGAAGAGAATCAATTGCATGAGGCCTTAAAAGTTCGTTTCCATTTAACAATACCGGAATTGAAAAACCAATAGACAATCGTTCTAATTCCTTTTCTGAAAAATCAACACCAATCATTAGAATAGATGTAATACCATCCCAATCATCAATAGGGTAAACGGTGACAGGTTGAAAATTGAGAACCTTATCCGTATCAACAGAAAAACGTCCGCCTTTACTAACTAATGTCATATTTTTGCAAGCAAAAAGCGCAGACAGAAATCCAATACCAAATGGATGTTCGTTAGCAATCACATCTGCTTCCCAGCCAGATTCAGCAACTGTGAGCAATGTTTCAATTGAATCGATACCACAGCCGTCATCAGTTACTTTAAGAATTTTGGTATCTGGAAAATAATTGAAAGAGACGTACGTTGATCCAGCACGACGTGAGTTCTGCATGATTTCACCGATAAAAGTATATTTATTGGTGAAGGATAACTTCAATGATTTAACCAGATTTGTTTGGTTAACTTTCATTGAAACTTGTTTAACATTAGCGGTAGTCATATTTTGTCTCCAACATAGTTTAAAAATACCGGAAACAAAACAATCCCAAAGGGAAAGATAATGTTCCCAGTGGGTAAAATTAAAAGTAAGCCTAAATAAGCTTAAGCAGATAAAGAGTTTCGAGCTTCTAATTCAAGCTTGATTTCTTTAATTAACCAGTTTGCATCCGCAATAGCAGCTTCAGTTTTTAATACTGGTTGAGTAGTTATAAGCTTTATAAGCTTTATCTCAAGTTCTGAATCTGAAGCAGAATCGAAGTAACGAAGCATTGATTTAATATCTTGTTTACACATTGTGTCCTCCAAATGGAAAAGAGGAAAAACACAGTGCGCCCAGTTGGGGAAAGTGTTTTTCCCGTAGGGTTCAAAAAATTAAAAATCAGACCAGCTTAATCTTTGGTGTTAAAAACTCTGTGTTCTCAGAGATTAAAAATACCTTCGAAATGGTAATTTTTACGCAAACTCGTAATGGATCATTTCCATTTCGAATTTTTCCTCAAGCTCACTCCCTGACGGAATAGCTCTTATCCGATAAGAACTATAACCATCAATCCTTAGTTTCGCATACGACTGTAACAGGCTCTCCATTCATGAAAAAAGGAATTCCTTCCATTGAAGGAGCGAAAATCCATTCACCATGACTGGTTCCCAGTATGCAGTAGTAGGTGTCGCAATAGCCATGCGAAAGTTCTTTTATGTTCCATTTGAGTGGAATCCATTGTTTACTTAAATCATCATTATTAATCTCAGGAAAGAAGCAAGTAAGTTCCTTACCTTCCAAGGATCGTGCAAGGTATGCTTGTACTGATTTTTTGGAAAAGAAATTTCTTAAGAATTGAATTGGAAAATTGTCATGGTGTACTCCTTGAAAAGTCAAGAGATACACCAATCCCACAGGGAATGATGTATTCCCTTGTGGGTTAATTGGCCGGTGGCCTAGAAAAGTAGTCGCATCAAAGATGCATTCATAAAATTATTCGTTCTTTTAAGTGCTGAACTGGCACTGATTTTGAGCTCTCATAGAACTACAAAAAATTCCGTCTTTCCGGAGCACACTCTATCAAATGCGCTTTGGGAAGACGGTAGATGCAATTATGCATGATTACCGTCTGGGTGTTAAGTTTAAAAGAGTTAAAAAGCAGGAGACCTTTTAAACGAAAACAAGAAAGACACCTAGAAAAAGCGTGCCTTTTTGTTGTACTTCTTAAGCTACTAAATCATAATAATTTAAACGATGCTGCCGGAGATCTTCCTGAACAAGCTTTAGATGGTTCTTTAAGTCGAGCTTTTGGGCCAATGTTAGCGTTGGGTTCTTTAAATTTTTTGAAATTTGCTTGATTTTTGATTGAAGCAATTTCTCCTTTTCGTTCCATTTTCCTTCATTTGGACTTAGAGCTTTAGGTCGTAGAGCGAAACACTGGATGCAATGGTTTTCAAACAAAGAAGTAACCTTTGCAGAGCATGTAATGCATTCGTAGTAAGGTTTATCTTTAGTAAAATCGAGATAGTCCCAATGGAATTGAACGGAAAGTGAATTTGCCAATTCGCGAAGTTCTGATAATTTATCAAACGGAGCATCAGCGCAAACAATACATGTGTGATCATGCTCTCTGACATAGATAGAAAAAAACTCTGGCTTTACATCATCGATAAAGCAAGATTTTCCATCATCTACAAATTTAACGCCATGCACTTCAAGAGCAATATAGATAGCACTATTTGCTTCGACAGAATCTGTATAGCGCTTAAGATTTTTAGGAAGTTGGTTTTTTAACATAGGTATTCTCAAAAAATGGGAATACTACTTTCCTTGTAAAAGGAAAAGTAAAGTATTCCCTATACAAGGTAAACGCCAATAAAAAGTAATGGCGGAAAGTATTCAAATAGCCTTAATTATTAATCGATACCCAGATAGATGAAATAATATCTTCAGATTGATTAATGCAGTTGGCATCATCAAAAACTTGATGGACTTTACGACATTTTTCAACAAGACATTTCATTAGTTCAGATGACTTATCAAGCAACGACTCATATTTATCAGCACGATTTTTAACACGTTGTAATTCGGCTTCCATCAATTGTAAACGCTCAGTTCCCTCAATTAATGAAGGATTATCAACTAAATTCAACAATGCTTTCGAGTTAATTTCAAGCAACACATCAAGACTTTCGGCATGAGATTTAAGTTTAAAGTATTCTGCTTCAATGCTCTGTAAACGCGCAATTTCCTCAATTAATGCAGGAAAAATGTTGTGAATTTTAGCTGAAAACGCAAGATTTTCGACGCAATTTTCTTCGGAGATGCCTTCATTTACAGAAGCTACCCCTTCAAGAATAATTGGGCAATACTCATTTACGGTGCTTACAAGAGAGTACGGCGCATCTTGTAATGCCCATTGACCTTTTGTTGTAAATTCGTAAACTTTTTTAATGTCTTCTAATTCAGTAAGTACATTGTTAGAAGAGCATTTTTTACAAACAAATCCAGACTTGTAGTCTGTACATGAATTACAGACCCAGGAACCACACTTGATACAGGAATTGCCTTCAGGACTTGTTTCTAAGCCGGCGAAGTTGCCGCAATGATCACAAGTTTCATTAGGGACATCATCGCGATCATGAAAAGCAGTATCGACTACAGGCTTATAACCAATAAAAAACACACCCGAGTCAATTAGTTTGCTGGTTTCAAAGTAGTCAAACTCAAATTCTGGCAGATTGATATTGGTCATGTAAAGAGTAACAATCCCATTGTCATCAGTCACTGCTTTACCTTGTCTATACCGTCCGTTATTTAGACAATAAAAAGGTTTATAAGCATTAGTACCTGAATATGATTGGTATGTACTTTTGTACTCGCCTTTAATAATAAAATGAGTCACAGTGAATGGATCTACTTCTGGTATGTCGCCATCTACGGATAGATTTATAGCGGATAGCCAAGCCAGTAACGCAGCTTTTGTTCTAAAGGCAGTATGCGCAGCTCCTTTATCTGTAACAATATACCAATATCCGCACGTTCTTAGGTGAACGATTTTGTTGATAGATGTTAAGACAAGGTTATTGTGAATTTGAATCATGTGTACTCCTTAAAATACAAGAGATACACCAATCCCACAGGGAATGATGTATTCCCTTGTGGGTTAAATGGCCGGTGGCCTAGAAAAGTAGTCGCATCAAAGATGCATTCATAAAATTATTCGTTCTTTTAAGTGCTGAACTGGCACTGCTTCTGAGTTCTCGTAGAGAACAACAAAAATCCGTCTTTCCGGAGCACACTCTATCAAATGCGCTTTGGGAAGACGGTATAGGCATTATGCCTAATTACCGTCTAAATGTTAAGTCCAAAAAACGCAAAAATACCGCGTAGGAGCTGATTATAAAATTAATCTGGCAGATTTTGTTTTTGCTGCCGGAATTCACGCATATCGTCATTATCGACGCGGTCATAAATTTCTTCAACCGCTAACGATAGGCCAATAGACTCAAAGGTGACTGTGTCGCCCAAATAAAAATACTCGGACAGCCAGTTGTTGGTTTTACGTAGCACATGAACACAAACTGAGTCTTGCTCAATCAACACATATTCTTGTAAAGATTCCATGTTGATATAACGCATGAGTTTTATGGTTGTGTCATTCTTACGCGTGGATTTAGACAAAACCTCAATAATTAATATCGGAGACGTAGTAAATTGACCGATGCGTTCCAAAGAAGCGCAATCCACCATGACATCTGGATAGAAGTAGTCATTACCTGAGCGGACTTTCATATCAGCCATGTATGTTTCGCAAGGCATGCCTTTAAGATGACGCTGAAATTCACTCGAAATATTGACAGAAATTCTATTGTGATTAGGTCCCGCTCCTGCCATGGCATAAACACGACCGTCGATATACTCCCGCTTAACATGCGATAAAACTTCAGATTGAAGATATTCTTCATCAGTCATTGTTTTGGGGTGTTCATCAGCTAACATATCAACCTTATGCCTAATACAGCGTACATTAAATACGTTCATTGTAACCTCTGGAAAATATAAAAGAAAACAGAGGGGAGACAAGTCCCACAAGTGGGGAATTGATCCCCTGTGGGTTAAAAGCAAAATACTTTGTGAATTATTTAGATGAATGGGGGCCCATCAAAATAGCATGCGTGAAAATATAAAAAATCAAGCAAGCAGTTCGATCACTTTTACAACAGGCAATAGAAAATCCTAGCGAAATAGTATTTGGCCACGATCTTCTGAAAGAAAAATATCTACGCATAAAAATACCTTTCTAATAGCCATATTTAAGAAAAAGACGACGAGAAAATGATTCATCAATGTAATGATTAGCGTTTTTTAAAAAATCATCAACACAATTTGATACTTCATTAGCAGTTGAGTTTTCTTTGATAAATACATTGCATGTACTTAATACGTTTGTAGCTTGACTTTGATATTCGCCATGGATAGCAACAATATTTTCTTTGAATAAATCAAGTAAATATACAGTTGCTAATTTTGTACCGGTAGCTGTTTCAAAAGATTTTTGAGCAATAGAAGCAAGAGGTGTCTCGCCAAGATATAAATCTTTTAAAATTCCCCAACCATGTTCAAAAAGTTTATCTTTAACAATAACTTTGGTGTCTTCATAAAATTTACTTGTCATGTAAAAACCCCTTAAGAAAGTGATATGTCAATCAATTTAAGTAAATCATCACATCCACTATGATTTTCCCAAGCTTTAGGCAAAGCATTACGTGCTTCTATTAAAAGCGCCTTAAGTTGGGATCTTGATGTTTTTATTGATGCCAGAGCATTGTCGATTTCAACAATTAAACTTCTGTCAACACCGTTAGCTTCAGCAAAACTTTGATCTGGCAAAGCGGCTCTGGATTGCTCAAGTGCTTCAATAAATGACCATTTACCACGAACATACTTATCAAAGGCCATGGATTCAATTTTTGAATACATAACATCTTCATTCGAATGTTTTTTATCAGCATGAGTGCTCAAATAAAGAACAAGAGCACCACTAGCATTGGTATAGCGTTTTCTTGCCAATGCCATAATTTTCAAATAGCGGTTTCTGTTAATACTCATAATTGCCTCGATCAGAAAATCTGAATAAAAGAGGAGCAAACAGAACCATAGGGAACTGAATTGCTCCCATGTGGGTTAAAATTTCTCGCTTAGAATTGAGAGTAAACGAGAGTCAATATGCCTGTATCCATAATGGAATCTGGAAAAGCGAAAAAAGGTTCAAGTGATAAGATCACTTTAACTCCTAGCTCCAAATCCGTATGAGAAGCGTGTGTGAAATTAATCGGTAAACCAATTAACGTCGTGTAATACGCATATCGAGGCTTCTGACTGTTAAGATCATTATCGATAGACCGATAATCAACTCCATCAAAAACATCACCGAAGAATTCAAAAAGAAAAGGATTATCGCAACGCGATATCACATTCGTTAAGACTTCAGAGGTAACCGATACGTATTTTGAAATTTCAGTCAAACCGAATTGCTCGTAAAAGCGAGACAATTCGAAAAGATTGTTACGAACGACATCTGATGGAAAGTTATTATTTCCGTTTGAGAAATCTAATAAATGCATCCATCCTGAATCATCCAAGCCCCATTGAAGCGGATCAGAATATTCATAGCCGGTGGCAATCAAATATGAAATGGCCAGATTAATTCTGGACAGATTAGATTCAATTACTTTGGAATAAACTTGTCGTTGGTCTTTGGGTACGGTATCAATACTGAGCACCGTCGGATAAAACGGGGTCACAATCAAATCACGACTTGAATCATAAAAGCCGGGACAAATACCAGACTTACCTTGCAGTAAATCATAAATACTGATTTCCGACTTGGAAGCTTTTTTGCAAACGGTATCACCGATTCGCATGACTTGCCCCATTGAACCTTTGCCTATAATTTCTGCATGAGCATTCATTTTAGACTCCGTAATCGCTAGGGTTGAGAAGATCTTCCTTGGTCAATAAAGCTGAATTAGCATCAATAATTAACTGACTAGCCTCTTTGCAAATAAAGAAATCACCCTCATTATCCTCATTAATTACAGAAAGCAAAGACTGAAGAGCGGACTCAACTTTTTCAAGACGATCCAATCGGTCTTTAATTTCCGGAAACAAGTTATGAGCCGTGCGGGCAAATCTTAAATTAGCAATGGCTTTGGCTTCCGGAACAGAATCAAATGATTGAAAAAGATCAAACAGGTGAGGACCGTCAATGGATACGATAGTGAAATGAGTTGAAAAGGCCCAGTTTTTCATTGATTCCATGTAAGAACTATAAAGTTCCTGCATCGCTTCAGTGAATTGTGGGTTAGTAATATTTGGTAACATGTGTTTTCTCCTTAATAAACAAAAAAGGGAACACAAAAAACCCAAAGATGAGAAATGTAGTGTTCCCAGTGGGTGATTAAAATAAGAACGGAGTCTTAATTTGTTGCTTAGACAGTGCTTCAAATACAGATAAATCTGGATTCGAAAGCTGTTCGAAAGAAACGATCTCAAACTTGAACAGATAAGCCATGATTGATTCTAGCGATATGTAAAAGTTTTTACTCGCCTTAGCAACAGGATTGCCGTACTCGTTTCTTTCAACCCAAACTACAATGCCGTTAGGGACAAAACGTAAACCATTTACGAAATACGAACCTGGATATCTCAGGCTGGTTCGTATGGAAATTGGATTTTCGGAAGAAGATCTGTTTTTCTTGCCATGTATCTGGTCTGAAAAACTTCCTGATGCGAAATCGGATACACTGAGTAATTTGCCTTTTTTAAAGGCAGAAAAAGCAGTACTTTGTGACATGGTGTTTACTCCTTAAAAAACAGGAACACCAAAAGCCCAAATGGGAAATGATGTTCCCAATGGGTTAATAAATTAATTAAACTTACAAAGTGTTACAGCTTGTTAATGCGCTAGTCACTTTAAGGATTTCTCCTGCAGAGACCGCTTGCAACATTTGAGATCGTCCGTGGTTAATGTAATCATTAACAGACATGCTTCGCCAATTAGGATGAGGTCTATCACTACACAAAATCCAATTATCTTGATGACTGTTACGTCGATGCACATAAACATCTATAGACCGCGCGAGACCAAGACCAAAGCACAATTGCGCAACGATTTTGACTTCTGAACCATCTTCTCGCTGAATAATTTGCGAAAGTTTAGTAGGTTTAGAAGCAGATCGTGATCTATCTTTAAAAGGTTTAAGCATTAATATCCCCAGAAGACAAGTTATGTAAATTTTCAGACATATAACGAACCTGAAGGGCGTCAAGTGCGGGACCAATAATTTCATCCCATAATCCGTCTTGATTTTCAAGTAACCACTGAAACATTACTCGTGGATTATCAGGAAATTTTCGCTCATTAATCAGAACATCAGAAACATGTCCCATTAATGCATTGCCTTCACGACTAAAGGTGTCGACAAGTTCTTCAGTTGAAACAGTATTACTCGTAAGATTATCGAGGGTATCTATGATTTCATGTGTCATGGCTTAATTCCTTAATAAAATAAAAGGGAAACGCCTTGCCCAAATGGGAAGTTGTTTCCCAAAGGGCTGTAGATAATTAGATCTTAATGATGAGATGCATTTGAGAAATTTACTTTAGATTGCTCATAAATTTCAGGCCAAAATTCTTCGGCAATTTGATATGCCTCAGATCTTTGTTGATTGGTAAATATTTCGTAGCCAGATTTGGTAACTTTTCCAGTAGCATCAAGCAGAGCCATCGCGTAATGATCAGCATTTACGCCGATAAAACCGCCATCTTGAACATGTTCAATGACACGTTGAGCTGCAATTGCGCTCATTAAATGAAATCCACGATTTCGTGTAATTTTATTTAGTTGAGAAATTAAGCTGGGCTTATCGGAATGTCCGGGAATATTAGCCTTTTGATACTGAAAAGGCTCATTAGAAAGAACTTCGTTTACTTGACTAATTTGGTCAAAAAAACGAATTTCTTGAGAAAGACTTGATTTTGTCATGGTGTACTCCTTGAAAAATCAAGAGATACACCAATCCCTCGGGGAATGATGTATTCCCTTGAGGGTTAAATGGCCTAGGGCCGAAAGATAGTCGCGTAAAACGCATTAAAAATTATTCGTTCTTTTAAGTGCTGAACTGGCACTGATTTTGAGCTCTCATAGAACTACAAAAAATTCCGTCTTTCCGGAGCACACTTATTAAATGCACTTTGGGAAGACGGTAAATGCAATTATGCATGATTACCGTCAGGTTGTTAAGTTTGAAAGACATGGATTTTAGAGCGCCTTTCAATCTGGATTAAACTTGTTAGTTTTTAATTGAATCTGTAAAGCAGATGTTTTTTATAACAAGTTTTTGACATGGTTCGGGAAGCGCATCAAAATCGATACAATTACCTAAATGTTTACCTGGTCTGGCTGTGCAATGTTGTCCATATCCTTGTGGATGACAAGGATTGGACGACATGGCTAATGCAACATAAAAACCATTCTTTTCTGGCTCAAGCATAAAAACAATCGTATAACGATCAAAAGTTTTACCGTTGTTATCAAAAATCCTTACTGTCCTCAAAAGGTGAAGCAGGTATGGATTAGATGATTTAACCTGAGTAATAATGGTTGATTTGTTCATGGTGTACTCCTTGGAATAACAAGAGATACTGATCTTGCCCCGATCTAGCGGACACTCGGCTAAGAGAGTAATCTCTAACTACGAGGAAAACAATGAAAACCAAAAAAGATTTGAATACTGCTGTAGTCCGCAACAAATATACAGCTCAGTTTAAAGAGCAAGTATTGGAGCGTGCGGATAAGGATGGCATAGCCAAGGTCGCCAAAGATTTAGGGCTTGCCGAGTCGATGCTGTACAACTGGCGAGCCAAACGAAGCCAAACGGGACAGCCCTTTGAAGATCAAAAGCTGCAACAAGCTGAAATGGCGCGGCTTAAACGAGAAAACGCCCGCCTTGAAGAGGAAGTAGCCTTTTTAAAAAAGGCGGCGGTGAACTTTGCCAAACAGCCCAAGTGAAGTACGCCATGATTAAAGCCAATGCCAATCAATTCGCTGTGGGCATGATGACTCGAATAATGGGTGTTTCACGCAGTGGCTATTACAGCTGGAAACATAGGCCACTTTCCGATAGAACCCAAGCCAATCAATTGCTCGCCTGTGAAATTAAGCGTATTTTTGATGATGAAAAAGGTCGGCCTGGTTCGCCCAGGATTACTCAGCGACTGCATGATGAAGGGAAGTCCGCTGGTCGGCACCGGGTAGCCAAAATCATGCGTAGCCATGGTTTGAGAGCAAAAGCGGCCAAGAAATACAAAGCCACTACTAACAGCAATCACTCTTTGCCTGTCGCGCCTAATCTGTTGGAGCAAAATTTCACAGCAGATGCACCCGATCAAAAATGGGTGTCCGATATAACGTATATTTGGACTGAGGAAGGCTGGCTGTACTTAGCTGTTGTGCTTGAGCTTTATTCGCGCAGAGTGATCGGTTGGGCCATTAACGAACGAATGACGGCAACATTGGTCTGTGATGCGCTGATTATGGCTTTATGGCGTCACCGTATGCCTAAAGGTGTCATTGTTCATTCGGATCGTGGCAGCCAGTATTGCTCTGCCGCCTACCAGAAGCTTTTCACTAAACACCAATTGATTTGTAGTATGAGCAAGAAAGGCGACTGCTACGATAACGCTGCTATGGAAAGCTGGAACCACAGCTTTAAAGTCGAAGCGATTCATGGTGAACGCTTTTTAACCCGATCTGTAGCCAAGTATCAAGTGTTCGAATATATCGAAGTATATTACAATCGCAAACGGCTTCATTCCAAATTAGGCTATGTTAGTCCGGAAACTTTTGAAGCTAAAAAAGTCGCTTAGTGGAGTGTCCGTGAAATCCGGGCAAGATCACATAACCTGATGTAGCGTGAAAGAGAAAATAGCCGTGTGATGAAGAAACACGCACTTTATTTTGTAACAATTCAGTAGACATAAAAATTCTCCTTGAGAATAAAAAAAGGGAGTTAACTGGCTTTCAAAAGGAAAGTAGTTAATTCCCCGCGTGGATTAAAGAAAATTAGGAAGTAACAGGGTGTGACAGCAATCGAATGTTTTCAATTAAATAATCACGGACCTTGTCAATGTTTTCATTTTCTGTGTGAGAAATGTCGTCATGGTGATAAGCGTCAACAGGCGAAATCTCAGCTAGCTTGTCATTAAGTTGCCGCAATAATGCAATACGGCCACTACGATAACAAAGTAACTTTTGCTCAGCTGCAGAAGCCACAAACCGTGGGTTAGTATAAAAACCTAAATTTGGCCTTTCTGGTAGTCTGACAATAGGTGTCGATGTATGAATAACAGGATTCAAAATAACAGCATCCTTAAGAAGAAGAACAGAAACGTCGTAAGTATCTCTGGCGTTGATTCGAACTGGAAAATCATCGCTTTTAAACTTAACTTCCAGAGCACCACCACCATTCTTTACCGAATGCAGAATAGCGATACCTTCACGAACTAGGCCAGAAACAGCATGTTTCGCAATCTTGGCAGTCAAACATATTTCTGTACCAAACCAACGAGCTTCGTCATTAACATTAGCGTTATTCCAAGGTAAAGCATTCATTGAATACCTCCAACAGAAGCATCGATATAAAATACCTGCATACTGTCTTCTTCATACATCGTCCCGCGTTTTGTCATTGCGAAAAACTCTAAAGGTTGATAAAGCTTTTTGAATTCTCGAATAGCAGATTCAGGACTACAACGCTTAGTTGATACCCAAACTGACTTTATGCCAGTTTGATTGCAAAAAGCATTAATACTGTTCTGAATTTCAATTTTCTTTGGAAAACCTGCCCCATTATTGTTCCAAAAAACAACAGCGTCTTTTGGTTTTGGAATGGATTTTAGGTTATGAAACATGATTGTTTTTATTGACATAGGATTCCTCCATTAACAGAATAATAACGAGGAAATACAAAGTCCCTGTAGAGAAAATGTATTCCTCGTAAAGGGATAAATGATTAAGACCAGTCAGAGTATTCGATATTATTCTCTTTGAGAATGTTTTCGATAACTTCTACAAACGACCGGCAGTTAATTTGGTAAAGATCGTGCAATAGCAGACCTATTTCATTGGGGCCAATTTCATTGGGTAAAACAGTCTCTAACTTAAGGTTTTTGTCAGAAGCAATTTCAATTAACCAATCAATATTATCGTGTTCGGAGTTATAAGCCTGGCTGTAAGCAGACAAATAATCCAGACCGAGTTTTGAAAAGATATGGATACCAATAAGATGAATATTGGCGTCAGTTGTCCCGTCACACCCAAAACCTTGAACGTAAGGCCTAACAGAATACTGAATTACTCCTAGAGAACATTCAGGATATCGCTTTGCGTCATCCCACAGAATTTTCTTGATATACCCATTGGCCAAAGCTGAGGCTTTTTTAGCACAATCAAAAAAGTGGTGAATAAACTCCAGATCGACAGAAGAAACCATTGAATCGATATTGGCTAATTCAAACAAAAAATCAGAAGCGTCTGGGTTAGGACTAATAATAAAGTCTGACATAGTAATTTCCTCGCTTAATGAAAAACCAGGAAAATACAAAACTCCAAGGGAGAAATGAATTTCCCTGGATGGGTTGAAAAGTAAACAGATTAAATCGATTACGTTAAATTAAATCTATCAATATATTTTTGAAACGTAGTAGAAAATAAATCATGTTGACTACAAGCATTACTAACGATATCGTTATCAGGATAAATATCGAGCAAACAATTCGTATGCATACGCAATTCAGTCATGACAGATAAAGCTTCAAGTAGATAGGAATTTAATTCCTTATGAAAACCCTCAATTGATTTAAGTCGCTTAATTTCATCCGATAGCGCAGGAAATGCATTATGAGAAGCTGCGACAAAATGCAAAACCGCATCTCCTTCATTTGTTGTAAATGCAGATCCCTTATTCATAATTTGAACAACTTCGTTCAAATTAACATCGGACTGATCGATAACAAAATGACCATGAGGTTCTACAGTCCAAGTCCCTTGAGGGGTATCTTGGAAAGCAGTTGTCAAGTCTTGAATAACAACGTCAATTGGTGACGGTTCTTTTATATCATCAACTGGTTTTTTATCTAGGTCATGACCTTTTTGATCTTGAATAAGATAGGCAATTGATCGCAACCATGGCTGATTAGAATTAATATTAACGCCTTTGTCACCGTAATATCCATTTTCTGTCCAGTCATATCCAACATTCATGTCTTTTATTATGGACGGATATTTTTCAAGAGATGATTGGTCCAAATGAATCAAAACATCAACTGCATTCTTCATTACGTCATCAAGAATTATATAATCCGAATCCAATCTTGCCAAAAGCATATTTTTCAGACAAGCAACCAAAACTTGGCAATTATGAGTAAGGTTTTCAATTTGTGCGTTTTGTGAGTCCATAGAATCTCCTAAATAATAAAAATGCCAAACAAAGAGAAGTACCTTAATAAAAAGGTGACAATCTCAATGTTCAGACTTTGAAAGTTAAGCTGCGACTAATAAATCACGGCCAATTTTGAATAGTTCTGCACAAAGATCATTAACATCATTGATCATAAAGCTCGTCTTAAATAAATGACTCACATCATGACAAATACCAATGCCAACAAACTCAATACCGGAACTTTCACACCGTTGAATAACAGAACTCGCTAAGAATTTATCATCGGGCTCACCATCTGTTAAAACGATAATAACCTTACGCTCTTCATGAGTTGAGTAAACACTTGATGCGGCATACCAGATAGCAGAATGCAAAGGTGTGCCTCCTGAAGCTAAGGGTATAAAAGCACCCATATTCGAACGAACTTTCTGACCATGAGGCAATAATTCAACAACATCGTCAGTATTTTCATGTGGGAAGCGAGTTATCGCCGGATTAACACCAGAAACTCCTTCAAGTGCCATAGCTAAAGCTATAGATGCTTCAGTAGCAATATGAATGAATTCTCGATTTATACTTCCGGGTATTTTATAACCCATAGATGTTGAACCATCTAATAGTATATGAAGAGCTGTATTCGGTGCCTTACGACTTATTCTACGATCAAAAACACGAGAATCACCTTGAGCAATTCTAAACAACTTCTTGCCATTAATTCGATTTCCGATACGTTTAGTTGAAGTGCGATCGAATTTGCTAGACTGAATTAAACCTTGCAGTGAAGCGCGGATTTTTACAGACCAAGATGCAACGTTATCCACTGATGTAGAACCAACCAATTCATTCAGAACTGGCTTATGTACGGCAGGAATGTAAACAGTTGAATCATAGGTAGTCATTGTTTGATTGGAAAGTAGTTGACGCGCCATATCGTTGATATTTTGCGGCATATCATTATCAGAAGCATTTAGTGCATCCAACAGCGATTGAGCAAAAAGCTCACTATCATTTTCATCAGAACCATGATTGTTACCACTATTTTCCTGTCCTTTTCCTGGATCTTCGTTAGTTTCATCATCTGAACTTTGATCCAAAGAATCATTGCTCAAACCTGAATCGTCAGTTGAACCAGCATCGTCAGTTGAACCAGCATCGGTACCCGAGTCATCTTCGGATGATCCAGATTGATTACCTTGTTCACTCTGATTACTCTGTTGAGAACCATGTGATTGCGCAAGTTGTCGCTGACGTTCCTGCTCATTCACATATTCTTCATTGATCATTGTAATAATTTGATCAGATAACTTAATCACATCATGAGTTGAAATTAGCCCATGAATGGTAGAAAGAAGAGCAAACAGTCGTGTCACTGCGCCACATGGAAATACTTCTTCAAGAACCTTTTCAACTTTTTCTGCAACAGATATTAAGGATTTAAAGCCTAAAATATCCACTGCACAATGAAGAAATATAAACTGATTCAAAATGGCGGCAGGATGACTATCTTTATCAGAGATATAAAATTCAGGTAAATTTACAATGTAAAGATCCATTGCTTCTATTGAATCTTTAGCACCAGGGTACTCATCCATAATGCCACGTTCGATACGAACGTCCTCTAGTAAATTTATCAACTCACGACGTAAAGGCGAAGTTGCTGAAGATGTAAAAGCTGTAAAATCAGTATAACGTATGTGAGACGCCTCGTGAATAAGATAGCCCCAAGCAACCTCAATTAACTCAGCATTCACATCAATATTCAGCGCCGGTAATTGAATACGATCACCATTGGTATAAGCCTTATCACCTCCAATAGAAATCTTAACACCGAATTTGGCACCAAGTTGAGAAGCTACAATTGGAAATGCTCTGTTTAAATGGCCTTGTTTCATGTTTACCTCCAAAAAAATAACTAGGGCAAACAATGAGCCCATAGGGATCAAAAGTTTGCCCCCGTGGGTTTAAATAGGCATTACGCGGTATATAAGCAGTTGAAAAAACTGCCATATAGTCAAACGCATACCAGGTAGTTGAACTTTAGAAGTTCGTTTTTGAATTTGATCAATTCGCCAAACATTTCCCAATGAAGCTGGAAATGATTTAAGGAACTTGCCTTGATCAATTTCATGATTGCCAGTTGTACTGGTAAAAAGCATGGTTGAGCCTTCGATGAAAGCTAATTTCATGCCCTTAAGAAAAGTCTTGTTAACTGACAAAGACATTTCAACATTAAATTCCTCAACAAGATCGATTAGCTGCATAGAATTAATGCAGTAAGTATCGGGGTCCTGTTGAAAATATGGCAATGCTTCACGAGCAAAAACAGTGGCTTCATAAACTTTACCGGAAAGCAATAGCTCGCAAGATTTCATAGCCGCTGCAGCATAACCTTCGTTATCGTTATTAGCTTCGACAGGTGTTTTTCGTGAGCTAGTAGAATCGGGGTACTGTTCTGATGATTGAGAAGAGTTTTCTTGGTTTTGCATGGTGTACTCCTTGAAAAGTCAAGAGATACACCCATCCCAAAGAGAATGATGTATTCCCTTGTGGGTTAAATGGCCGGTGGCCTAGAAAAGTAGTCGCATCAAAGATGCATTCATAAAATTATTCGTTCTTTTAAGTGCTGAACTGGCACTGCTTCTGAGTTCTCGTAGAGAACAACAAAAATCCGTCTTTCCGGAGCGCACTCTATCAAATGTGCTTTGGGAATACGGTAGATGCAATTATGCATGATTACCGTCAATTTGTTAAGTGCCAAAAAACATAATAATTTGTGCGTTTTGGATTAGTAATTTCAAAATTGAATTAATTTTGATTTAACTAGACAGGTTGTTCTTGATGAACAAAAAGTCTAATATAAGGCTCTTTAAATGTATAGCTCATGATTTACCTCAAAGGTTAAAATTAATTAGCGAATCGACTGGTGATTTACAATATAGTCATGAATCAAATTAAGCGCATTGCGTTGCCGAATGCAGTCTTGAACCAAAACATCATCTAAATTAGGATCTTCAGGATCAAGTTCATTATCAGCACAATTAGCAGAAGCCAATTGATAAAGAATATCAAGAGCATCTAAAAAAGCAGACTCTTGTCGCATTTCCGAAAACATGCGCTGAGTTCCACTTGATTGAATTAATTCCGGAGTTATACGCGCAACCCATCCACCGAACTCGCCTGGTCGCATCTTGTCAGAATAATACGCGCCTTCAATAACGATTTCCGCTTGCCCTGATTTAGCCATAATGCCTTGAAACAAGGTTGGCCAAGAATAGTTAATTTGAATAACGTGGAAAAGAGCATCATGAACATTATCAATTTCAATGTTACGTCCATCACCAAAACATTTCTCGGTGATCGGGTAAATCGTGTCGTCAAAATATTTTTTAAGATGCAAGGCAATTGGAGAAGTATTATCTGATTCAACCAACAATTTGACTTCATCAAAATCAAAAACATTTTCCCAAACAACATCAATTTCATCATTGACGCCCGAATGCGAAAAAAAGTAGATCTTATTAATACCATTCTCTTCAATGTTTTGATGCTCAAATCCGTAGAAGGATAAAAACAATTTCTCTAATTTCGTGACTGAGTCAGATGGAAAGTTTGGTTGAACGGTTGATTTATCATAATTTTTAGACATGTGAACTCCAAAATATTCATATTTTTATAAAAAGTAGGCAGGTCATAAAATCCAAAATCGGATTTATATGAAACCCGCCCGGATTAAAAAAGCGCTTAATAAACTATTAAAGCGCTAATAATGAGACAATTATTTTGATTGAGCTAAACGCCAAATCTCTTCTTTGTCATAGAGCCTATCTAAATGATCTATACCTTCTGCAGCCAATCGCATTGAACGTTCTAGTTTTGAGATAAAAACGTGCATACAATTTCCTGGATAAGGCAAAAGAGTTATCTGTCGAGGATATTGTTGAGAAGAATGAGGTAACCATGAAAAGAAAGCAGGATAAACATTGTTTTCTTTGTCATAGTAAAAATAAAGACGTCTGTCGCCATTTTCGCAACTGATGCCTAAATAACTACCGTGCTCGTACATCTCAAAATTATTTTTTGCGCACCAATCGGATAACAATTGACGGCTTTGATCGAAATTGATGGGGGTTACTTGTGACATGATTTTCTCCAAAAAAATGAGGAAACCACAAACCCAAAAGGTAAGTGGTTACCTCTGGGGTTAATAAAAATAATTAAATATTACGCAACTTGTAAGCGGTTAAATACGCTATTCAAATACTCAGTAAAAGACTTTCCAAAAATGCCTGGACGAGCTTTATTTGAGATACGTGTAATGCGTATTGAGCTTTTTCAAGTTTTCGACTATAAATAAACTTAGATCGCTTGGATCGAAATCGACGCAAAAGTCTTGAGTAGAAAAATAACGATGAAGATTTATTTATTTGAATCAATTCCAAAATAACTGAAATTTGATCTTCAGTAAGTTCTGGTCCGTCAATATAAATAACCGGCATAGAAACACCATCCAAGCCAAGGTTTATATAGTTTGGCGAAATAATTGAATAATGCTTAGAACTCAGTGAGATTTCACCAAGAAACTAGTGAGCAATAAGCAATAGCTTGTTCAGCAATTAAATTTTTATGCATGATTAATCTCAAAAAAAGAGGCAAACACATGCACCAAAAAAGTGAAATGTTCACCTTAAGGGTTAAAAGTATTTACAAGGTAGCGACAGCGACTTGATACATTTCATCAAAGAAATTGCGTTCTTCAAATTCAGCAACTTTTTGATACCCGAACGGAGTCGGAGCCACCAAATAAAATAGCCCATCTTGCTCTTGAAATGTCCAGGGGCCAGGCGTATTGGCCTTGGTTAAAGAAACGTCGTCATGGTTCAAAATGCCAAGCATAAAATTGCCGTTGTTCTTGGCAGCATCAGCTTTTCTAATTCTAGACCAAACGTTACTGAAGATGTTGGCAACAACATTGCCGTTATCATTAACTAATTGGGTGTTATCAATTATATCGTACATAAAATTCCTCAAAATTAATAAGAGAAATTCAAAACCCCTAAGGAAATTGAATTTCCCAAGTGGGTAAAGTAGCGAGGCAAATAAATCCAAAAGGATTTAATTTGCACTCGCAAAGCATTAATTAGAACCAGGAACTATCGTTAGATAGTTCAAAAAGTTCAACGGGCATAGGAACAATTATTTCAGAGACAGGTACTTCATCCGCAGCGGAAACAGTAGGATTAATAACGACTGGAGCCGGTACAAAAAGATCAGATTCCAATGTTTCTACAGCAGCAGTGTTAATAACGACTGGAGCAGCTTCTTCAGTAAAACCAGACATGTATTCCTCATATCCAATAGTTTCATCATATTCCAAAAGTTCATCTGTGGATTGAGTATCAACGGGTGACGGCGCAGAGGTAACAACGATCGATTGAGATTCATCTTCAATTTCTTCATCCGTATCCGTAAATGATCCAGACAAATGTCCTTCACCATAACGTTTGACTTTATCGGCATCTGACAATAAATGGGCCAGATTACATAAAGTTTGATATGCAATACCATTGTAAGGCGGGCTAGAAGGTAACGCATCAAGTACTGCGTCGATTCTATTAACCACAGGCATAACTCTGTGATCAAGAAATCCGAGACTATCCAGCTTGTCACGCATTTTGCGAAATGCGTTCAATGTTCTTGCAGTGACATACTCTCTCTTGTCATAGAAAGAGTTTTCCAGAACCCGAGAAGCTTCCACAGATATTTCATGGAATAATTGCTCAGACAATGAAATTGTCCGTCTAACTAATGATTGATCAACAATAACATTCGCTGGATCGTTATTAGGTACTGAACTTGGCATCGATACACGATAAACCACATAATCAAAGCGAAGTTTTGCTTTAACTGATGAAGCGGGCTCAACAGCATTTCGAATTGCGATTGCAAACTCAGGATGCTTTTTTACCCAATCATCAATATACGAATCATAATTCGCAATAAATTCATCACGAGCAACAGCAAAATCTTTTGCAAGATCATCAAGTTTTTTGGTTATATCAGGAATTTGAACTATTGGATTAGCAAAACCACCCAAAAACCTTGTGCCTGTTTCCAAACAAATGCTTTCTGCCTTTTTCTTAATAGTGGAAAAAATTTTCACTACCTCACGATCACAGGTACGTTTTGTACCTAAATAAGCCAATTCGTCAGGTGGTAACTTTGATCCATCTCCAAGCACAAGATCATTCTCTCTAAGTTTTTTTGCTCCTGTCCATAACACAATGTCAAGTTTAACGACATGGACTTGATTTAAAATAATTTCAGCTTCATGTGACATAAACACCTCCAAAAGGAAAAAAATAGAGGCATAAAATCACCCCAGAGGCGAAATTGATGCCCCTATGGGAAAGTTAAAAGTTAAAAGTAGCAGTCTTCAATAACTGAGGATTGAAAAGAAGAAATATCAATCCGTTTATTAACAAGACCAACAGATTCAGCAAGTAAGCGTACAGATTCAAAATCAGTACCAAACATTTCTAGCGCCTTAAATTCAATCTTAATTTGATCCGAGATATCAGTTCCATCATCATGAGCAATTGAAACGCGGATATTATTAGGTGCGAATTTTTTCATCACCATGAACAATATCAAACTAATGACACCATCATAACAATGAAGAAAACCAGATTCAGATTGAATAAACGCAATATCAGAATAACGACTATAAATAGCGTTAACTGGTGCATTTTCAGGATATAAAGACAACAACGTCGAACAATAACCTCGTGTCAGCCCTTGAAAAAAAACAAGCTCAGTATTCGTTGCCGAAGATTGAACTTTAACTCTCCAAGAGATTTTGTTTAGCAATTGCTGAGGCTCTGCAACAGCGGAAGCTGCAGCAGTGGACGAAAGTTGGATGGTGCTAGCATCAATCAGTTTTCCATTATCATCAATATTAAACAATCCAATATAACGGTAACCTTTTGAAGTCTTACCAGAAATATCTTTTGAATATTGATTATTAGTATCTTGAAATACACGGGATTGAAGTTTCGTACCAGTTTTCCCCCAGCGTTTAGTATAAGTTGTACCATCAGGATTTCGAGAAATTGCCCAATCTTTCGTTGATCCATCACTATTCCTATAACGATACAATTCAAAAGCATTTGAATTACTCATGGTTTTTTAACTTCCCAATCGTCACCAAATACAAGTTTAGCTATCTTTTCAATAGCGGCTCGCTGTCCAGCGTCAACACGAAAAGACAAAGTACGCTCAAATGAATATTTAATAACATTTTGACCGCCTTTAAAAGCAATCATCAGGCTGATCCAACGCAAAAGAGTCCTAGTTGACATCGTCACAGAGAGAGTCCCTGTGCTATCTGAGTTACCAGAAAACTGTTTACGAATGTTATTAGCTACTTCAATCATCTTATCAGTGATTTGTTTTTGAGGAGCATCAAAGACAGTACCGATTGATGCATAGTACGACTTGACAATAGCTTCCTCTTCTTCAACAGTTGGATATTCAATTTCGCAAAGACGAAATCTATCCATAAAAGCTATGTTTTGCTGCAATACACCTTGGTAAAGACCTGATTGATCTCCTTGTCCAGCGGAGTTACCTGTAGCAACCAATCTGAAAAATGGATGAGGCATAATAACTTCCCCAGAATTTTGAGGTATCACCAAAGGTTGCCCTTCAATAATATCGTTTAATCCGGACAGTTCAGATGGGTCAATAAGATCAATTTCGTTTAAAACCAAAATATGGCCATCGCGAACAGCTTGTGCCAAAGGACCGTGCATAAATTGCATAGATCCATTAGATAACATGAATTGACCAATCAAATCATTTATCTCCATGCGACCATGACAAGTAACCTGATGAACGGGCCAATTGAGTCGGGCAGCGACTTGAGATATCAAAGACGTTTTTCCAGAACCTGTCGGTCCTTTCAAATACAGTCCGTCGCCAAGTGGATTATTCAGAAACGCATTGACATCACGCAAAGATTCTCTACGGAATCTATACTCTTTTTTACGAGGAATTAATGGATGATTATTATCCTCAAAACCTACGACCTGAACGGTAAGAGGAACCCCAGTAAAACCAAAAGTTGGGCCAATAGGGAATTTTTTAGGTATTAAATTAGACATAGTGTACTCCTTGAAAAATCAAGAGATACACCAATCCCTCGGGGAATGATGTATTCCCTTGAGGGTTAAATGGCCTGGGCCTAGAAAAATGATAGCGTAAAACGCATTAAAAATTATTCGTTCTTTTAAGTGCTGAACTGGCACTGCTTCTGAGTTCTCGTAGAGAACAACAAAAATCCGTCTTTCCAGAGCACACTCAGTGAATGCGCTTTGGGAAGACGGTAGGTGTAATAATACACACTATCCGTCTAAATGTTAAGTTTGAAAGAATCGAAAAATAGGATGCCTTTCAGAAAACTAAAGTCTTGAGATCACCTATTATCCAAAAAAAACCATGGTTTAAAATTAATATTCTGAGGGCAACATCAGTACATTATTGGTTAGATAAAAATTCCAAACGCCTTTTGGTAAAAGCTTCTGAAAATTTATAACTTGAAATGCAATGATTTGTCCATTACCATCCGTTAGTTGAATCCTGCTAATTTCACCATCATCAGAAGACGATCCGTAAATATTGAATAACAAAAAATTATAAGACGAAAGCAATTGAAAATACTCTTCCGCAATTAAATTAAACAACCAAAAACTATCTGTTTGTTCAAAAAAGAATTTTACGCCATCAGTAATTAATAAATCGGTTTTAACAGGATGCTTGTAATAATGTTCTGTTCCAATAAAGTCTTTAAGAAGAAATAAAAGCATTTCCGAACTCAGATTTGTCAACATAAAATATGACTCCTTATTAAGCAGATTTCTTGCTACTACAAACAAAAAAATCGTGGGCGTAGCTTGCATCAAAAGGACCATCAACAACAATTAAGCGACCACTTTTTTGAAGCTTGTTTTGAATACTTGACTCAAAGAATAGGAAAGCATCCTGAATAGATATTAAAGGTCTTAGAACAGTGTATTGCTCATCTTGATTGTCAATTGATGACCATGAGTAACGACTCAAAAAGTCAGCAGAAATAACATTATCACCACGAAACACCTTAACAAATTCAGACTTAAAAATTTGAACTTGAAATGACAGATACTTGGCAACATCATCAGTTGAGTATGGAGTTTCAGCCAGATTACGAACTCGACGAATATACGACTCAGGCAATGTATCTTTCTGACCATATAACCTTAGCATACCCCCTTCACAGTCTGCAGAAACACTAACAACATGAGACATCATTTGCCATTTTTGACCTCCGGCTAACACATACCAACTGCGTTTAACCACTTCTCGGCCGTGACGGGGGTGAGTCGTAGTTAAATTGTTATCGCCAGCCTGATAAAACAGCAAATATTGGTCGTTGTGAAAACCCAAAAAAAGGTTAGCTTCAGGTAACACGCTGTTCAATTCTAAGCGATTAAATTTAACAACAGTTTGATTAAAAATGATAGTGTGAGACATATTGAAAACTCCTATTAGGAATATAAGAAAAACCTTTATATTTTAAAATTCAACGATTTTCCTAAGATGTAATTAAAAGGCACAGAAATCCTAAAAGGAAAACGTGCCTAATCAAAATTTAAAATAGGGTATGAAAATTCACACCCTTAATTGATATATTTAATGTAGTGTTACTCATCTAACAAAGAAATTAGACGATAAATTGAATCATTTTGAACGGATATACGATTAAGAACGGTATCCCCTGTATTGGCGTCCAAAATTAAAGCTATTTTATAGCGAGAACCTTGATATTCAATTCCGCCATCATCAGATTTAAGTTGTATCACAATATCGGTTTTCCCAATTCTGTCAGAAAACAGACTTGGAGTTCTTTGGACACGGTAAGGGTCGTCAAAAACAATTTTTAGATTTAAAAAGGACATAGAATTTCTCCTGAAAATGGAAAATTCTTACCCACAAAGGAAAAGAATTTTCCCGGTGGGTTGTAAAAAATGAATCTAATCGGTTTTAGAATCGTTATTGGGAAATAGACTACCAGCTAAAAGGACCGCTAAATCCAGTTCACCTTCCGCTAATGCTTTGCAAGCATCAAACGCTGTTTTTCGACGACTAATTTCAATCGCTGAAGGTTCAGGATCAGGAAACGACTCTACAAGATGAGCAGAAAATCTCAACTTTGATTTATCTGTTTTCTCGTAATCATCAAACAACAAAGGCATTTCTGGCGTATTGCCCCGAAGAGTACCCTCTTCAAAGGCTTTTAGCGCCAATTCAATTGCTAGGCCTCCATTTGGGGCAGAAATACCAACCATTACTCGGTGCTTGCAATCCAACTTGCATTCAATGGCATAGTTATTTAAGACGGGGTTACTCATGGTGGTGCTCTCCTAAAAAATTAAAGGGGAAACACCACACACGAAAATTTCGGGTGTAAATATTTCCCCGAATATCGGATTTAATGTTAAAAGTTAATGAACAATTTTTATAATCGAAAGTGTACGTTCTCGAACTTCTTCAAAATCATACTCTAATAATCCACAACAGTTTCTAAAGCTAAACGGATGTGTATCATCGTCTGAAATCAGCCAATTATAGGAAGATCGACGACTTTCAAGACCGCAACGTGCATCATTAAGAGTACGCAAGGTATCCTGTAAAATAACTTCTGCAGCCGCGTAAATATCTTCATCCGTCCATTCGTCTTCTTCGTTATTACAAATGCCAGAAAGAAGATTCTTATCGAGATGTGAAAAATCATCGAAAACCCAGTCAAAATTCCGTGGGAAATCTTTACAACGAACAACAATGCGTACGCGATTAATGCCAATAGTGTAAGAATTCATGCATCCTCCAAAAGAATAAAATATGGGGAATACAATAACCCGCAGGGTATGTATATTCCCCTAGGGTTGAAAATCAAACGATTAATGGTTAAAACCAAGCATCGTTGTTAGTGGGTGTAGATTCAATAATTTCGTCCATGGAATAAGGTACAGAAGCCGAATTTTCATCCTTAACAGTTACTCTCGTATGCTCAGTAGATGGAGTTCTATATCGGTTCAAATCTTCTGGAGAAACGCTTGGAGCAAATTCGTGTAAAACACCTTTGTAATCAACGCGTCCTAAACGTAAATAACGACTAATTTTAAGGCCAGCACATTCTGCATGCATAAAATCACCCATTAATTCAATCAAGCCTTCTTCAACTTGAGCCTGCTCTTTTTCAAGGTCAGCAATTTGAGCCTTGAGGTTAACAATCAAACGTTCAGATTGGTGATAGCGCAGCGCAAATTGTTTCCACTTTTCCTGTTCATTGCCTTCTTCTGGAATAAAAATATCCCTTTGAAGATCACGTTCAGGAGGTGAATTGTTAATTAGACAGTTATAGAATCGTTGAGATTCCAAAATCAACTCGTTAATTAACGCATCATCTCTTGGAACTGGAATATCGATATATTCATTATCATTTAAGTATAGAAAAAGCCAACCCATATTGGAGCCGGCGATAAAAATCTGTTGTTGAATCTGCGGATAATATCGCTGATACAACTTAGATCTATTTCTATTCTGGATAACATCAAAATAATCATCTGGTGTTAAATAATATTCTTCACCAAAAATATTTTCAGCATCACGGAAATTAACAACTGAAGGCGCTTTGATTTCAACAGGAATACCATTGTCATCTATGCCATCAAACGATGCTCGCATAAATGGATATTGATCCGATTGAGCACAAACGGGCAAAAGTAGGGTGTTTTGACGATCCTCAAAATTAGAACGTGCTTTGGGCTCTAGACGAATTCCGCGTCGAACATGTGGATTGGAATCCAAATTATCCGGCAGAATTAAGCCTTTTTTCTCAGCCCAAAGACGATAACGCGTTTTGTAAGGACTACGACCTAAAACAATATCTGCTTCAGACGCCGTAACACCAGCATTTCTCCAGTCGAACCAATCTTGGGATCGTTGAGAAATGTCGATAATTTTCATGCTACATTCCGATCCTTATCTCCTGAATCAGAACGAAGATAATTACGATTGCCTGTCATGGATTTCCATAAGTTGCTCAAAAATTTATCACCATGCTTTCTGACACAGGCAGGTGAATCACTAAAACGTAGATTCACAAGAAAACCTGTACGAGAATTAGTGTGCGATGGATTTTCGGTCATGGATACACGAATGCTTTCTAAAAAAACCGCGCCATGTTTACGTACGCATGCAGGAGTGTTTAATTCACTGTGGATTGTAGTTTGTAAATCACTTAATTTTCTTCTCATAACGTCCTCCTAAAATAAAAAAAGGGCGTAACAAGATCCCAAAGGGCATCAAGTACGCCCAAAGGGTGTTAATTTAGACGTTTTCTCGCTTCATCTAAATTAGTTTTTCGAACAGAATCAGTACCTTTGTCCTTTTCGTCACCAGACGTTTGGTTTGATACTAGTGTTGATTGAGATTGAGATTGAGTTTGTGTTGCATTAGGAGCAATCAATTTTCCTTTTTCAAAATCATTTTTATTTTTGTTTAAAGCGTCGACCATAACATTTGCAAGCTCAGGATTGCGATTTGAGTTAATCCAGTCAATTGCACCTTGCCAAGAATTTTCGGTTATGCATCGTGTAGTTAATCTATCTAAAGTTTTGATATCTGTATTAGATAATTTAACAGGCTCTGAATTAATCACTTCCGCTTGAACATCGATAACAGAATTATCATTATCTTCCAATATTCGAAGTGCCTCATCTTCATCATATAAACCCGCAAATCCAAAAGCATATCTAGCGCATTGGATCAGTGACTTATGACGCATTATTCGCTTGGTATGAGTTTGCCATGGGCCATTTACTAGATAAGTCTGACCATTATTTTGATTTTTCTTTTCAAACGGTGCTCTATAAACCTCGTCCAAATACTCTTTAATACGGACGGGGTGATTCCTATCCTTTCTATAAAGAATACATTCCATCCATTCCGGAGAAGTTTTTCCGTTATCTGGTGTTAGCCAATTATTTGAATTTTCAAAATTCATACCATCCATCATTGGATGCTGATTAATAATCCGCAACCAACCGTCGATTGACACAACGGGAACAATACCATTGTTCTTATCAGGATAAGCAAAAATTTCCTTTGTAAATGGATTCAAACCATATTGGTCAGAAACAATGAGTAATGCTTGCATTTGCTCATCAGTCACCTCACCATCTTTGACTTTGAAAGCCGTGGATTTTAGAATTGAAAGCAATTTTTCTTCGCTTTCAATAGAAAATCGACTGCAAAACTTCGCAGCTAAAGTTTCTTTTAATTTTTCAGACTTTTTACCCGCAGCAGTTTCTGATGAATCTGCAGAAGGTTTTGTGGTGTTGGTTGTCATAAATTTTCTCCTTGAAGAAATATAATCAAGGAACATCATATGCCACAAGGGACAAAATAATGCCCTTGAAAAGGTGGATTAAATTAAATATAGAAAACGTTATCCTGTTTAGAAATCTTCATCTGGATTGAAATCATCGTAACTTGATGTAGCAGTCGTAGATGAGTTTGAATTCGATGGATTTTCAGCAGGTGAACTGTTATCTCTTTTGTGGAGTCTAACAATTTCAGCATGAATTTCAGTAGTATATCGATCACCACCATCATTATGCGTCCATTTTCGTGTGCGGGAAGGACCTTCGCAAAGAACCAGTTGGCCCTTTTTGACATAATCACGAACATAGTCGGCCGTTTTCCCAAATACAACAACATTGTGCCATTCGGTACGTTCGGTCCACTCGCCTGTATGTTTATCTTTATAGTGGTCAGTAGTTGCAACACTAAAATTTGCTACAGTCTTGCCACTAACAGGCAATACGCGAATATCAGGTTCTCTACCGATACGTCCAACAATTAGATGTTTGTTAAAGTACATATATCTCCAAACTAAAAGTAAAATCAGGAGATCATGATTTCCCAAGGGAAAAAGATCTCCCTTATGGGTAAAATGAAGCCTAAGCTTCGGTTAAATTGAATAATGTAGAAACTAAATTATTCAAATTCTAAGCGCAAAAAAGCATCAGAAAACTGAAACATTTTTGCAATAAGCTATCGCATCAAAAATGCATTCAAAAATTATTCGTTCTTTTAAGTGCTGAACTGGCACTGATTTTGAGCTCTCATAGAGAACCACAAAAAACTGGAATCGAAAAAATGTCTCAATCGCATTGATTGATATTATGCACATAGTTTAAACACAATGTTAAGATCGAAAGCATCTGTTTTCAGGATGCCTTTCATCTGGAATAAAAATATTTCCGCTCTTTAAAAAAGATGGGTTTAGTGTACTAACACACTTTCTAACATCAACTTCCGGATTTCGACTACCAGGAATAGCATTGTGTTTTTGGTGATGGAGGCATAATATCTAATTTATTTTCCCGAGAATATTCAGGAATTGATGGAAAAGGATCAATGCCAAATTTTTCTGATGCATCCTTAACGCTTATGACGGAATATATCTGGTCGCTAGTGTTAGGCGTCATGTAAACGGACGCCTTGTGAGTTGACGCATCAAAAATAGCTTTAAATAAACCAGATGGCACGATGACACGATTATTTATTTGTTGAATCTGATTACCATCAAAAAATGGTCCACTGACAACAAAAACATCATGGCCCAATAGCGCAAGATTTCGAGCTGCATTCCCCAATTTCAACCATACACCGATATTATTGGCATGATCCTGCGGCACCACATTAACCAATGAAGATACATCGGCCTGATCTTCAATTGAAGCCGCGTCTAGTGACGAAACTAAATGACCAAAATCGAATCCGGATTTCAAATAATCCGCAACTTCACTTCGTGCTTCAGGGGCTAGATTAGGATCAGGATGGGGATCGTCACGTTGTTTTAATTGACACGCGATGGATATACGATCCTTGGTCAAATGATTTGCCGACCATAAAGGAGTCCTTGTTAAGCCTGAAAAATATGACGCGTAATTTGGATAACAAACGTGCTGGGATAATTCTTTTAATCGTGGAGTTAAAATCTTAGGCATGCTGCCTTCAAAATAGTTTTGATTACAAAATTCGTCACCTGCTCTATTCTGTATGACGTCTTGAATCACTACATCTTGATCAGTTAAGGAATGACTGCTTGCTCCATCTAGCGCGTTCTGTCTAATACGATCAGTGAATTTTTCTGCAGATGCAGAGATTGCCAATGAATAGACAAAAAACCATAATGCCAAAATTAAAAATAATTTTTTACTCATAAAAGTTAAATGAATCCCGTTAAAAAATTTACAAACAAAACTTACATCATCAATAATCGAAATTAGATTAATAGATTCATTTTTTCTTTATATTTTGCATAGTTTTTAATTGAATTATTTGGGCAACTACCCACATAAATACAGTAATCAACAAAACCCAAGAGGACATATCATATAAAAAAATAGATGAATCAATCGTTCCTTTTATTCTCAAAATCATTCCTAATCCAAGAAATACCAAAAAAAATCGGTAAAACTTTTTTTGCGGCCCATATATCGATCTTTTTATTGACAATATAATGAAAATCAAAAAAGAGAATACAGCTAAAAAACCCATTAAATTCCCCGAAAAATGACTAAAGAACTGGAATCGATCAACGATTAGGCCGCAATTAATCGTGAAAAAAACGAACACTTCTCCATTTGTTCGAGACTTGTTACATTACATTTTTCAAGACCGGGGTTAGCCACAATAATGGCCAATGCTTTTGCCCTTGATATAGCAACATTTAATCGATTTATATCAAACAAGAAACTAAGTCCTCTACTTGATTCTTCTACATCTGAAACAGCCATTGAAATTATAACAACGGCACTTTCTTGGCCCTGAAATTTGTCAATAGTTCCAATTGAGAATCCTGGTAAATGTTCTTTTAACAGGTTAACTTGCATATTGAATGGCGAAATAATTAAAATATTATCATTGGTTATGGCATGTGACGCGCCATGCTTATCAACATACATACCAGTTTTTAGCTCATCTATCAGCAATTTAATTACCAATACTTCTTCTTGACTAGACTGACGATTTCCAATGTGCTCAGCATCCACTACTAAAATGCCGTTGCTAATGGATATCTTGTTTGGATTGGGAATGGCGATAATTTGTTTTTCATTGCCTTCCGCAGCCCGAAGTTTTCCTTCGTAAACTACTTCAGATAATGGTTCGCATACAGAAGGATTCATTCTGTATGTTTTATCCAAGAATATACCCTTGTCTTCTGGTATAACTGAGTGACCTGCCAGCATGTGCTCCAATGCAGACAATCCTGAATTACCAGGATGTGTGCCTTGAGTAGGACTCCCAAGTTGCATCTGATCACCCATTAATACAATTGATTTAGCCGCACCTGCCACAGCCAGTATATGTGCCAAAGCCGTTTGGCTAGATTCATCAACAAAAAGCACGTCTAATGGATGATCAAAAGCAATATCTGAAGCAAAAGTAAAGGCTGTGCCGCCTACCAAAGCAAATGAATGATAAGGATCTCTCTTGGTGAACATCATAGAAGATCGATAGATAAAATTAGGATAGTTTTCTTCTGGATACTTCTTGCGAAAATCATCCTGTTTACTTCCAAACCCACCAACCTTAGCAATAGATAGGTTGGGGCGTATTTTCAGAACAGAATCTAATAGATTCATGATTGCAGCATGACTATTGGACATTACACCTACACGCTTTCCAGACTCAACAAGGGCAGTAATAACATGGCTGGAAAAAAATGTTTTACCAGCGCCAGGGGGGCCTTGTATACACATTACGCTTTGATTTAGCGATTGTATAGATCGAATAACTGCGCTTAAATACTCATTATCCGTAATAAATCGCTCGTGATTGATAGGTAATATTGGAGATTGATCATTATTGTCCAGCACATTAAATGTAGGTTTATCTTGATTAAGAATCGTACTCACAACATCCGATTCATACATATCCAAAACCGCCTCCGCAACTTCGCACAAACGTGTTTCCATTTTTTCTGTATTGAGAAAGGGTTCGTCGGCGAACGCATGTAATTTACCACCAGGTACAGACTTCAATGCATCAACAGACTCCACAGAAAACTCAATCATATTGTTTTCAGAACATGGCAAAAAAACCGCAGCCTTAAATTTAACATCAGTGCCTTTAATTGTTCCTGTTGAGAATTTATCTTTTCGAATGGGTTGTCTAGGATCAAATTCGCACGTAACAGAAAACGTGGAATCAACCACTTGCTGAATATTTTTGATTACCAAACCGTTAATACATGTGTCATCATCAAATAAAGCTTCATCGGTTTTTTCTTGCCGCTCAAAAAATGCCCATATTTTAGGTTTATTTTCACGATTAAAATATCCAAGGACATCCATTGCCAATTGCACATGAGCTTGTGATTGCAAATACTCATCAGAAGAAAAACGTTTAAACAATTGCTCGTGCCATTCTTTTATATTTTTCTTTTTTTCTGCAGATTGAATTTGACGGACAGTTTTTTCCGTATCGGATTCTAGCTTATTTAATGGAGCGTAAGAAATACCCTCTTTTGTCTGTATATCACGCAACCAAGCACAGCAATCCAAGGTACTTTCACAGTCATCTATATTGTATTCTCGGATATCGTTTAATTCAGGCCACTTTTTCCAGTCAAAATTTTCTTGTAATTTTTCCCATTCAGCATATCCCTCGCTGCACCAACGATCAACACCACCCGATTGCCTCCACATTTCGTAAAAAACCACGGAATCGCCTCCATTGGCAACTTGAGTAGTACGCTTATCCCGATAAATATGCTCAAGGTTCTTTATAGAGTACTTGGGCTCACCTACAATTAAACTATTTGAAACGATTCTAAAAAGATCAACAAAAACACCGTTAGCTAAAAGCTCTGCGGTTTCTCTAATCCGTGTTTCATACTTAGTCGATAATCGACGCATAACCGATACTTCATAAGCCGCATAATGATAAATGTGCATTGTTTGATTACGCTGCCAACGGCTATAAGCCCAATCAACAAATTTCTCAAATGCAGCTTTTTCTTGGTCTGGCGTGTGGGCCCAGAAATCTTTAAATGCATACTTTTTACCTTTTTTTGTAACAGGACATTTGAATGTCACGCCCCATAAATATTCAAGGCCACGGTCATACAAAGGATGTCCTTCAACATCGAAATAGAGGTCGTGCGCAGATTCAGGGGGTAGGGTAGACAATCCTTTACCATTATCTATCGACAATACTTTAAATAATGGCTTTTTTAAACCTCGTGATGCAAACTGTATTTCAGCTTGCGCCTTCAGTTTTGACAATGACGCTGTCTGAAACCCTTTGATAGTAAAAGTATCTTCCAAGTTCGCTAGTTCAGTCAGGGTATTTACAGAAGCATCTCGCAATTTTTTAATTTGGCTTTTCCGAATTCCCGCCACCAAACCAAGGCTATCTGTTCGTTCCATCCATTCATTTGCAAATCCAGTCCAAGTCCCATTTTCACTGAAAAATGCAGGATCAGGCATTTGAGAAAAGTCAGGTATAAAGGTGATTTGCGCACCCAAAAATTCAGTTTTTAGGTTATTGAAAAAATTATAATATCTGGCAACTGAAAAGCGATCTTCCGTAAAATCACCCAGCATGATCACCGCATCCATAGGTCGCTTTTGCTGTATTTCTTCAAGCATCCAGCTATAACAGCAAAGCTGAATCAGGAAATAGGCTTGTGTAGTCTGAGATAGCTTACAATCCCAGGGTTCATATTGATAATCACCGAAACAAGAAGACCCCTGTTTTTTTACCAAAAAATCGGCACTACCTGAAAAACAATCACGAGCAAGCGCCGCTTGATAAATAAACGGAAAACCAGATTCCATAAACGCAATTGTTTGACGAATGCGTTCGGATTGATCATCCGCTTTAACAATAGCTACTGAGTCTACACCGTGGGTATCAACCAAGTGCCTCAAAAAATTATTTTCATGCAGATTACCTTTGTTTGCTAACAGGTTCATTAGTGGATCAACAGTTCTTTCAATTCCCGCAATCATTTCAGGGTGTTCAATGGAAAGTCGATCCATCCATGAAGCAAAGTTTGACCTCATAAATACAACAAGGTCTGATGGTGAGTAAATAATATTATTGGTTCTTTTGTACATGTCGTAAGAAATTTTCGCTTGATTGATGGGACCCATTAAAACATATTTACTTGAAAGCGTCAAACTATGATTGACTTACTGCAAAAACATCTTCGATTTTCAGTCAATCGCTGTTTGTCTATGAAAACTACGTAGGGGAGAATACGAGAGTGAGAAGTTCCATCCATGGATGGCTGACAGGCGTTCAATCTGCTAAGACATATAACAGGCACTCTTAGCCATTATTTTTAACAAAAAAAACCGCGCACTAAGGCGCGGCTTCTCTTTTGCATCCCACTAGGTGAGTAGCGGGATGTTGGCAATATTAAGCCAAACCGGTAACGATGCCGCCGATAATAGTAGGCGCATAATTCAAAGCTAACGCTATTGAAATGCCGATTACCACTGCTATGATAGATTGATTGACAACACCAGCGCCTAAACCGACCAAGAAAGCCGCTAAAGAAATTACTTGACCTAAAGTGCCTTGAGTCCAGTGTGTCAGTTTGGTATAGATGCTTGAAAAAGTCGTGTCGGTTCCGGCCATAGCATCTGTTGCCAGTGCCAGAGACAGTAGAGATGCGGCAATAACAGCTTTTTTGTTAAATTTCATATTGAATGCTCCAAAAGGATTTGCTTGATTTAATGTTGTTTGTTGCCCAATAAGGACATTTCTATTCTGAACAGGTAAATCGCTTTTGTTAATCTAGAAAGAATCGGTTTTCGTGGTGCCTTTTACTCGGAGAAGTGAATTGATGCATTTTTAGGCCACCTTTCGTTTTGATGAGTAAGTAAGTTTTAGATCAGTTATTTCAAAAATTATTAGTAGTGACATCCAAACCAAATTCTAAGCTAATAATTTTTAAAAAACGTCTGACTCTTTCAAGTATTAATGTTATACTGCATGTAAATTCAATTTGTGGAATTGTTTGTGAATCTAGTAAAAATAATTAGCGATGAATTCAAAGGGCCAAAAGCCTATAAAGCTGTTTATGCAGACGGATCAATTTCAATGAGCAAGTTTGAAGCGGAACATCTGGGTATAAAAATTGTTGCTCAATTTAATCAAAATACTTAAAGGTATGCTTATGCCAATTACTCAAGAATCAGTTGTTATTAACCATGATGAAATTAAAAGTTTTAAAGGTAGAGATGCAAAAATTAAGAGAGAAGCAGCGAGATTAGAAGCTGATCAGCGTTCGGTTGCAAAACGTTTACTGAAAATTCTTTATGATTTTGTAAAAGAAAATCCTGAACTTTATGAAATTTTTAAAGTTGAAACACATCCTGATGAAAAAGTTAAAGTTTCATATTCAAATGCAAAACAAGCTTATCGTGTTCAATTTGTAAAATGGTTTGGTGGCGATGCTAGCGAATATGTTTACATGATTCCAAAACTGTTATTGGATGACAAAGAGGCTTATAAGGTCTACAGAGAACAATATCTGAAAGAAGTTAGAGTAAAAGAAAAAGAGAAGCATGATAACTATTTAGCTTTGCGTTCAGCTAAAGAACTTTTTAATCTGTATGGCAGTAATGAAGCGCTTATAGCAAATGGATTTCAGGGTGTTGTAGATATTTTTGAGAAAAACAAGTCTGTAACATTAAATTTCTAACAAAGAAATCTTTGATAATTATCAAAAAGTAGACTTCTCCATGTCAAAACCTTTATTTATACCGCTTAGAAGCGAATATTATGAACAGTTTGCATCTGGAACGAAACGTGAAGAATTGCGGCGTTATGGGCCTCGCTGGAATGAAAAGACATGTGCAGTAGGAAGAGCGGTTGTTCTAAGCAAAGGCTATGGCAAGCAAAGCAGAATGTCTGGAAAAATATGGCAATTTAAAAAGCAGCGCGGTGACTTGTTTGGAAGCACTTATCGTAAAGCTATTTTAAATGTATTTGGGACATTGAACATCGAAATTGCCTGCATTTCTATAAATATACTAGACGAGGCACCGTCTTGATGATTAAGAAAATTCCTAGTCGATCTCCAAACAAAAAACTTTTTTCAGCAAAGAATTATTGAATCTTATGAAAAATTATTGTTGGCAGGAAAATATAAAGGAATTAAACATGTTAACCAAACAAGCAATCGATCTTGATTTGGACGGAGAGATTCAATCTGAATTTCTACCAATATCAATTAAAAGTATAAGCCTTGGTACTTCTTTAGAAAATAATAGCAATTCGTGCATTGATTTGCTGAATGTTGAATGTAACCTTTTTAGTCAAGCATTAATACTAGCAAAAGGAAATCGAGCGCGCGCAGCCCGAATGCTAGGAGTTTCAAGGAATAGAATGTCCGAATTTCAAAAACACATTTAACATTCTCAACAAGGAATGACTCCTAATTCGCTCAGATGCCAAGCGGGTTTTCTCGGAAATCTGAAAGGCCTCACGATAGGGCGTCGCCTACATGGATGTATGCGCTTGACCAGTAAACATTATTTTTTAACAAAAAACCGCGCACTAAGGCGCGGCTTCTCTTTTGCATCCCACTAGGTGAGTGGCGGGATGTTGGCAATATTAAGCCAAACCGGTAACGATGCCGCCGATAATAGTAGGCGCATAATTCAAAGCTAACGCTATTGAAATGCCGATTACCACTGCTACGATAGATTGATTGACAACACCAGCGCCTAAACCGACCAAGAAAGCCGCTAAAGAAATTACTTGACCTAAAGTGCCTTGAGTCCAGAGTGTCAGTTTGGTATAGATGCTTGAAAAAGTCGTGTCGGTTCCGGCCATAGCATCTGTTGCCAGTGCCAGAGACAGTAGAGATGCAGCAATAACAGCTTTTTTGTTAACTTTCATATTGAATACTCCAAAAGGATTTGCTTGATTTAATGTTGTTTGTTGTCCAAAAAGGACAAATCTATTCTGAAGAAATCAATCGCTTTTGTTAATCTAGAAAGAATCGGTTTTCGGAGTGCCTTTTACTCGCAGAAGCGAATTGATGCACTTTTAGGCCACCTTTCATTTGGAAGGTGAAAATAATTCAGGAATTTCTGGGGAATCTATCGAAGTTTGGCACTCGCTGAAGATATAGCTTGCTTTTAATCAAATTAAGGCTATTTGCATTCTAGGATTGGAAACTTTATCGTTAAAAGTGGGGTTAAACAGGTAAAGCCCATCCTTTCTTAGATCATTAAAGATCGCAATTATTTCAAACGAGGCATTTTTTTGGCACCTTTCGGTCGTTACTATTTCAAAAAATTGACATAGGATATTGCAATTACTTAGATCGAACTCACAATATGCATATTTCCAATCATTTATCACGGCGTCCTGGCGGACAATCAGACTCATATTGCGATAATTCTGTTTACGGGCACGGGCAGCAAATTGACATGTTCCAAAAATTTCTTGTGAATACAAGAGATCAGGAAATACCTCTTTCAAACACAATTGAATTATGGGATGTTCTGCCTATTTACTCTGTAACACTTCTAGAACAGAACAAAAGAAGAACTAAAGAAGGTCTTCTACCACTATTAGAACTAAACATATCGTTCTTAGGCAGCGAATATATTGTTAGTATAAAACCTGCACAAATTTCCATGGAAAATGGAAAGGCTTATTATCCTTCCGCAAACGAAGAGCTTATCGAGTCTGCATTGAGGAAAATAGCTGCTATGCAGAACTGCGGCTTCTATAATGCAGAAAATGCAAATTGCGGTGTGCACTTTACGCTCTACCAACTAAAGCGAGAACTTAGGAATCAAGGTCATACTCGGTCCAGCACGCAAATCATTAAATCCCTTCACATCCTTGGCGGGGCTGGCATTGAGATTCGCTCAAAGAATCGACAAGCAATTAGCATTGGTTCATACATGACGATAAGTGGCTTCTCTAAGGACTCTCGATTAGATAATCCTAATTCGAGATGGGTAGCTATTTTTCATCCGCTTGTTTACAAAGCAATGTCAAATTTGGCCTATCGTCAATTTAATTATCAAATTATGATGGGGCTGAAGCCTCAGTTAGCGCGATGGTTATTTAAGAGGGCTGCACATTATTACACTAACGCAAGTCTTTTAAATCCACTGTGTATCAATTTATCTACCATTATCGCTGAATCCGGCTTGCTCAACAGAGAGCGTGCTGGAAATAGCTTGATTGAGCTTGAAGGATGTTTTAATGCTCTTGTTGAAGCAAATGTATTTAGCCGATTCGAAAGGGCAGAAGATATTCGTGTTGGTCGAAACCGTATACATGACATAAGGTATAAGCTGATTCCTCACGCTGACTTCATCAAGTCTGTTAAAGCTGCAAACAAGAGACAATCTGATGACAGGGAAAGTTTACCCAAACCGTCAAAACGGGCATCCACTAAAATCAATTAGAACTAGGCTTTTGGGCACATTTCGCTAGCATTAAATTTGTACAAATTGGATATCATAAATATCACAGGTGAAGATTTATTTTGGAAATAAAACCTTATAAACCAACAGAGTTGGGACGTCTTTTTTGGTTGGCCGCAAAACACAGAGCGTGTGCTAATACAGAGTTTACCTATGAGCAAAACGCTCACTTTGTTTTAGCGCTGTATTCCGGTAGCCATGTCTCCAATATTCGATCGCATGAAGTACTGGATATGTTAGCCAAAACAATATACCACTACATTAAAAATGCTGGATGCTCAGAGTTTGAATTTATGGAGCTGTTCAGACCGCTTAGAACAGATCACGCATTTCTCACACGACAAGAATGGAATCATAGTACCGCGACTAGCATAATAATTTCATCGTTCATGAGCCGATTGGCTATCACTCAAGTATTTGATGAGGATAAAGAGGTAATTGATTTGAGTGGTCCAGAAATATCCTACCATGAGGTGTTTGAAAGACTTAGTCGTGATCGAACCTATTCTGAAGAATGCGACATTCAGAAAGGGCATATCCAATGCGCTAAAAGTTATGATACGTGTGTATTTCGGTTTTACAAAGAATGGCTTTTTGATGTCCCAGAAGAAGAGAAGCACAAAAAATGCAAGGGAATATGCTTGTGTTCTCAAATAATAAAAGGCTCAAATACTTAGATTAAAGGCGAATTAAGTTGGATTCAGATCATAAAGATTTAAGCAATCCTTGGCCTAAAATCGATCTACATCGGCATCAAGGAAATGAACAATAATTCGAACCTTTTGTTACTTATGTTTATGCAAAATTACTAACCCTGTTTTAACTATCCTATTTAATGAAAATATGATTAATTTAAATGACAAATCTGACAAAGAACTAGCGGAAATACTTAATTCCGCAAAAAATCAATTAGAAGAAAATCGTCGAGCAAAAACGAAGAATGTTGTAGCTAAAATTGAAACGCTCGCAATTTCGATTGGTGTCACCGTAAAAATTTATTCGCCAGGCGATGTTAATGAATCACCGTCAAAAAAAGTGGCAGCCCGCTTTCGGAATCCTAGTACAAATCAAACGTGGACTGGTCGTGGATTAGCCCCAAAATGGCTAAGAGCCCTTGAAGAATCAGGGCGAAATCGAGAAGAATTTATTATCAAAAAATAAATACCCAATAATTTGTTAAAAAGGATAATTCATGTTCAAAAACGCTACAGTCTACACATTAGAAAAAACATTAGATTTACTGGAAAATCCGGACACTCTTGTATCCAAAGTATTTGTTCCATGCCCCGACCAAGCAGCTTATTCTGCAGGATGGGTTAAGCCTACTGATTTTTTGCCGGACAGTCAACTTGTTCATCGCATTGGTCGCTATGATGTTATCGGTTATAAAATAGAATCGAAAATACTGCCAAGCGCAGCCATTAATAAAGTCCTTAATCAACGAATATCAGAAATCGAAGAAAGAGAAAGCCGTCGAGTACGTGCAAAGGAACGAGCTAGTATCAAAGATGAAGTTATTTTTGAGTTGATTCCAAGAGCGTTAAGCAGAGAATCGACTGTTTTGGCTTACATTGATCGCATAAGTAATTTGATTGTAGTTAATACAGCTTCTGCATCAGTTGCAGAAAATGTACTGAGCTTATTACGCAAGACACTTGGCTCACTGTGGGCGACACCGATCAAAACCAATCTAGAAACAACAAATCAGCTAACGCAATGGTTGATAAATCAAGTCCCAAAAAGGCTAGAGCTCGGGCGTTCAGCATTAATTCACAAGGAAGATGAGGGTGTCGTTCGTATTAAAAATATTGAATTATTATCTAGTGAAGTACGTGGTCACTTGGATCAAGGTGGTCTAATTAATCAGCTATCTCTCACATGGGATTCCAAAATCTCATTTGATATAGATAAAAATTTTGCACTAAAAAAAATACGATTATTGGACTTGCTAATGACAAGCAATAACATAGACAATGATTCGCCATCTGCCTTATTTGAAGCGGATATCTTGTTATTTGCTGACTCATTTTCGGAGTTATTCGACTATCTAATTGAAATATTTGGCGGATTACCAGTTGAAAATTTGTCCGAGCATTCACCTTCTTAGGCGAGTTACTTAGCTTCTTTTTGGCAAGATGGGGTCAAGCGGATTGACAGAGGCTAGGGGCTTTTTTGCATCTACTGGACAACAAAAACTTATAAAAAAAGGGTGGAAAAATGAAAACAGAAACTCAATATGTAGCTATCAGCCCTAAAGGTTACCTTTATGGTGCTGGAGAAACAGCGGCAGAGGCTCTTGAAATAGTATCTTGGCAACGTAAATGGGATGACGCTATTCCGACTTTTACCGCAAAAGAAATTTCAATAGGCGAAATAATCCCAATTGAGGATTATAGACAACAGTCTAGAAGTTATACATACCTATGCGCAAATACAGCAAATATAAAAACAAGTTTTTACCGGTGTAAAGATACGGCATTACAAAACGGATATGATAAATGTGTTCCAGTGGTTTTTGTGATCTCCAGTTATAAACCTGACACTAGTTATTCTGGTTCTTGCTATGGATTTTGGATATTTGAAAATGGGGAGCCAGTATCGCCATGTGAATTACCTATTAATGAAAAGATATTTAGGCCGATGCGAAATACCATTAGCGATAGAAGATCATGTTAAATTTATCAAATTGCCACGAAAAACCTCTTTATTTATAGATGGTGAGGATATCAATTAACAATGGATAGCATTTCAATGTTTAAAACATTGCTAGGGTATATTTGGGCTTGTATTGTGTTTATATTAGAAATGCCTTGGAAATTCAGGGCGGTCTATCACGTATGCAAGGCCTCCGTGGGTTTTAGTAAAAAACTTTTTAAAATTGTACTGGAAGCCATTTTTAGAGACCCAATCATGCTTATGATATTAACGGCTTTGGCTATCTATACTTATCTAAGTGAGTATCTGGAAAGCATTAAACCACCGGTATGACGGCTTTTTCGCATGACAAGCGTTTGCCGGTTAAGAAAAAGCTTGGCAAAAACGAGGCAGGCATTCGGTTTCCGCAAGGCTGTAAACTGGACACGCGTAACCGGGTTATCTCTCTACCCAAAATCGGTTCTGTAAAATACAGACACTGTCAGAATCCAGAGTGTGTGGTTGATGTATACCTATAAAGTAATCATTTGAATTAAGTTTTTAAGAAAAATCGATATTACTGTTTGAAAATTAGATTTTTAATTTTAAAAAGGCATTAAGATGGAAAAAAATTATAAGCAAAAAACAGCAACTATTGAAGAATGTGTTGATAATACAAACCAGCAGCCAATGCATGAACCGTTTGACAACCGGAAGGTCGTAACTACAAATGACGGAAACTTCTATCGTTTTATACTTAATCCTTTAGATGAGACGTACTTAGTTCGTCCTGGACCATATGTTCCACCAGGCATGCTCCCACCTGAAGAATATGAAATACGAACCACAATTAGCAAAATTAATGGATGCAGAAAAGCAATTAAAAGCATCCCTTTTTTTAATAGACTTTTAGGTTCTGATGACTTTAAAGCTATTAGAGGTTTGCTCAATAAACATCAAGCCGAGCTTAATGCTTTGGTTAAGAAAAGTCGTGAACATAAGGCAGCGTTAAGGCGTTTTATGTCTGGGTTCCCCAAGGATTCGCCTGCGTGGAATTACCTAAAATTATTTTCCTGAACAGTGGTATGAATCTGCTTACCATCCAGCACACCACCCTCCTATTAACTTTAAGGCCACCAGGGAGGGTATTCAGCAAGGCTAAGCAGATAAGACACTTCACGTAAATATCATCTAAAATTATTCTAGTTATTATCAGCGTTTCCAAATGTCAGATGTGTTAATTGTCGTAGATTCCAGCCTTGTTTTTACCAGTAAATAAACACTAGGTCAGCCTAAAAAGTATCGGTTAAAATAACTAACCAATTTAGGATAAAGTAAAAGGAATACGCACATGAAACGTAGGACAACGCTACTGACAACCGCTTTACTGTTTAGCTTAACCACCATAAATGCCCAAGCTACGCTAATCAACGAAACTGTAAACGGTGTCAATTTAGTCTACGACTCAGTCACTAACACAACTTGGACTCAGGATGCTAATCTGTTATCAACGATGTTAACCAATGCTATCAATCAATACGGAAGTGATAACAAACTAGTCTCAGATATAGTTAATGCTACCAGTGGTGGAGTGATTTATGATGTTCCGAATGCTTATGATAATGGCACTTATACACTAAATACTGGTATGTTCGATAGTGAAGGATTTACGACTTGGTGGGGTGCTAGAGCATTCGTGAATTATTTAGATTCAATAAATTACGGAGGCTCTAGTCAATGGGCTTTGCCTACCGAAGTAAATGGCATTGGCTACAGTATTACTGATACGCAGATGGGTGAACTCTTTTACAATGAACTAGGGGGCACTCAAGGTAATCCGGTGTCCTCAGGCCAATTCATCAATTTACAAACCTATCTCTATTGGTCTGGCACAGAGCTCCCGACCTCTTCTAATCCTTACAGCAGTGGTATGGCATTGGCTTTTAATTTCGGCACTGGCCAAGAGGGTATTAGCAAGGGAGCCCCATTTTTAGCATGGGCTGTTAGCCAAGGCAATGTTGCAACATCTACTGTAGCGTTACCTAATGCTATTTGGATGTTTGGAACTGGCTTGCTTGGCTTAAGGTTAGTACGAAGAAATACAAGTAAGAATGAGATCAAACAACACTATAAATCTGCTGACTGAATATTAATTACTCTAACAAGTATTCAGTCGGTTACATCAATATGATGAATATTTCAACAAATTGATTTTTCTGAGGAATGGAAAAATGATTGAATTATTAAAACTTGCAACAGATCCAGGGCAAGCGCTAATTAACATTAAGCAAAAACGCGGCCAACAGGCAAGTTATAAGTTTTTCGGCAAAGATTTATTCTTTATTTCTAATTGGAAAACTTCTCAAAAGATATTAGAACTTGAAGGCGCCGGTAAGGTGGGTAGAAATTTTTTGTATAACGCAAAAAAACCAACGTTTGGTGACGGACTTTTTAATAGCCATGGTGAAACATGGGCAAATCAGCGGCGAATGGTACAGCCTTTTTTTTCTAAAAATGGTATTGAGCAATGGGAGGGAGTTTTTGTCAGTGAGTCGATGAAAACGGTACAAAGTCTCACAGGGCTTGATCAAGGCTCAAATGTCGACATGAGTTTAGAATTAAAGTCCTTAATACAACGGATACTGATAGGCGTTATGTTTGGTAGCGATGACTATGAATATTCTGTTGATCAAGAGCTTATAAGTTCAATTGATATAATTGTTGAAGGGTTGTTTCCTTCGCTTTTAGCAGAAACACTTGGCAAAGGATATTTGAAACATTTTTTCTTTTTGCAAAACAAACGAACAGACAATGCAATTAGGTATTTCCATAGCTACGTAATGGAAAGAATAAGTACGGACAATGACGGAAGCCTTGCGACTTTATTGGCAAAAACAAAGGATAGATCAGGCTGCCCGATGTCTCAGAAACTTCTGCTCGATGAAGCGATTACCATTTTTTTAGCCGGCCAGGATAGTACTGTTAATACATTGATTTGGTTTTTTTATCTGATAGGTCAAGAAGAAACCATTTATGAAAAAATTGAATCAGAAATCAATGAAATTGATGGAACAATAGGATTTGATGCTATCAATAAGCTAAATTACACAAAAGCCGCTCTTTATGAAACAATGCGACTTTATCCCCAGGCTCTAGCCCTCGCGCGCGATACAGATCAAGGTATAGATATCGACGGAAGATATATAAACCCCGGTAGTTCGCTAATAATAAGTATTTATGCAATGCATAGAGACCCTGCAGTTTGGGCTAATCCGTTTAGTTTTGTACCAGAAAGATTTTTAGAGGAACAATCTGAAGCTCAGAAAGGTAGCTTTATGCCTTTTGGTGCCGGTATGCATAATTGTGTTGGTAAATACTTCGCGGAAGCCGAAATGCTGATTATAATAGCGTCAATAATCAAGCATGTTAGACTTGATATATCAAGAAAGCTGATTCTTCCAAAGATCAGCATTACATTAAAACCAGGAAATTTATTAACCGCCATAAAACGATGAATAACTCATGCTCTTACAAGATCGCCATACTATCTTCAAATATTAATTTTATTTCTCTTGTTAGAAGCGTTATAGATAAATTTCCATTTTACGAAGCGATAGTTGTTGAGTCGATTGACGAGTATGTAGAGTCAATAAAAAACAAGAGTTTCGCAATCGCTATCTCTGATTATATTTTTGATGGTTACGAAATCTTTAGAGTGGCAGCACTTGCTAAGACAAAGAAGCTCGAAAAAAACTGGGTACCGATTTACGTTATCACTGAAAAACAAGAACCTACTTTACCAGCTTGTTTGGCTCGCGAATATGGAATTAAAGAGATACCTTTATCGATATTTGAACAGATTATTTCCTCAAAAGAGAGTTTAGATAGTGATATAAAGGGAATGAGTCTTCATTCCGTGCTTATTATTGAAGATGATTACGATGCGTCAGAAATTGCTAAATTATCGCTCAAAATTGATTTTGATATTGATATCGCATCTGATGGTGTTCAAGGACTAAATCTATGGAAAGAGAAACGTCACGACATAATATTGCTGGACTACATGTTGCCAGGAATGAATGGTGACGCTATTTTGTCTGAGGTAATGACTATTGACAGTGACCAGGCAGTCATAATATTAACGGCATTTGATAAGCCTGAATTCAACAAAGATTTTATTTTGAATGGTGCGAGTCAATATCTACCAAAGCCATATCAAATTAACGACCTAAGATCAGCATGTTATGGGTGCTTAGTAAAGTCAAAATTAAATAAAATTAACCGATATTCTGAGATACAAAATAGAGATATTTCTTTATCACTTGCGGATCTGGAGGCTGCCTTATTATCAGGAAACGTAGAGCATTGTTTTGTCATAATCAATAATATCAAGAATTTCGTGCCAAATTACATTTCGGATGATATTTTGTCTACCCTGTATGGTTAGGAATACGAACAGTGAAAACACTGCCAATAGGCTCATTAGCCTCGACTGATATATCTCCCCCTAGTATCGATAGCATTTGACGGGTAATAGACAGGCCTAATCCGTGCCCTCCATGACGACGACCTAAAGTCATATCTACCTGCCACCACGGGTCGAATATCTTTTCATAATTATCTTCATGTACACCAACTCCTGAATCTGAAACGTAAATCGTAAGGAAATCATCAGATATATTCCATGAAACCAATATTTTTCCATCAGAAGTAAATTTGCAGGCATTACTCAACAGATTTTTTACGATATGTCCAAAGTAGATCTGATCGGTACAAATTGTATATTTTGGCCCGTCAAAAGATATCACGTTATTAGACTTTCTTGCGAAATCCTTAAGCTGTTCACAATAGGACTCTATTTCGTCAAATACTAAAAATCTTGAATAGTTTATATTAAATTGGTTGGCGGCGATTTGAGCTTGAATTAAAATATTATCTATCAAATGGGTTAAGTCATTTACCCTATTCAGGGATTTTTGAAGCAAAAATATTGACTCAGTATTTGAGCAATCGATGTTGTCAGTTAAATTTTCGATACATAATTGAGTATATCCATCGATAGCGTGTAATGGCGTTTTCATCTCGTGTGACACAATAGACATAAGCTGGTCTTTGTAAACGTTTGCGCTATTGCTATTGTCGAGAGCCAGCTTTAGGGCATAAGTTCTTTCATCAACCAATTGCTCTAAATTATGTGTAGAATTTTGGACATCTGATAAAACTGAATTTAATATATCTCTGATTCCTATAATTTCTGGAGCGCCAGTAAAGTTAGCCCTTACATCATGATCACCCTTATTAAATAGGTTTAGTACATTTGCCATATCAATAAGCGTTTTTGTAAAAGGCTTCGAAAACTTACTAATTAATACACTATATAGTATAGATGAGACCAGACTTATAACAAAAAGCACAAAAATCAACTTATTTATAATTTCTTTGTATTCTTTTTTTGAAACAATCATCTCCACATAACCAATATATTTATCTTGTACTATTGGGGAATAGAAACACCAGTAATCATTGGTTTCTAATCTAATAATATCTATTATTGTCTTATCAATAATCATACCGCAGTTAACATCGCTTCCAGCCGTAGCTACAACATCGTTTTTTTGGTTGACTATTGAAGTTCTAACGACATTATTAGCGGACAAGAAGCTTTTAGCTACATCATTAGAATGAGATATAGACCCAACTATTAATGGAAATGATGCGCTATCTGAAAATACTTTCACATACTCTTTCCAAATTGAATTAGCGTATTCGTTTACATATTTATTGACAAAAACAACTGATAGCACTGTTAGTATTATTAGTGTTATGCATATAGACGAAATAAGAGCTGCATTAAATCTTTGCTCTAGATTCAATTTAAGAATAAAGTTCATCATTATGCGCGAGAAACCCATTTCTTTAGCCTGGGAGGGATAGCGTCCGCTGTTAAACGGCCAGTCTCGCTTCTCCGTGTTTTGCTATCATGTTTAAAGAATACTCAAAGACGTCTCAGCGTTGAATAAGTGAAAAAGTATTTGTAACCGATTCCATGAATAACACCAGAGTGTCTGGATGTTAAGAAGACCTGACGCTCTTATCGCCACACACATTTATAATTCCCCACTTTCTTAAACTATTACACCCTGCCACTTCAAGTGGCAGGGTAGATGACTAATCAGTTATTCCAATACTAATGTAGCGTCTACCTGGATATCTAAATGCTGAGAAACGCGTTTATTAAGTGCAATATCAAAGTTTTCTACAGATTCATACTTAATTTTATCTTGCTGAATGAATTTAGTTATCTGTTCTGAAAGAGAATTCACATTAGGATATATTGCTATCAGCACACCTGATTCGAGTTGGTTAATACTGGTAGAAATTAATACAATCCTATTTTTCCAAGCTGCTTTCGTAATTTCATAGAGCATGTTCGAAGGTAAATTCGCTGGAATAATGATAGCATCATTCTGATTGGCTGAATCAATGATATTATAAATAATTCGAATTGTTTCGACCATGTCGCTACCGGATTTCCATTCCACTCTATCGTTTAAATAATTTGATTTATTTATTACGTTGAAATCATTTTGTTCAACTACATATATTTTTTTAATACCACGAATACTTTTAAATAATTTTTCAATCAAAAATTTTCCTTCAAATTTGAGACTTACTCCATTGTACTTATCAGAGTTAAAGTAAAATCCAGTTGCAAACAATTGTGTTTTATTGTTTATTGATTTCAATTCATCAATTAAAGACCTACTCGAAACTAATATTTTTTCAGGATTAACACTAGATATTAAATTCAATATAGACTGATCTATAGATTTCGTCTCAATGACTAGTGCCCCTTGTACATTTGACTCAAAACTTGAAACGATATTAGAAAAACTAGAGTTTTTTATATGGTCTGGATTGTAAATTAAAACATATCTACCATCCTTTGCTTGCGAGCAAAAGGATGTAAGTAGTAAAAGGATGCTAATTTTTTTACAGATCTCTTTCAGCATTAATTTTCTTCATTTTTCTTACATCTAATACATACGAATGCAAGTCAACTCCATTCAAATCTCGAATTCTCCAGTACTTTGTAGAATCACTTCCCTCAAGCCAATTCGAAATTGCTTGAACAGTTTTCCTGCACAACTCTATGGTCTCTCTAGGCTGCAACGCTTTAGTGCTTAACTTATGTCTAACGGTTATCCTAGTTAAGGCCATAATCGGGTCAAACTGATTTTCAATGCTTACTCCCTCCCCATTATTTAATAAATTAAGAAACCGGATGGATTCGGGAAATAAAACAAGCATTATTATTGCTCCAGCCAAAACGCCTGACGAAAAAATCTCTGTTTTTGGGTTCAGTTGATCAATTATTAGCAGCTCGTCCTTAAAAACATTAATTGCTTTAAACATGTCAATCTCTTCACGTTCATGTGCTGTTCTTCTATTTTGTAAGCTTCGTTGTTTTCCTCTTAATACTATGTGAATAGCTTCAGTAATAAATCCGTTTCGAATGCGCTCAGAGTTAAATTCCAGTGATAATACTTTAAATGCCTCTCTAACTAACTCATGTGGAGGTAGGTTATTGAGCCATGTGTTTTTGCATGAAGTACAGAGACTATCAAATTCTTCTTCGCTAAGAGTGACTATATATGGAATAACTTTGCTTGGCGCATTACTTTTCAGCCATTCAGCTTTGCGTCGAAACCCGTTTAGCTTATACAGATTTCCGTTTACAGACAAAATATGGACAGTTCTTGCGATATCCAAAATAGCTGGGCATTGGACTCCCTGAATCGCGGCAGATGGCTCGCAACCTATATCAAGAAAATCAAGTTCGGTAACTGCGACCCATTCGTCAAAATCCATACCTGTTCCTTTTTCGACTACTCTAAAGTTCATCAAACCCTTCTATGCCACCTGTATTTTATAGATATAAATATAAATCGTGCTGGTGATACCAGCAAAATCACTCAGAAATTCTACGTAAAAAAATAGCTTATTGTTCATGACAGCATAATAAACTTTACATGATTGCATTAAGCAATTTTTAACCACATAAGCGAGTGACGGAGTGCTAACGTAAAAACATTAGGCAATCCATGATCAAAAATCGGCCGCGCCGGCACAGTTAATATCTTTGAATCATTGAATAACAACATCGCTTGAAGATGTGGTTTTTCGCTCTCGTGTGACTCAACATGCTATTTGGATACCCTTCAAGTTCAAGCAAACCCTCTCGGACATTTGCACATCCATCGACTATTTGGTCAATATTGTAAAGCTAAAAATATTGTCATTTATTGAAACAATGGTTAGTATTAATACAATCGCAACGAATTGATACTATGTAATTTTTTAAATAAAATTGCTTGCATCCTTTAATCTTGCTGCGTATCATATCATAAAATGTAAAAATATGTTCTCAAGGCGTTACACTCACTTTTTTCATGAGTTAATCGCAAATATGTGTTTTTTTATAAACTTAGTTTAGTAAGGATCAACAGTGATTATCAATATGCAAAAATTTTTGTCTTCGCAAAAAAGAAGCGAGGATCTAAGCAAGGAAATTTTGAAATGTTTTTTGATAAAATCTGAGAGCTGCATAATAGATTTCAAGGGTGTTGACTCTTTATCAACTGAATACATACGCGATTTTGTGTTACAGCTGGTAATTCAACTTGGGACAAATGCAATCAAGAAAAGTCTTTCTTTTGAAAACCTAACAAATGAACTTTCGTCTATTTACGAGAAAGCGGTATACGATAATCCTATTTACCTGGATAGACGAACTCAGTTTTCAATTGAGAAGAACTCTTTTGGAGACACCACTAGTTTAAATAGAGAACTCCTTTTTAAGTGTCGGGAGTTATCAAGAAGAGATCCAGTTTCCGCTAAGCAACTTTACGGGCTTGACGATACAATGATTGCTCTTTTCAAAGTCATTGAGCTGAAAAAAATTGATGAATTGGCTTGTACTGGACTTCTATGTTTTAAACCAAGATTCACTGAACAGAACCTGAAGCCGGACATTAAAAGCGTTGACACTAACAAATTAAGTCTATTATTAAACATAGCGGGATCGACAGATGCTTCAGAAGAAATCTTCAACAGAACCTTCGCATAACAATTGGTCAATAGCATTAGAATTGAGTGGCTTTAATGCTCGGACAGAACTGATATCTACCATCACTGGATTGCCTGCGAATAAACTTAAAATTATTTTATTTAATAAAAATACCGCGCGAGGTCCACTGCCGTATTCGCCTAAAACTCTATTTAAAAAAATTCCAAAAACATTAGAAGCAACGTTTTTTTTATTTTTCTTTCGAACTGAGAAGGCGTGGTCGAACGATGATTCAGTAAAGGTATGCATTAATGCATATCGAAAATACTCCAGTCATTCAGAAAAGCTTACGAATAACGTTTCACAGATCAGCTTTACTGAGGCATGGATGATCGCAAAATGGTCTGACAGTGGCAGCATTCGTCTAGAGCAATGCTCCCATTGTCACAGTGCGCGAATAATGCTGGAAAGTGAGGATTTTCCTTGCGCTGTTTGTCGCTCATACTAAATGCCATCAATTCTCGCATCATGAAATCGGTTTTGTATTCACAGACCAACATCATAATCACAACTAGCTTGTCCAAATAAGATAAAGCTTATACGCATTGGGACTTACATGTATTTTTCTATTTTCAGCATTTCTAATTGCATAAGCAAAAAACTGGTGTCTTTTTGTGTATTTGTTTTTTTATTATCAGTCTTTGGAACTGCATACGCAGAAGAAAAAGATCTGTCTACAGAAGAAGATTTATCAATGGCTTTTGGTAATGAAAATATGCAATCAATTGCATCTGGCAGACCTCTTCCGCAAAATTTAAGTCCCAGTGTTACTTCAGTAATTACTAGTAAAGAAATAGAAGAAATCGGAGCACGCCGAATTACTGATGTTCTTGAATATCTACCAGGCGTACATGTTAATTATGCAAGGAACGGTACTAACACGATAGGATTTCGCGGCATATCGAGCGAAAGCAATGCCCAAGTACTTACGCTAGTGAATGGGGTCCCAATGCGTGATTTCGAATTTGGTGGAAAGCCACTGGATTGGAACTTTCCTGTTAAAAATATTTCACATATTGAGGTTATACGCGGGCCAGGATCAATGATGTACGGTGGTGACGCCAGTAGCGGTGTTATTAACATTGTGACCAAAACAGGCAAAGAATTGAAAGGAGGACAAGTAGGCTCATTTATTGGAAATGAAAATACCTATGAAGGATGGGGGCAATATGGAAATACAAGCGGTGATTATGAATATGCGTTCTCAGCCCAGGGAGGCACTACAAGTGGGTATAAAGGACAAGTTAACCATGATGCTCAAAGTAACTACGATGCATTATTTGGAACGCATGCATCTGAAGCTCCAGGATTCACAAACTACGGAAGATCTGATCTTGATCTCAGAGTTGATCTTGCATATAAAAATAAATTGAGATTTCGTGCGGGTTACCAAGAGTTTAACAATGTTCAAACCGGATTAGGTGCTGCTTTAGCATTGGACAATACAGGTAATAGCTTTGATCATTTTTTCAATTCGGATCTGTCATATGATGACATGATAGGAAAGGATCTTAAAAATAAAACCACATTTTATTTTACTCGAATGCAATCCGGTGAAATGGAAAACATCTTGCCTCCTGGTGCTTTCGGTGGAGCATTGCCAAATGGAATGTCCGGCTTAATAAATGGTACGGAAAATACTGTAGGGGTAATGTCACAATTTAACTATAGTGGTTTTAGTAAACATGTACTGACTTACGGTGTAGGTGGGTATAGGAATTGGGTAAGCCAAGAATCAAACTTATCAAACTACATACTTAGACCTAATTTTGTAGTACAAACACCATTTACAAATATATCGTCATGGACAAATGATCCATTTCATTCAAATGTCAGTCGAGATAATTTATACACTTTACTTCAGGATGAATGGAATTTTCATCCAGATTGGTATTTGACTACGGGCTTGCGATACGACTACTATCTTAATAAAAACGCTGGCTATAGCCCTCGGGTTGCGCTGGTATGGAACACAACATTAAGTTTGACCACGAAATTAACGTATAGCCGCGCATTCCGCCCACCCTCGTATTATGAACAAAATTCTCCCTTAATCGCTGGACAGACAATAAAACCCGAAACTGTCGATACGGTAGAGTTTCAGATAGAAAACAAATGGACACCAAATTTTTCGACATCAACCAATGTTTATTGGTATAGCTATAATGATTTAATAACTATATCCCAAGTTATAAATGGATCTACGGTCTCTGGTTCTGTAAATAACCCAAATATAAGCGGTGAAGGATTTGAGGCGGAAGCCAAATATAAGTTTTCAACCTCACTCTCAGGAACGTTAAATTATAGTCATGTCATTGTTCCTAGAGAACCCTATACAGGATACATGCCTACAGATATGCTTAAAGGGCTTTTGAACTGGAATATAAATAATAACTGGAGCGCAGGAACACAGATTGATTGGATCGGAGAGAGAGCTAAGCTCTCGACAGATCCAAGAAGTCCTTTAGGCGGATATTTTGTTTGGGGCTTAACGATGACTTCACGAATTGCAAAACCAATTGATATCGTTTTTAGGGTAAATAATTTACTCAATGAAAACACAAAAGAACCCACGCTGAATTCAACAGCTATGCCAAGTGATGTTAGCATAATGGGTCGAACTTTCTTGGGACAAATAAAATATTCATTTTAAAAAATACTGATTTTGGCTATTTGCATTCAGGGTTGGAAATCACAACGATTAATGTTTTTTAATCGAGCAGTTTTGTTCAAAACTTGGTTGGGCGGCCATTAATTAAAGCGAGTGCCGGATTCAACCGTAAAGATTTTAGTCCGTCCTTGGCCTAAAATCGGTCTACACCGGCACGGCTTAATGTCTTCGACGCCCTGGCCGTCCACGTCGCTCGAAGGTAGGACTTCTTGCTCTCTTATGACTCTACGCGCTATCGGGAGGCCTTGCAGGTTTTCCATGAAAACCCGCCCGGCACCTGTGCGCTTCCAGGGACTATTTGGACGACACTCGCTATCGCGTAGTTTCCTGTCCAAACAGCGGTAGTACACATTAATTGTAACGGCTATCCAGCCAAACTGAACGATAAGTAGTAAAGCCTGTGCATCCATCGACCAGTGATATCGGCTTGAACGTTGGCCAAAGCACAGCGTAAGGTATTGCGTTTGACCAAGTTCTCTTCTCATTGGGGGAAAAAGAAAAAACGGATTAACGCAAACGGAATTCAAATGCGTTGAATGTGGCTACGAAAATCATACAGATATCGCCAGTGCTTTAGTCGAGCTATCCTTGCCAGAAAAACGAGCCGCAGGATATGCGGTGATCACCTACCCATAAACTGTACCGTCAGCTACAGGAAGAGCCTCAGTGCTACCTATGTTCACTGTATTTTGCTATCAGTGATTGTTTTAGAATTCGATTCATGTAGAAAATTACCGTAAATGACGCAATCTCTTTAGTCTTAGTTACATTTTCATTCGTACTCGGCTCCAGTAGTGCATTCTCTTCAATCTAAGTACGAAAAAACTATTGCTTCAATTCTGTTGGAATCTAAAACAGCCAAAGCTCTGGAAAGCGGTGCAAAATTCAGATCGTAAAAGTTTTAGTCAATCGGTCTACTTCACTAGAAGTCGGGGAGCCTATCACTCATTAAATTTTATTATAAAAAACAAAAAATATCGTTTGACTCATTCAAGTTTTAATGTTTTAATGTACCTAATTTCAAAGGATCAACCATCCCGAAAGAATTAATCAAAAATATATAAAGGTAAGAGATATGAGCGAAAATCAAAATTTAAGTTATGTCCCTGTGTCAGAAATCAAGATCAAGGATGGATTTAATCCTCGAAAGTATTTTGATGAAAATAAGTTGCAGGAATTGGTAGACTCAATAATGGAAAGAGGTGTTATTCAATCAATTGTTATTCGTCCTATAGACGATCAAGATACTGGTTATTGGGTGGTTGCGGGTGAACGCCGTTATCGCGCAGCCATAATGGCTGGTCTGGAAACAATTCCAGCGAAAATTATGGAGCTTGATGACCAAGCGGCTAACTTAGTAGCTCTTATCGAAAACTCTGCCCGTGACGATATTTCGCCAGCCGAAGAAGCGCAATCGGCACAAAAGGTATTAATGGCTTGCAATAACGATCGACAAGAGGCGCAAAAACTTTTGGGTTGGAGTTCGCATAAATTTGAATCACGCATGATGCTTTTACATGCAGATGAAAAAGTGTTAGATGCGTTGACAAGTCGCAAAATCAAATTAGGACATGCAGAACTTTTAAGTCAGTTAGATAAAGAATTTCAAGTCAATACACTACAACGTATTATCGAAAATGGTTTTACGGTACCAGTATTAAAATCTCGGCTTGAAATGTATTCTATGGACTTGTCAAAAGCCTGTTTTAATACCAACGGCTGTAACGGTTGTCGTCATAATTCAACAATGCAAGCCAGCATATTTGATGAAAACATTGGTAGTGGCAGATGTGCGAACCGCGATTGTTGGGAAAAAAAGTCAATCGCTGCTATGGAAGTGAAAAAGGACGAGTTAAGCGAAAAATATGCGGTTGTGTATCTGGATATCGAGCGCACAACCGATTCATTCAGTGTGGTTTGTCAATCAGGGGATAGTGGGGTTGGTAAAACACAATTTGAGCAGGGGTGTAAACAATGTGCTCATTTTGGCGCAATTTTATCAACCTCTCCTGATGCAAGAGGACGTATTACCGAAGATTGCTGCTTTAATCTGCCTTGTCACAAAGATAAGGTTACTGAATACCAAAAATCCCTAAAGGAAACAATTGGTCAACATAAAAATGGAAGCGGGGTGGTTTCGGACAAAAAGGAAACCAACACAAGTGTTGTTAACGCTGATACAAACTCAATTAAAGAAAAGTCTAAAACTTCACAAAAAGCAGTGGTAGCCGAAACCCCTCAAAAAGTTATTGAACATATAGAGTGTTTTTATCGTCAATTGGGTGCAAAAACTGTTGAACAAAATCGAATTGCAGTGCTATCCCTTAATACTTACGCCCTCTACAAATTATTGGGCAGTAATTACGCAAAAGATTTAATACCTGAATTGTCTGGTAACAAAAAAACATACGAGAGTTATTCACCAGACGCATTTATCAGCGAAGTATCCGCGTTAGGTATGGAATCGATCATGGAAATCAATAAAAGGCTACTAAGTAAAATAGTGGAAAGCAACGACTCAGGCTCTGGAAATCGCGTGTGGGCGCAGACAGGGGCATTAGTCTGTGGTTTAGCAGGAATTAATCTGCAACATCATTTTGTAGTAGATAAGGTGTTTTTGGGTGGGTTCACAAAATCCGGTATTGAAGCAATTTTGCGTGAAGCGATAAACGGTCAAAACGTTTCATTTATTCAGCACTACGAAAAGCCCGAAGAAAAGAAAACGGTTTCTTCTTTAATGAAGAAAAAAAATGCCGAAATTTTGGACGATGTATTTAGTTGCGGCTACGACTTTACAGGGTTTGTGCCTAATTGCGTTACCAATTACTCCAAAATACAGGTGAGATTTTCTGCTCAAGAAGATCAATGTGCATCCGATAATTTGCACCAAAAACCTAACTATGAAGCTTCACATACAAGCGAAGTGATTGCGGGAGCGGTTGGTGTTGTTGAATTAAACGAACATCTGTTCGAAGAAATAGGTCATCGAAACGAAGTTGGCGGTAACGAACCTCTTATTGAGGTGGGTGCTCAATATGACGTACCGTTATTGGGTGACTCAAAACCGATAAGTATTACGGATGAAGATGAAGAAATTCTAAATACTTTGGCTGGCAGGAGTTCCTTTATCGATCTAAACGATCAAGATTTTACTAAAAACCCTGACGATGAAGAAGAAGAGGATATTTCTTATGTTTAATATTTTTCAACAAATGCTCAACCATGATGAGCGTATTCAGTTCACAGTCACTCGCAAAGGCGACCAACTGCAAGTGTTGATACAGCCAGTTATGCAATGCAAATTACCTGACAACACACCAGATTCTATAAAGAATATACACGCAGCCTTATCAATGCCATTGGTTGTTACTACCAGTCCAGAAAATTTAAACGGCGACTTTTTGACAACACTTGCAGAATACGCGGGTGTTAGATCGCAAGGCCATAGTGATCTTAAAGAGGCATTAAGCCGAATTAAAGAAGCTGGTAAGCAAGCAAAAGCAGAAACAGAAGTTGGGAAGACGGTAGCCGGTAATGAATCAGCTAAACAAGCAGAGCAACCATCAAGCACTCAACATCCTGAGACAGAAGTAAATTTCGATAAATCTTTGTTCGGTTAAAGGTATCTGATATGACAAGTTCACAAGTAATTAAACCAATGCGTATATTCAAAATGGGTGCAGTACGTCTAAACGACCCTGCGCCTGAATTACCACCACAAGAAGCTATAAAATTATATTCAGCAAGCTATCCGCACCTTGCCCAAGCTGAACTGAGCGAACCAGTTTTGATGGGCGAAGAATTGCACTATTCTGTTGTGACACATGAAGTCAAAACTAAAGGCTAATGGCCTTGATATTCTTCGCCATTGGGGCATGGAAGCCCCTGTCCAAACTCCAGACGAAGCTGAAATTAACGAACAGGATAAAATAGGATGCTACTTGTTAAGGCAGATAACGATCAAAACAAAACCGATTGCGTTGATTCACGCCGATCCATTACTACTTCCCATGCTATGAGCTTGTTTAGTCAGCCTGTTATCGGTGTTTCACTGGATAAATTGCTGAACGAGATTTCTCTCAAGCATGACTGGTCTGAGTTCAGTCAAAACAGGAGTGGAATTGCATCGGTAATTTTGCTTGGTTATGAAATGGGTTGCGTTACTGAGAAAGAAATCAATCGGTCTTTGGGTCGATACGGGGAAAACTGGCGCAATATTTTGTTTTTGAGCCGTAAGGTAAAAAAACTAATTGGGCAAAAAGTCAACGACACCATTTCTCGGTACGCTGATGATTCTTGGTATATTTCAAACGAATTCAAAATTCAAAACACAGATAATCATCATGTTTCACTCACTGTTGAAAGTGGTAGCAGCTTTGGTGAGTCTGTTGAGGGTTTTTATATAATACTGCAATCAGCCCCCTATTACAGTGCCTTTTCAACTGCCAGTATCAACGATCAGGAACTTAGTCGAGTCGTGTACAGTTGTCTACAATTTATTTCATTAGGAGCATGGGCAATCACGACTAACGAATTAGGAGAGAATTGGTATTCCTCTATTGATGAGGAATCTGAAAGTTACTTTGACCTAAAATCTAAGTATCCTAATTTATCTTTAGAGTCATTGGCTGAAATTGAGTTGAATGATGAAAGTGGGTTTTTCACTATGTATTGTGGTTACGAGAATGCGGCTGACTTAGTTGATCGTTTTAATTTTTTGGAGAAGTACGAGGAAAAATACAACCAATTTGGGGAGTTACTTGAATTAAATGATGTGCGTCAACGTGTCATTCGTTGGCGTAGGGAGTCACGTTTTGACCAGTACGCTAATCGATGGGTTCGCTTTATCAGAAAAGCCATTGTCTTTTGGAAAAACGATGTTCGTTCCAAAAAAAACAATGAGATTAAGATGTTGTCGGAATCTCAAGAAGAAGAGGATAATATTGATGATGGTTATGGATTAACAAATGAGATAAATGAAGCGCAAATTGAGCCTTTTGACGATGTGCCTTGGTATATGTCACACGTTATTGGGTTTGGATTAGACTGGGAAGAATCGTTAGTAGAATCAACCTATCAATACATGAATGACTCAGGAGAAAGTCCTAAAGGTCGTATGTTGCTTAACAGCGAAACTGCTCCATTGATTGCTAAAACATTAAATAAAATTGCAGTGAGTAAAGGTTTGATTCGTCTTGCTGAATATATTGAAATTTATGGGGTATAGCTCTCTATATTTCGTTTGACTGTTTCAAGTTTTAATGTATAATATGCATTAACAGATAAGGAGAAATATTACATGAACGACTTGAATTACGCCGAGTTTCACGATGAAGAAAAGCCTAGAATTTCACCGAATAAAGCAATTCTAATTCATAGTGCGTCCGGCATCGAAACCAGTCCTGCATATAACCCTAGAAGTCATTTTTTAGCGTCCATTCACGACTTTGTTTTCAACGAGAAAAACCAGTCAGTTATCGGCACGGGGCAGTTATTAACTGAAAATGATTTAGAACAAATGTTAATCGATTTGCTTGACAAAAAACACATGGATAATGATTTTATCTCTCCGAACATTATCTCAATGTCATCACGACATATTGCTTGGACTATTGCTGGCAAAGTCAGACCGATGATATTTAGGCTTCGCGGGGAAAATAAAACATTCAAAATTAATGTACCGTGGCCAAACATGCTGGTTGTTGCACGTTCAAGTGGTCAAGTGGCAATCGCAGCTATCGGCAACAACAGAAGACCCAATGCAAATACAAAGGTTTATCGTGCTCCTTTGATGAATATCTATGATGACGGTCGTGTTTGTGTAGGCAGTGCGGCTATTCCTGACGGCGTGACGCAAAATCATATTTCTGAATGGGAGTCGATCATCTTTGATACGGCCTTTTCACACATCAATAACCAGAAAACTCTAAATCTTACACAGAAATCAAAGTCAGCAAAAAACAACGGTGTTTCTGATAAAGATCATGTTCATTTTTGGAGGAAATTGGAAAAAAGCAAAGCCATAAAATTTCCTATTGAGAATTTGAGTTTTGATAATTGGACTGCGGGTAATTTTGTAAGTAGACATATATGATGATGAAAAAATATCTCAAAGAGAGACAGAAATTAATAATTGCAAGCCTTCTGCTGATGTTGATAACTGAGGTTATCGCTCCTTTGTTGTTAACATCGAATTATCTTCCGATACCCAAAAAAGAGCTGTACGACTTAGCCAATGAAATGTCTCTGATCTTGTTTTGGTTTCTACTTGGCTGCTTATTGGTTTATTTAATTGGAAAAGGAAACAAAAAGTGAGTACAAATCATGGTTACCTTACCGATACCCGCGATCAAGTGGTAATGGGCGAGTGCCCAGCTTTAATGAATCCAATCTTTGGAAAATTATCACCACCTGAGCCGTATAAACATCGATTCTGTGTGGGAAAAGATGGGGTATATATCGAAGCGCAAAATTCCGTATTCGAAGTGAGGCTGCCAGTTGCTCATTCAAAAATCCCACTTCCTTATGGAGAAGTTAAATCTTCTGGAGTGTTTTTGAAGTACGGAAAAATTCCAAGATGGATTTTCAATACTGCATTCGATCTTGCGAACAAATCATCCCCAAAAGAATGGGCAGGTCTTGTTGTTTGGGACAAGGAAAAGCAAGAATATTTACTGTATGAACCGGAGGTAATATCAAGCAGTGAGGGTGGCATTTCATACAGAACTTATTTGCCAGAGAATTACTTAATGGTTATGGATTTACACTCACACGGCGTTCTAGATGCATTTTTTTCTAAAACCGACGACAGATCGGACATTTCTGGCTTTTATATTGCCGGTGTTTTTGGTCGCTGTCACCTATCGGAAGGTATGAAAAAAAATCAAACCGCCACTAGGATGGTCGTCAATGGAAACTTCATAGACTGCCAAGATTTTTCTTGTTTTTTTAAAGATGGAACGTAGTGTCAACTACCACGACCTAAAGAGCCGGAGCTTGGATTAACACTCTTAAGCTTTAGTTGACCTGGGAAAGCGGCAACCAAACCACTATTAGTCACCAATACTGCTCACTTATTCAACGCGAAGAAGGCAATAGGCATTCCTTAACATCGATTGGAAATAACAAAGGAAAGGTGAGATTGGCTGCCTATATTCAATAGCCATGTACTCAAATTAATTTGAATTAGGCTTTTTTTGGGCACCTTTTGCACTGATGGATTATTTGATTTTGATGTAATTTGTATAAATGTTAATGAAAAATGGGATTGATAATCTATGCATGATTTAGAAACCTTAAATGAAACAAAATCTAAACCGTCAGTTAGTCTTGATTCGTGGGATTCCATTCGTGCTTGCGCCATTTCTCAACTTGATCTTGATGAGACTTACGAACTTTTTTTGGGATCGAGTGAAGTCGATTATTTGGATGATGCTTTTGATTCTGCAAGAGAATTACTGGGTGATGATTATTTGTCGATCAATGAATTAATATCAATAACAGAAGATAAGGTGGCTCGGGTTAAACTGCCAAAAGGCTTTCTTTTAGTCGGTCTGAACTCTAAAAACGATAAGTCGATACAGAAATTTGGTGTCATTAAATTTTCGCCTTCCATTGATAAATTGCCATCGTCTTCTAATGAATATCCAACCTTAAAAGACTACAACGAAACTATCGATGCGCTTCTGCTTGCAAAGACACAATTATCCCCAAACGGTAACAACTGTGTGCTTTGTGGAGACTCTGACCATCAAGCTTTCGAATGTGGCCATAATCCATTGCTTCATTCAAGGCTATGGTCAAAAGCAGAGTCGGTATGGAGGTGTTGGCATTGTGGTTATACAGCTATAACTGCAGATGAGGCAGTAGCCCATTTTGGTGTTAACGAAAGCGAAGATGCAGCTTGTTTGCGTAATAAATCGAAACCTAAGAAATTATTTTTAATTAAGCAGTCTGCAAGTGTTAATTATGATGAATATTCTGGCGCAGTAGTAGTCGCTTATTCTGAAAAAGATGCTATGCAAATACACCCGGATGGTAGCGGCGTAATTCAAGACTGGAGTGATGCAGCAATATCTTGGGTTTCTAATCCTTGTCATATCGATATCACATATTTAGGGATTGCTGAAGATGGTTTGGAATGCGGAGTGGTATTGGCTGCTTTTAAAGGTGAGTAAGATTAATGATAGCCTCTAATAAAATACTAAAACCTTCGGATAGAAAATATACAAGGAATGCTAATGGAACGAACATTGATAAAGTTAAGATCGTTATTATTCCTGCGGTAGTAAACACTTTCAATCAAAATCAGACTGATAATGAAACATTAGGCATAGAAAAGCCTGGCGAAAAGAAGCTAATTTGTAAAGGCTGTAAAGCATTAACGAAGCACAATATTCCTGTATGTGCTCTAGGTTATGAAATAGAAAATGATTCAGGAGTAGTAACACACACAATCAAATGCCCAAAGCCTACTGGGTATGAAAAGCTGCGAGATCTGTTGTTATATTCAAATCAACGGAATGAAATTTTTTAGCGAAAATAAGTCAGTTTCTGCGTAGTCGCTGTTTGTTCAACAAGGTTTTGTCGGAAACGAATTTGTTTACTTATATCCAGACCACGTAATTCATAATCAATATGATAAAACCTTAAGTGATCGAACAAATTTTATGTAACCAAAATCGAGGTAAAAACATGAATAATCCACTGTCATTGAAATTCAATATCCAAAAACAGATTAACCTGTCAAAAAAAGACGTAATCAAATTTAAACAAAAAATAAAGAAAGTCTGTTTCATAATTGGGTTATTTATGCTTTTCGGGCTTTTCCTTGTTTACATAAACCATTCTTTGAATACTGTAGCTACTGGTGGAGTCATCTTTTTCTTGTCGGCAGCGGCTTTCGCATATACTTCAAATCAATTTTATGAATTAAGTCCAGTTACACCTGTAATGGCTAATAAATTGATAATTATGGCTGATGATCACCATCAAATACGCGAATATATTGCAAACGTTAATAAATTAAAACGCCACGTTTACCAGTGTGAGTTTAAATTTCTTTTGGCCTGGTCAAAAACAAGATCAAGGAGAGATGCGTTGATTAGACTATCAGCAATAACGCATACGTGAGCCTGGGAGATGGAATAGAAGAAAAGATTATCACTCTTCACGACACCAAACGTGAGATGGCTGACTCATTGCTCGACGGTACTAACATGAGTTCAAAAATGACAGCTGATGATTTGATTGTACTTATTAAAGGTTAAAACCCATGAATAAAGCAACTGATCAAGCGAGTCGCTATTTTTGCGAAAGAATGAAGTTTCACCCCCTTTTCCATTCCAAACAAAAGCAGGCATGGACTACTACAGACCAAAAATATCTTATTGAGAACTATCATATTGACGGTCCTGAACATGTTAGCTTGGTTCTTGAGCGCACAATACATACTGTTATGCAAAGGGCATTTGAGCTTAGAAAAAAAGGAATAATGAGCAAGCCCGAAAAAAGAAGTTACTCAAAGCGGATAAGGAGTATTTCTGAATCTGAAAATGTCATGAGCTGTTAGATATCTCTTGTATAATACCTGCAAACGATCAAAGAATTAATTTTATACCTAATTTATTACAGGTAAATATTGGATGATATTAAAAATTAACCATAAAAAGTTATATAAATTCTATTTAATTATTGTACTTTCAACAGTTACTATAGTTTTATTTGTTGACACAATTAGATTTATTTCTATTTGCAATAATACTTATTCTACACCGTGGCATTCAAACGACTTACTATTAAATCCAGTTGAAACTACTATTCTATTGACACAACCTAGTCGCGAATTTTGGTCTAAAAATTATATACAAACACAGTGGTGGTATATCAGAGAAACCGAATTTAATGGAAAAACGTTCTGGACTATTCTAAATAAATCGCCTATAAATAAAATTTAATTGGATTATTCATGGAAAAAAGCTTTGAAAAAACCGCAATAATATAGCGAAAATGGTTACTGAATGTTTTATTTTCAGTGAAAATAAAACATCAAACGAAAAGTCCAACTTATTGTCTTTCTAAATTTATCAATGGATACTTGATCAATTAAAAAATGGCAACGATACTGAACTATTTAATGTCTTCAATTTTATTGAAAATGACAGAATACGAATATTTTATCAGTATTTAATAATGTCTAATATAGACTATAAAAAGATACAAGGTGGAGATTCTTTTTGTTTTGCGGTCTCTTTTAGTTTAAATAAAAAAGTATCGATTGAAACCCTAAATAATGTATCTGAAAAACTTATAAGCGCATCCCTTATTGAATTTTCGAACACCGGTTTCTTTGATCACAGATGTATTGTTTCTGGCTTAGGTTTCTTTAGTTCTTTTCAGAATATTTTGCCATTAAAACCAAGTTCAATCTATTCACTGGCACAATAGAGTAACTCTGAGGATATTGAATCCAAATCAGAAATTAAAGACATTGTTAATGGTTATAAGGTTCTTGATGACGTGGACCGATTTTTTTACTTAGGTGTCGCATTTTGGTTCCACGAAAATTGTGGATTTGGTTTGAATACCAATAACAGCCAAGTCGCAGCCAAAGTATTTCTCGCGCAGGAAAAATTAGGACAAAAATGCAATAATTTGCTTGGCTTGGAAACAAAAGTAGGTGGTATTAAAAGTATAAGTAATGTGCTTGCGATTCCTTGATTTTTTGACAGCATCATCCTCTACCTGAAGAGAAGAGATTTTCGTGGCTACTTGATCAAATAAGAGATAAAGAAGCTGCAAAACCTGAGAAAACTCCTTTGCCTGAGCATGTTCTACCAATTGCTATAGATACAATCGATACGATTTTGAAAGGTGACAAGGAGCAGGGAAAAATAATTATTCAAAATCTTATTGATGATCGTGACAATAGAATTAAACAACTAGAAGCTGAGCTTATAAAGGCGCTAGAACATTAGTCAATTTGTGTTTTTCTGTTCCCAATTTTTTTGATAAATGACCAGCCGCCTGAATTCTGTAAAGAAAATAAGCATTGATTGGACTGCGATAATGCCATGTCCTTTTTGTAGCAACCCAGGAAAATTATTAGCTTCAAAGCCATTAAGGATACGGTAATAAATAACTTCCCGAAATTAACTTGTTTGTGGTGCAGCTCGATAGTTCCAGCGAGGAAGATAGTCATCAAAGATAATCTTCATATTGTTAAGGAAACTATCGGCGCACTTTTTCCCTGTAGCATAAACCTCTGTCAAAATATCCACGGTTACTTTTAAGCCCGTACAGGTTTTAGCCTTCTCCATGAATTGTTTGGCGATGGCGACCGAATGAAAGACCACACCCAAGCAGGCACGCGTAATATGCGAAAACAAACGATGTTCAATCGGGTTGTGCTTTGAGCAATACGGCGGATAGTGTGCCACACGAATTTCCAGTCCAAGTGAGTTTGCAAGTGCCTGCAAAGCTTCCTTGAAGACATGCCGATTGGCAGCGTTGCTGCCGCCGCCATCACAAAGCAGTAGCAAGCGGCGGGCATTGGGATAGTGTCGGCAACCATAGTGTCTCCACCAATGTGCAATACTATCACAACAAAATTCACTGGTGTCATGGCTGGTATTCAGGTTCATATGCCCTTGGTTTCGCGCCAAGTCATAGATGCCATGCGGAATCAATTTACCTTCACCAGCACTGGGAAAATCATGATCCAGTGTGTCCACGGGTGCTTGTGTATAGGTGCGGCCTTCTCGACTGAAATTGCCGATGAGTTCCTTCTTTTTGGTATCAATGCTGATCACAGGCTCACCTTTGTCCATATACTCCACCTTGAGTTTGGCGATGTTCTGAAACTGTGCATCCCGGTCAGGATGAGAACCTAACGGTTTCTTCTTACGCGTTTTACGTTGCCCTAAACCATGTTTCTTTAATAACTTGCGAACCGTATGTCGACTCGCCGATGTACCCATTTCAGCGAGACGGCGACTAATTTCACTGCGTGATAAATTGGTCCATAACACACCATCACGCATAGGATCGCCCGCCGTAAACTCCGACAGCAGTTTTAGGAAATTTTCCTCTAACATCGGCTTACGCTCAATTGAGACTTTACGGCCCGCACCTTTTTTTTCTGACCCGGCTTGGCGCGGGATCTTCAGGGGACTCCAGTTCTGTTAAGCCTCTTCGGACAGTCTTGGGGTCCATTTCGAATAACCCCGAAACATAATCAATGCCACCGTGCCCCAGCTTTGCCGCCTCAATCCCTGCATAACGTCGCCGGTCTTTTTCGGATAGCGTTGCAAACAGACGCTGCATTTTGATCTCAATGTTTTTTTCGTAACCTGTCATTCGCTTTCATTTATAAACACTATATTTTGCTTATTATCCAACATTTTGCTACAGCTTTCTCATCCAAATTATGGGAAGTTATTTTTTACCAGATCCTAAGTGAACCTGATTCAAAATGGGGCGCAAGTGCTTGCGTATTCGTAAAAAAACTGAATTAGTCTTTTTTATGGCACCTTTCACTCTTTGTCATCATTGAAGTAACGTGGATAATTTAAAACTTTCAAATCTACTGTAAATAACCATTGATAGCAAACTTAAAACAGGAAATGCGATACTGGACGCTATCCCTAGCCACTATAAATGGTGGTGATTGTCGCAAAATAATATGATAAAAATTACCATCATCGACGGAATCTCTTTAGCCTTGGCTACGTTTTTATTCGTAATCGGTTCGGCAATTCTTGCGCTGCCAGCTAGGTACGAACAGAAAACCATTGCTTCAATTCTATTGGATTCTAAAACGGCCAAAACTTTGAATGACTTTTTTCAATCAGGTTCAGTCGCATCTCATTATGAGTTTTATCTTTTAGGTGTTGCTGTTTCTGTTATTGGTGGAGCATGGTTACTAGTCATTGGTAGTCGTTTATGGGCTTTGATAAAAGAATAAGTCTTTTCTCCAATGCCAGTTATTACATTCTATCGTTAAATTAAATCTTAACTATTCAGAATTTGGTGCGGACATGCGAAGCCCTTGTGACTATGTAATTGCGTGGACACCAGATGGCGTCGAAAGATCAATCGAACGAATACGATTAACCGGCGGAACAGGACAGGCCATTGATCTCGCAGACAGATTCCGTATCCCGGTCTTTAACCTAAAGAAACCCAATGCAATGGTTCGAATTAAAGAGTGGATTACTTCAAATCCAAACTAGAAAATCTCCTAATTATTAAATCAGTGTGAAGAAGTTTTAGTTGGGATTTGAAAAATTGAGTGCCTGCAAAAATGATTCATAAGCGGGCACTACCTAATATGTATTTTTCGATGGATAACGGATTGATACTTATCCTGTTAGCGATGGAATGTTGAAGCTCTGTCTGTGTTTGCCACGTAAGCATCAACCTCTATTGCAGTCGCAACATTTTTTAATCCTTTAGTTAGGGAACTGATCATGTTTTTTTCGGCCGCTACATTTTCGACTGCCGGTTCAAAAATAGCCTTTGAACCATATTTCATAACAGCCTTTGCTCGTTTATAAAGTACGCCTGGGGTTTGTATAGCAAAATTATCGAAGTTTTCGGCAGCTGCCTCCATTGCACCTTCAGAATTTGTTCCTGTGTGAACTAAAGTATCTGGAATACTATGGTCTGGCTGAAATATGTAATTTGAAACATCTTGGTAATTAACAGCTCCAATTAGCAATGTTCCTATAATTGCGCCCTGTACTGGATGAATCATACAACCTCCTAAAGCAATACTTACTGAGAAAATTATTACTTTAATTATAACATTTATTGGACAACTTCAAAAATTTGGTATTTTTGCAAGCTATCTCGAACTAGGCTATTTTTCGGCACTACTTTTAATGTTATGGATTTTCGAAATTCGTGGATTAATAGTGTGATAGCGAAAAAACGTGATACCCCTAACAAGATAAAGGTCGCTATTGTGCGTATGTAAAAAATAGATCTTAGCGTTACCAATTAAATATACGTTTGACTGTTTCAAGTTTTTATGTTTTAATAAAATCAATGTTTGTATAAAACCGAAAAACAATGACTACTAAAGGTACTGCGTGGGGATTGCTCAATGATTTCACCCAATACGTTGACCATGACAAACCGACCCGTACAGACGATGCCCGGCTGGCGCTGAAAATCGTGGAAACGGAGCGCAAGCGAAGTGAAGATTTTTAGTCCCCGATAGGCGTAGCGCCGGGCGGGTTATCGCAGCGAAGCGAAGAAAACCTGCAAGCATCGCGAAACGCCGTCAAGCCATTTGGAGCCTAGCTCTTAAGCCGTTTAGGCGCAAGAGCAGGCGACGAGGGCGAATCGGGGCCGCCGGAGGCATTAAATGGTCGCGTAGTTTTTGCCGCTTGTTGGGGCTGGGATGCCCCTAAACAAGCTTTCGCAAAAATAGCGACTCGCTTGATGCTGCGTGGTTTGGCCAAGGTGCAAAGCTGAAAGATCAGGTGTTTGAAAGCCTGTTGGCTTTGCCTGGTAGCAACTACGTATAAGAACAGCCAAACCGAACAAGGTCAGTTCGCTGACCTTGTTCACCTAATTATCGATTTTATGAGGAAATAACATGGCTATAACAGAAGTAGAAGTCAACCAAATACGCAAGAGCATGCAGGAGGATGACTCTATTTTAGACCCTGAGTGTCTAGATGGAACACCGCACTACGTAAAAGCCTGCTGCTTGAGACATCAGCTCTTTAGCGCACTTTGCAGCCTAAAAGATGCCGAAAATATAATAGATGAATACCGTGAGCGAGACAAAAGAATGCTCGAATCCCAATCATGTAAAGAGGGCGAAGCCTGGACGGATGCAGTGGCAGCTTTCACAGAAGATCCAGCGGAGTTTCATAAAGCAGTTTTACTGGAGAATAGTGATGAATAAGTCCCATGTTGCCAGGGAAATTGACTTACATGCCAAGACCCCAACCGGCAGCCAAAGAAGCTTGGGAAACCCAAGGGCCAAATTCCTCTGCTAATTACTTCATGGTATCCAACGGTACCTTACAAATACCAACAACCATTGATGAGATTAAGGGAATCGGGCTTGAGTTAGAAAATTGCTGCCATTTCTATGAGCAATGCGATAACGATAATGATCGTCAAAAATTTGAAAAACGAATTGAAAATTTAGAGGCATTGCTTGATGCGTCACCTTTTACGATAGATGAAAATGACGATCTTATCGAAAAAAATCATGATCTTATAGTCTTGTAAAAAATAACATGGCTAAACCTATAAACATACAAAACTGGCTAGTAATGAAATGCATGTGTCAGACTTGTCCATTCAATAAGCATGAAAACATCAAAGACCAATCGCCTGAGATTGCAAACATGGTTAGAAGTCGTTGCTTAACTAAAGCTTCACAAATTTGCCACCATCCAAGGATGCATGGGAAAAAAGAAAGTCATTTGTGCCGTGGTGCCCGTGACTTTCAGCTAGAAATCTTTAGTCTATTAGGTGTGATCAGTGAACCCACTGATGCGGCTTGGAAAGAAGCTTACGAACAATTACAATCGAATACTAAAAAACAAGAAAAAGAAGTGTGTCATGTTCTGGCGACTGCATAAAGCAATCTTTAAAAATCGTATCGACGAAGCTAGACAGATACTTGTTGAATTCGGTGATCAGGTACAGATCGTATCCGATAGCGCTCTCTTTGAGTCCTCAATAACTGACATTAGTGGTCAGCCAGCGCTGGCTCTAACAACGATTCAAGATGCTCGCAGAATTTCTGGATGTTTTGCAGGGAATACGCCATGGCTGTATTTTAATGAAAAGGATTACGCGGTTTCGAGATGGATGCCAAGCCTAATACAAAACGTACCGATTCTTAATTGGGACGGAATATGGGTACCGTATGGAATGCTTAAAAATCTATCTAGATCTGTTGTAAGTTCAATTTCTTCTTCCGATGGCGAGGTATTTATTAAGCCTGATAAAGGTCATAAGTCATTTGCCGGTTTTACAGTTTCAAATAAGGATTTTTTTAATGAAATTGAGGAAACACTTGCTCCAATAAATCTCTATCCAGAAGTGATGTGTTTTTTGGCTCCCGGTAAGGTATTGAAAAAATTCGAATGCAGATTCTGGATTGTTAATAGGCGGGTCGTTTGTCATTCTTATTATTCTTGGAACGAAGCTGTTATTGAATGGATGCCGGCAACCGACAAAATGAAATCAATTGCTCAAGCTGTAGCAAATAATGTGTGGCAACCGGATATTGCTTATACGGCAGATGTTGTTGAAACAAAAAATGGGGATGTTTTTCTATGTGAGATTAATGCAGCTTCGACATCTGGCGTATACACAGCTCCATTAAAGAGCTTGCTTTATTCCCTAAGAAATGCAGCTCACTCTGAGTTTAACGGGGAATTGACGTTATAACACGAAAAACCTCCTATTTTTATGTCATCAAAACAGGTTTTACCCTAAATGATCAATATTATGCATCAAGATTTAAACAAAGGAGATACGCATGTCGATAGATAATGCAATTCAAGACTTTTTGGATTCTAGAAAAGGTCAAAAAGTAATTAAAGATCAAAAGAATGCACCAGAATCTGAGCATATAGAAATCCAAGAAACAGCCGATCAGATGTTCTTGTTGAACAACTGGCTTCCTGATGCTGTTCGAAGAGGTGCTGCTCTTGAGATATCTACGCACCCTGGAAAGTTTGTTCATCCATCAGCAAAAATTAGCGCTGTAATCGCACGAGCAGAATCGCAAGCTGATGGTTTTTTACGAAGCGGCAATGTGGAGTCAGATATTGATGTCTTCGGAAGCTCGGCCTCACTAGACGTTAGTAAGTTTTTGTCTTTATCTCTATTTGATGGTCGTTCAGTTCAGAATCATCTTGATCAAAATACTGATTACATCAGGGAACAATTAAGCATTGAAAACATGCCATTCGATGAGATACGGGAAGGATTGCTTGTTATACAAAAAGCACCTGAAGCGCTTAAAACGTCTGATAAAATCAAGCAGGTTTATTTTCCTGTTGAGTCCGGTTACCACCTGCTTTCATTATTGATTCCATCTGGTATCATTTTTAAGTTAAAGGAACGAATTAATGTTATTCGTTTTTCTGAAGAAGCAAAGCAAGCCCGCGAAGATCGTCGGAATAAAATTCACAACCCACTCGGGTTTGATGATCTTTATGATTTAACTGTAATCGGATATGGCGGAGCCAATCCGCAAAACATTAGCGAACTTAATGCGCAAAATAATGGTAAAGCATATTTACTACCAAGCTTACCTCCTCAGATTGAAAATCGATCTGTTCGAAGTCCAAAATACAATTTTTTTACCGAAAGTCTATTTCTAAAACGCTACGAATCAAGTTTTAGCCATTTTCATGAAGTGCTCGTTTCTACTCAAAACGATAAAAGTATTCGGCTAGCAAGAGATCGTATTCTGACACATATTATTGATTCAGTTTTTGTCCGCGTATGGCAAATAAGGACGCTAGAATCCGGCTGGACGGAAAATACCGATTTACCTTTACATCATCGAATACTTTTGGACGACTTTTATATGGAATCACGGAACAGTGATGAATTGTGGCTAAAAGAAATTGTGGACGAGCTAGCTAAATGGATAGTCTTATCATATGACTCAATTGTCAGTCAGTTTAACGAAAAACCTGTTCAACTACAGAATGAAGAAGTTGATTACATCAAAATGATTGTAGAAAAAAACAAAGAGGGTCTTCTATGAGAACTGTTTTAGTGATTCCTCGAATATCTATTCAAGATGCTAATGCAATATCCAGCCCATATACCATTGGCTTCCCGGCAATGACAGGTTGGGCAGGTGGTGTACATGCATTACAACGACGCATAAATGAAAAAACAGGCAGCCATGTGACTTTTAAAAGCTTTGGGGTCACTTGCCATCAATTCGAATTGGGTACGTACAAAAACCAGGGCGACTTTGTCTCATCTATCGTTGGCAAAGGTAGTCCATTAAAAAAGGACGGAAGCCGTCCATCCTTCATTGAAGACGGAAGATGCAATCTGTCGGTTTCGTTAGTAATCGAATGCGAAGGTTTACCAGAAGATGCAGAAGAGTTGGATCGTTTTACCAAGAATCTACGCTCATATATTTATTCTGGCCTACGTTTTGCTGGGGGCGACATAATTTCTCACGGTAATCCTGAGATAATTGTAGTTGATAGCGAAAAATCTCTTCGTAAACTAAATCGACAATTAATGCCAGGTTATTGTCTGATTGAACGCAGGGATCTTATGCAGGAATCCATGGTGGCAGGGCGTGATGGAATTGATGCTCTACTTGATCATCTTAAAATAGAGAATAGAAGCACGCTGAAAGAAGGGGGAAATGTAGAGTGGGAAGCTAAACGAAAGACTTTTGGCTGGATAATTCCTATCGCAACTGGATTTCTTGGTATTACAGACATTGGTTACGCAGAAAATCAACGGGACTCAAACACGCCTCACCGCTTCGCGGAAAGTATAGTAACTCTTGGTGAGTTCGTTATGCCTTTCCGGATAACAAATCTTGATGACATGCTTTGGCATAGTCATTTTTATCCCCACAAAAACCTTTACTTAATTCAACAACACTAGGGGTGCCTTATGGCCAAAAAGAATGACACGATTACTGTTCCTTCCGTTTTAGCTTTTGAACGAAAAATACAACCGTCGGCAGGCGTACTTAGTGGTACAACGTGGGATGAACGTATAAACAAATTTACACCGTTACACCTGCTTGAAAAATCTGTTCGAGGAACAATTTCTAATCGTTTAAAAAAGGCATCTGCTGGCGATCCTGCAAAATTGAACACAGAAGTTGAAAAGGCAAATCTACAGACTGTAGATGACTGTGCGTTGGGTTCAAATCAAGATACTTTAAACGTAAACTTTACCGTCAAGTTTTTAAGTGGTGTAGAAAATCCAAGCTCATGCAATAGTGATGAATTTAGACGCATTTATGGTGATGCTGTAAAAGCGTATATTGAAAAAGACGGTTTCGTTGAGCTAGGAAAACGTTACGCAACTAATATTGCAAATGCCCGGTTCCTGTGGAGAAATCGAGTTGGCGCATCAATCATCGAAGTTGTTGTAAGAACAAAGTTTGCTGAACGTGAAAAAACTTGGACATTTGACGCAAAAACAATTGGTGTCCGCGACTTTAATACCAAAAACCCAGATGTTTTGGATCTAGCATCTGAAATAGCCTCTGCATTATCTGGTAAAACAGACTTTCTTTTGTTAGAGATTGACGCTTATTCATTGCTTGGGGCGGGGCAAGATGTTTTTCCGAGTGAAGAGCTCGTGCTTGATAAAGGTAATTCTAAATCTAAAAAAAGCAAAATACTTTACCAAATTGAAGGTGTTGCTGGGTTACATTCACAAAAAATCGGTAACGCCCTTCGAACTATTGATACTTGGTATCCTGAATACGCTGAAGCAAATATTGGACCTATTGCCGCAGAAATTTACGGTTCTGTAACAACCGCTGAAAATCGTGGAAACGGAGCGCAAGCGAAGTGAAGATTTTTAGTCCCCGATAGGCGTAGCGCCGGGCGGGTTATCGCAGCGAAGCGAAGAAAACCTGCAAGGCATCGCGAAACGCCGTCAAGCCATTTGGAGCCTAGCTCTTAAGCCGTTTAGGCGCAAGAGCAGGCGACGAGGGCGAATCGGGGCCGCCGGAGGCATTAAATGGTCGCGTAGTTTTTGCCGCTTGTTGGGGCTGGGATGCCCCTAAACAAGCTTTCGCAAAAATAGCGACTCGCTTGTCTAGGTAAGGCATTCAGAGCGCCTAGCGACAAAGTTGATTTCTACACGCTATTTGATAAATTTTCTTTGGGCGAAAAATTAACAACTACTGAAGAACATTATGTCGCGTCTATTTTAGTTCGTGGCGGCGTATTTGGTAAAAAGGATTAATCATGGAACGTTACTATCAGGATATTACAATTTTACCTGATGCTGATACCAGTCCGCACTTCATTATGGGAAGGCTATACCAGGCGATTCATATTGGGCTCGTTGAGCAACTTGATGAATATCAAAACAGTCCTATTGGTTTAACTTTTCCTGAATATAGCGCTGAAAAACGACGTATTGGTAACAAAGTACGACTGATAGGCCCCAAGTCTGTCATAGAAACGTTTAATGCTCAAAAACGGCTTGAATCATTAAGTGATTATGTTCATGCTACGGGCATTCGTGCGGTACCAGGTGAAATTAATCGATTTGGTTCGTTTTTTAGAATTCGGAAGAAAGACACACTAAGTCTACCGGCACTCGCTAGACGCAAGGCAAAGCGGAAAAACATCAGTTATGAAGAAGCATTGAAAATTCTATCAAGTACTCCTGAGCCGAAATACAATAATCCATTTCAGTGGCTAAAAAGCAGTAGTAATGGTACAAAATTTCGTCTAGAAGTTGGTTACGAAGAAACTAATGCTATCAATACTCATGACACAGGCTTCAGTAGTTATGGGTTAAGTAGGAAAGGTGCCTTGAATAGCCTACCTATTTTTTAACCATTAATTATTGGATTACGGAATACTTAACTTAAATCAAAGGCATAGCTCGCCTTGTATTTTTAATGGTAAAATATTAAATTCAATGGCAAGTTACTGTTATTATTTTATTTTTAATCTAAATGAACCAGTTTAACGCTGTATAAGCGGCTAATAAAATACAGCTGTACCAATAACCATAGATACATGACGTTTAACGCTGTATAAGCGGCTAATAAAGTAAGTTTAGGTATTAAACGGGGCATCCGCTGAAAATCGTGGAAACGGAGCGCAAGCGAAGTGAAGATTTTTAGTCCCCGATAGGCGTAGCGCCGGGCGGGTTATCGCAGCGAAGCGAAGAAAACGTGTGACTGGCATGGTAGTCAGCAAGCTGGTGTAAATCCAGCCATTACCCTGTGAGAAGGGAAGATGTAGGTGAAGGCAAGGGTGTCCAAAGAAACGATGTATTGCTACCCAAGGGGGAATTACGGCAATACAGAGCCAATGCGGAATCTGAAAGAAGCTGGAGCCAAATCGATCACCTAAACGAAAGTGAACCTTCGTAAGGCAGCAACAGTGGGTAAGGCGCCGTGAGCCGCCTAAGCCCGATATTCTCACCGTAAGCTATTGTTGTAGTGAAGGTAGGTGGATCGAGAAATGGGTGACTACCTTACCCAGTGAAGGGCCGTCGGTTTGGGTCGGAGTAACTGCGACTCTTTAAGCCCTAAGCGGCGCAGCAATGCGGACGTGATGAGCCGAGGGTTTGCAGACGAAGCCGTAGTAGTCGTAAAGTTTGGTGCCGATGATGACATGGTGACATGCCAGAGGGTAAAACATTGAACCAGTGACAGGATGTTGGAGATGAAGGGTGGAACATGTAAGCGGTCATGGCCGTTAATTAGAGACTGGAGGGTCGAGATCAGCCAAATAGGAGCGATGGACTATTCACCACGTAAACGGTGAACGAATCCAACGTGCAAGATTGCTGAAAACCCTCTGCAAATACGCGTGAAATGAACGACATGAGCCAACTAATTGAGGAAGAAAGACTCTTCGAAGACCTCTGTTACGCATCCTATCTGCGGATAGGGTTTGAGCAAGTAAAGGAAAACAAAGGCAAACCCGGCATAGACGGCGTGAGCATTCAAGACTTTGAATTCCGACTGGAAGAAGAGCTAAGGCAGTTGCAGCAGGAGTTGCTGAACTGGACTTACAAACCATCGCCTGTACGCAGAGTGGAAATTCCAAAGCCGGGAGGTCAGGGGGGTAGACTGCTGGGTATACCAACGGTACGTGATCGTGTGGTGCAAACTGCGGTAAAACTGCTGTTGGAACCGTTGTTTGATCCGTATTTTTCGCCGCATAGTTATGGATTTCGTCCTGGACGAAGCCCACATGATGCGGTGCAGGCGGCGCAAAACATAGTCAACAGTGGCAAGCCGTATGTGGTGGATATAGATTTATCGAAGTTCTTTGATCGAATCCATCATGACAGGCTAATAGCACGAATGGGGCAACGGCTCATTGATAAACGCGTACTGCGCCTGGTAGGTCTGATGCTGCGAAGTGGCGTGATGATTGACGGTGTGGTTATGCGAAGCGAAGAAGGTACGATGCAGGGTGGGCCGTTAAGTCCGCTGCTCAGTAATATTGTACTGGATGAACTGGATAAGGAATTGGAAAAGCGCGGACTGGAATTTTGTAGGTTTGCGGATGATTGCAACATATTCGTTAAATCGCAGAAAGCGGCGGAACGGGTCATGGAAACAGTCAGCCAATTCATAGAAGGTAAACTCAAGCTCAAGGTGAACCGGGAGAAAAGCCAAGTGGCGAGATCAGAAGGGGTAAAGTTTTTGGGCTTTACGGTGGTGAATGGAACGATAGCCATCGCCCGTAAAGCCCTGCAAAACGCGATGGATAAAGTCAAAGCCCTTACGCCGCGCGGCACCCATATGGATATAGAAACCGCCCTCAAGACAATAAACCAATGGTACATTGGCTGGTCGAATTATTTCAGTCTAAGCAACTATCCTGCGCAATTGCACAAGATAGAAGCGCATATCCGGCGGCGACTGAGGGCTAGGTTGGTTGATCAGCAGAAGAGGAAGAAGAATCTTTATCGGACGCTGGTTAAAAGAGGGGTATCAAGGAATTTAGCGGCCAGAACCGTCTATTCCAACCGGAAAAGATGGGCGCTTAGTAAGACGGTAGCGGTTTCGAGAGCCTATCCCAACGACTGGTTTAAGCATAAAGGCCAAGCCATACGATCCGACCAGAAGGAGGCGCACTGGTTTGATGTTTCTCAGTGGGTCTATCTTGCATGAGGAGCCGTGTACGGACCCGTACGCACGGTTCTGTGGGCAGACGGAGGCTTCGGCCTCCTCTGACCCGATCTGCAAGGCATCGCGAAACGCCGTCAAGCCATTTGGAGCCTAGCTCTTAAGCCGTTTAGGCGCAAGAGCAGGCGACGAGGGCGAATCGGGGCCGCCGGAGGCATTAAATGGTCGCGTAGTTTTTGCCGCTTGTTGGGGCTGGGATGCCCCTAAACAAGCTTTCGCAAAAATAGCGACTCGCTTGATTGAGTTTAACGCTGTATAAGCGGCTAATAAATAAGTCAAAGCACACACTTTCAAGTGTATTACGATTAACGCTGTATAAGCGGCTAATAAAGAATGCATTGGCGCGCAGGTTGAAAGCTGACGGTTTAACGCTGTATAAGCGGCTAACGTAACGAGCATAAAAAATGGAAAGATATTACAAAATTACTGTCTCAAGCGAAATCAAAAGAATGACCAATGAAGAATTCAATATGTTTGTTACAAGACAAATAAAAGTCATTAAGTCAAGAAAAGTTAGTCGATCTATTAAGGAACGCCTGATTAGCGAACTCTCAAGTCAAGAAAACTATATTAGTATTCTTGAAGAAAAAGAAAGGGATCAATTGTCTATAGATATAGATCACAAATTAAAAAAAAATCAAAAATGGATGGATTACATAGCTGGGTAAATTTAACTGATTCCCCGGATAGTAATTACCTGGTGATAGCGTAAAACACCTTTCATCAGGTGAGTGATATCGGCGATTTGAGGATAGTTAGTCCCCCGCTGAGGGCGGGGTTTTGGGGTGTAGATTAGAAATTAGGTTTTAATGTTTTTGCCATTGGTCAGCGTGATTATTTGCCTGCCGTTTTCGTCGGTATTTTGATCGGCTAGAATTTCTAAACATACCTGCACGGGATAGGGGATTTCGTTGGTCCCTTTCCAGTATTTGCCAATAGTTACGCGTGTCAGGTTTAATAGTTCGGCTAACTCTTGTTGATTTTTTCCTGTGCGAATGATGAGCGTTTTGGCGTAGATTGGGCTAGTGTTATGGTTAGCGGCGTCTATAACTTTCATTTATCAGGCTCACTGTAAAATAGGGTAACGGCGTTCAGCACATCAAACAAATCCTCGCTACTCATATGACGATAATTTTTGTGATCCGCTGAAACTCTCCAGCCTTGTAATTTTGATTTTGAAACGGGCGTTTTAGCCCGCGCCATTGCCGCGAATATCATGTCATCCAAAGCCTGCTCATCAGTAAGCCGGGCTAATAGGCCGCGAAGTTTTTTATAGTGTTGGTTCATTTTTGACGACTACCAAGGCCGGTCAACGGCGTTTCTCCACGTTCAATTTCAGTTATTATGTTTTCAGTAATTTGAGCCGCGCTTAATTCAAGTTCATGCGTGTAAATAAATCTAAATTTAGAAAAACTAGCCATAGGCTTCCAGCCTTTTCCATTATCTATATACGTTATAGCACCTAACCCACCAGACGAACCCTCGTCAGGCCATGCGGCTGGTATGTATTTACATTGATTAACCTCATCCCACAAATAGCATGGGTATTTGAGCATAACAACATCGTCATTTGCATTGTAAATAATCACTGGTGAAATGTCGTATGCATGATAGCCATCACATGCAAAATCCTGTTTCCCTTTTTTTACAAACTTTGTAATTTTATCGGTGCCAAAAAACGAATTTTGTTTCATTTCTGAAAATTTTTTTTCCATCGCAGCCAAAGATTCTTGTGATCTCACATAATCAATACCTGGTTGCGCGCGTTTGATTATCGACATAACTCTGTCGATATGAGATTGAGTAGACTCAAACAATGTGCGAGCAGCATCACTGCCAATCAGTTCGCCCAGCTCTCTTTTATTTTGACGTATATATGCAATAAAATTCATATCCTCTTCAGATATTTGAATCAAATTGTTATTTTCTTGTGTGTTTTTAATAAAATCTAAAAAATTCATGATGTTTCTCCAAAGGTTGGTGATAAAGAGTTAATCCCCACTACGGTGGGGAACTTTGTTTGCTCGGTAATTCTAATACTAACAGAAGCGGTTGATCCCCAAAACTTGGGGAACGGTTTCTATTATACATATTACATATTTTTAAAATAGATGCAAACTTTTTTATCATCTTATCCCTCCTTGGATTTATTATTTTCCTACAAATGTTTTTCATATCAGGGCTTGCTCTAAATCGCTTTCGAAAACATAAACCCTAATTTCTAAATCGTTTGACTTTTTCAAGTAACAATGATTTAATTAAATGAACTAATTTAATTTTAAGAATCTTTACCATGAACATAGCGCCATCATTCATTGTAGATACAATAGAACCAATTATTGAGCAACTTGGTTATGAGTGCCCAGGAATTCAATTTATCAAAAGAAATAAGACTCGTCTCGTGGTGTTTATCGACAAAAAGGACGGGGTTACTGCTCAAGATTGTAAAAAAGTAGCTTACCATGTATGTAGATCTCTTTCTGTGGATAGCCCTATTGAAGAAAATGACTACTCTCTTGAAATCACTTCTCTCGGTGATGACCGTCCTTTTTTCAAATTTACTCAATTCAGAAAGTACATTGGAAGCACAATTCAAGTCAAACTAATCAATTCTCAAGGCAGAATTAAAAAGGTAACCGGGCAGATTCAGAGTTTGGATAAAGAAGAACATATTTTGATTCGAAAAGGTGAAAAAGTTATCAAAATCGCATTTTCGAACATCAATCAAGCGAAATTAGTCCCTGAATATTTAATAAATCAGGCATGTTTTATCAAGTAGCCTAGAAAAATAGAAGATAAAAGTGGCCGGGCAATAGCCGAAAAAGCAAAGTGTATTTTTTCAGAACATATGATTTAATTTTCTCATGGACACCCTCATTCGCCGTCAAGTCTATAAATACCGACTAAATCCGAAACATCAGCAGATATTGTCGGCGCCGTTAAAGTACTAGCGAGAGGCCGTGCCATCATAACTGAACAAGAAGCGTCTGCAACAGGAAACAAGCCATCGCCTTAAGGCAAAATGGGAATCCTATTCGTTTAAAGCGAGTGCCGGATTCAACCGTAAAGATTTTAGTCCGTCCTTGGCCTAAAATCGGTCTACACCGGCACGGCTTAATGTCTTCGACGCCCTGGCCGTCCACGTCGCTCGAAGGTAGGACTTCTTGCTCTCTTATGACTCTACGCGCTATCGGGAGGCCTTGCAGGTTTTCCATGAAAACCCGCCCGGCACCTGTGCGCTTCCAGGGACTATTTGGACGACACTCGCTATCGCGTAGTTTCCTGTCCAAACAGCGACGGAGGGGTGAATGTCAAAAAGCAATGTTAAGTCAACTTTAAAATCGGTGAATTGGATAGTGAAACGAATATCAAATTCACTCCGAGGAAATAGGGTAAGTTGTTTTTGGCTTAGTTATGTATTTAAATATATATTGCACCTGCAGTTTAGTTGAGAACAAAGTAGTAAAAACCTGAGGAAAAATGACAATTGAATCGATATACTACAATAGCTTTAGACAGGGCAAACAACCAAAAATACAAAAGCTAAGCATTGAAGATCATTCAGATATAACAATTCCATTAAGGCTTTATATTGGACAAATGATGGGATGTGCAGGATATAGACAGACAAACCAGATCAACAAAAGCGCTCAATGGTATTGGCCTCGCCGGAATGGTAATTGGTGGCTAATACCAGAAGCTATAAATAGATCCATAAATAGGTACATATACACAGAAGGTAAGTCAAATTTCTTACTCAGAAGTGCAATTGGTCGAGATAATATGGAGCTCTGGAAAGCCGCAAAAGAAGAACTGCGACATATAGGTGGAATAGTTTCAATAGATGATGATCGAATCGCACATTTGATCAACTATGACAAGGTTACTGAAACCCCAATACCTAAAAAACTTGGCGACCGTATTGAATTTTTATATGCCCGCCGAAACGTATCAGATTGTGAAATCGAAAAAGAAATTTTAGACTGGATGTTAATCGAAATCTGTCAGCCTATCGAGCAACCTTTCATAGTTCTCGATAACACAAATTTTATCGAATGATCCGGTAGCGTCCCTTATAAAAGAACAAGAAGTCCGGCGTGCGCCGGTGACATTAATCCTGCAGGCGTAGATCGATTTTTAGACATGGATAAACAAAAATATTTACGGCCGGAATTCGGCACCGGCAGAAATAGATTGCAATTACATTTTTTGAATAGAAGGACTGTAAAACGTGATAAATAAAGAAGATACTGAAGTAGAGAGAAAACCCCGTGCAGGATGGGGAGGTGCCAGGCCTGGCAGCGGCAAAAAATCGGATGAATTTAAAGCTCTCCGAACTGCTTTCCGCGTGCCATCGGATGTCGCCGTATTTCTGGATCAAGAGGAAAATAAGAGCGGCACCGTTGTTAAAGCGGTAAGGGATTATTATTCTCGAAGGTATTCCGGTGTAGAAACTGAATCTGTGGATAATGTATCTGTTGAGAATGTTGAGCCTGTTTCGAAATCCAAGAAGGATCGTGATTATGGATTAGATAAGTCTTCACGAATCGCTGTACGATTCCCAGAGGATGTTGCGAATCTATTGAAAAAAGAACGTGTTAAAAGCGAGGTGGTAATTTCTGCATTAAGAGAACTGTATAATTTGTAGAAATCATATTTCGCTCCGCTCAACGAGCCATGAGCCGCAAGCAGAAATTCAGCAACAATTGGAAAGAGGATGTCAAATAACAATACTTGGAGTTCGTATAAAACCACATAAAATCAGGTTGTAATCAAAACTGATTATTGTCTTTAGAAAAAGCGCGTTATTACACATAAAACGTTTGACCATTTCAAGTTTGTATGTTTTAATGTACTAAAGTCAATAGCGAGAATTTTAAAATGGAAGCATTAAAGTCATTCAAATTTTGTACTCCATCGAACTGGATAAATAAAAACTTAACTATTAAGGTTATTGGTGTCGGCGGCACAGGTTCAGAAGTTCTTGGTTGCTTGGCACGAATCAATTATGCAATTAAAGAGCTTGGTCATAACGGAATTCATGTAATTGCCTTTGATGATGACCTTGTTGAAAGACCCAATGTCGGACGACAAGCTTTTTACCCTGCGGATATAGGTCATAACAAAGCAATCACTACAGTCGGTAGAATTAATATTCTATATGGGTTTGGATGGGAAGCTAAACCAGTTAAATTTGATCCACACGAAAAACCTAACTATAGCAATGATGCAGACCTTTATGTAACTTGTGTCGATAAGGCACAATTTCGAGCTGATTTCGCTAAAAAATTAAGAGAAAATTCAACCTACAATCATAAATACTGGATTGACACTGGGAATGGTTCTCATACAGGTCAAGTGATATTTGGTGTTGTCAAAGGACAAGAACCAACGCATATGCCAACAGTGTTTGATTTCCACCCTGAACTTGACGGAATGATTGATAACGATCAGCCCTCATGCTCTATGGAAGAGGCGTTATCGAATCAAGACCTGCCTATTAACCGAAGTATTGCTAATGCGGTTATGCAGATTGTATGGTCGTTATTGCGACATGGCGGCACAAATCACCAAGGGTGCTATATCGATATACAAAAAGGCACACAGGTTCCGATTAATATTTTTTAGAGATTATTATTTTATGGAAAATTTAATTCTAAACAGATTATTGCAAGCGAATCAGTTAGAAGAAGCTTTAAAAAAAATATGGGAAAAAATTGACCGCAACAATTATGGCTATTTCATTGATAGCAACTGTTATTACGAAGAAAGTTTAAAAAACAGATTTTTTAGTTATTCCCAGGAAGATAATCAATATAATTTTGATTTAGCTGAAGAATTCAAAAAAATTGTAGATCAAAATACAAAGTTAATTGAAGCTCTTCAAATTTTTGTAGGTGAGGATGTGCTGACATCCCCATATACTCATGAATGTGCCGATCTTCTTGGTCGAGAGAAAGGAACTTGGGGTGAAAGCGCAGAAATAACCTCACGAAATATAATAGAATCATCAATCTCAGAGATAATTTGTATTGCTAGTGAGACGGCACAAAGAAATAATTTTCAAAATCGAGTGTATGACTGGTTGAAAGCCTGTTTCGGTAAAGAAAAGACCAGTGATAAATCGCAAAGAAATTTCAGATTCCTTGAGGAATCCCTAGAGCTAGTTCAATCGACTGGATGTACGTCGAGAGAAGCACACATGCTAGTTGATTATGTTTACAACAGGCCAGTAGGTGAACCCAGTCAAGAATGCGGGGGTGTTATGATTACACTTGCTGGCTTATGCATAGCAAACGAACTCGATATGTCAAAGTGCGGCGAAACCGAACTGGCTAGAGTCTGGAATAAGATTGATCAAATAAGGGATAAAGAAGCTGCAAAACCTGAGAAAACTCCTTTGCCAGAGCATGTTCTACCAATTGCTATAGATACAATCGATACGATTTTGAAAGGTGACAAGGAGCAGGGAAAAATAATTATTCAAAATCTTATTGATGATCGTGACAATAGAATTAAACAGCTAGAAGCTGAGCTTATAAAGGCGCTAGAACATTAGTCAATTTGTGTTTTTCTGTTCCCAATTTTTTTTGATAAATGACCAGCCGCCTGAATTCTGTAAAGAAAATAAGTATTGATTGGACTGCGATAATGCCATGTCCTTTTTGTAGCAACCCAGGAAAATTATTAGCTTCAAAGCCATTAAGTGAACCTGATTCAAAATGGGGCGCAAGTGCTTGCGTATATTGCTCTACGTGCGGGGCTGGTGGCCCGGTAATAGAACCTTTGGAAAATATGCTATATACAGATATGGTTAATCTTGCTATTAAAAAATGGAATAAGAGGGGAAATCTTTGTGACGCAGAAAATAAACTTAGAAAAATTGCAAATATACTGAATTCTAATAGTTAAATTAAAAGTTTTAACCGAAATTATAAATGATGATTTTTTATCGGATTGCTCGAAAAATCCCGTCGTTCAGGGCGAGGATGAATAGCGCGGATAAGCCAAGCGCGGTTCGAGTGCGTGGAATGCGGTTTCGAGGAAAACGCCGATCTGGTCGGTGCGATCAATATGTTAAGGGCGGGACACGCCCGGTTACCGTCCTTTAGGGCGGCGAGGATATCAATGTGTTGGGGATTCACCAAGCCTTAGCAGAGTTTTTAATGAGCATCCTCTTTGGATTAGCTGCTCAACAATATCAGATGCAATCGATTGTATCGGACTTATAGATCAATTTCGGGGGAAATCAAATGAGTCAATTTTTTAACCACTATCTAATAGACGATGCAGCTGAAATGTTAGTCAGTGAGGGATTGAAGTTTTCTGACACGGAAGCCGGTTATACCGTTATCGAAATGGCCAAAGCTTATGCGAAGATGGAGCAAGCTAAAATAGACGCTCCAAGAATGCCAATTAATGAGTTTGTTTCTCGAAAAGAAGATATGAGTCCTGATGGCTTACTAAGACTATTTAGGCAGGAGGATGGTGATATCTGTGTTGTAATCGTTACTCAGTCAGGAGAAATGGTTTCTGTTGAGTTTTGTGTTCCTGGCATCGGGGGTGGTCGATCTGGTCATACACTAAATGCACTCAATAATTTGGCGCTGGCCATGATGGAAGACAATAAAGAATTTCCAGGGCGGAATGGTGAAAGAAGATGAGTCGTCAACTACACTGACCTAAAGATCCGGAGCTTGGATTAACGTTTTTAAGCTTAGGTTGACCAGGGAAAGCGGTAATCAACCCACTACGTCATACACAATGCAAAGATCGAGCCGGTACCTGAAGGAATGGGTTTCTCTCGAATACTGATGAATTTAAAGCGATTGCCAAAATGGAAGTAAAAGCACAAATTAATGGGCTTTTTTTATCAAGTCACCACCGCTGTTTGGACAGGAAACTACGCGATAGCGAGTGTCGTCCAAATAGTCCCTGGAAGCGCACAGGTGCCGGGCGGGTTTTCATGGAAAACCTGCAAGGCCTCCCGATAGCGCGTAGAGTCATAAGAGAGCAAGAAGTCCTACCTTCGAGCGACGTGGACGGCCAGGGCGTCGAAGACATTAAGCCGTGCCGGTGTAGACCGATTTTAGGCCAAGGACGGACTAAAATCTTTACGGTTGAATCCGGCACTCGCTTTGAAAAACTTCTTCTCTAGGGAGAGGATGTCAAAAGGTTTTCAAAAACTCTGAAAATTCCGACTTTTCTACAAATTGATGATATTGCTTAGAGTCGTAAACTTTGCTATTAAATAAAACCGCTAATTCTTCTATACCGTTATAGAGCTCATCAGTTCTATTTTTTGAGTAAATTCTAATATTCGGTGTGTAGTCAATAAATCCATCTACAAAATTCCAACAATCATTGATTAGCTCAAAAAGTTTTTTAGAATTTATGCTGTATTGTGATTCGGATATATTTTTTCCGCGTTGCTCACCAGTTAAATAAAGCAATTCTTTTACTCTTTCACTACCATTTTTAGCAAAAACAGCTTCTTTTTCGGCACTAACAGACTCATAAATAAAGCCATCGTCTGTTTCAGTGCGAATAATAAAATCATTATTATGTATATGGGCAGCGAGTACGCCTCGAAAAGAATCATTGAAAACTAAGTTCGATACATCAAATGCTTGTTCAAGTAAATTTTGCATAATACTTTCTGCCTGTTTTTTAAATTGTTGGTGTATGTATGAAGGGGCAATAATTCCCCTAACTTCAGTTAATCCAAAGTTTTTCTCTCTCTGGCGCTGGGCTGCTTTTCGTTGAGCTGAGGTTTTGGCCATTGCAATTAACATTCATCCTCTTTAATTAAAACCCCAAGCCAATCTCAGAGTATAGATAAATAATAGTTCGTGACGCGTCACGAGTCAAGTTTTATATTTGGCTTTATGCTAAAAATTGAAACAATCGCTGAAAATCGTGGAAACGGAGCGCAAGCGAAGTGAAGATTTTTAGTCCCCGATAGGCGTAGCGCCGGGCGGGTTATCGCAGCGAAGCGAAGAAAACGTGTGACTGGCATGGTAGTCAGCAAGCTGGTGTAAATCCAGCCATTACCCTGTGAGAAGGGAAGATGTAGGTGAAGGCAAGGGTGTCCAAAGAAACGATGTATTGCTACCCAAGGGGGAATTACGGCAATACAGAGCCAATGCGGAATCTGAAAGAAGCTGGAGCCAAATCGATCACCTAAACGAAAGTGAACCTTCGTAAGGCAGCAACAGTGGGTAAGGCGCCGTGAGCCGCCTAAGCCCGATATTCTCACCGTAAGCTATTGTTGTAGTGAAGGTAGGTGGATCGAGAAATGGGTGACTACCTTACCCAGTGAAGGGCCGTCGGTTTGGGTCGGAGTAACTGCGACTCTTTAAGCCCTAAGCGGCGCAGCAATGCGGACGTGATGAGCCGAGGGTTTGCAGACGAAGCCGTAGTAGTCGTAAAGTTTGGTGCCGATGATGACATGGTGACATGCCAGAGGGTAAAACATTGAACCAGTGACAGGATGTTGGAGATGAAGGGTGGAACATGTAAGCGGTCATGGCCGTTAATTAGAGACTGGAGGGTCGAGATCAGCCAAATAGGAGCGATGGACTATTCACCACGTAAACGGTGAACGAATCCAACGTGCAAGATTGCTGAAAACCCTCTGCAAATACGCGTGAAATGAACGACATGAGCCAACTAATTGAGGAAGAAAGACTCTTCGAAGACCTCTGTTACGCATCCTATCTGCGGATAGGGTTTGAGCAAGTAAAGGAAAACAAAGGCAAACCCGGCATAGACGGCGTGAGCATTCAAGACTTTGAATTCCGACTGGAAGAAGAGCTAAGGCAGTTGCAGCAGGAGTTGCTGAACTGGACTTACAAACCATCGCCTGTACGCAGAGTGGAAATTCCAAAGCCGGGAGGTCAGGGGGGTAGACTGCTGGGTATACCAACGGTACGTGATCGTGTGGTGCAAACTGCGGTAAAACTGCTGTTGGAACCGTTGTTTGATCCGTATTTTTCGCCGCATAGTTATGGATTTCGTCCTGGACGAAGCCCACATGATGCGGTGCAGGCGGCGCAAAACATAGTCAACAGTGGCAAGCCGTATGTGGTGGATATAGATTTATCGAAGTTCTTTGATCGAATCCATCATGACAGGCTAATAGCACGAATGGGGCAACGGCTCATTGATAAACGCGTACTGCGCCTGGTAGGTCTGATGCTGCGAAGTGGCGTGATGATTGACGGTGTGGTTATGCGAAGCGAAGAAGGTACGATGCAGGGTGGGCCGTTAAGTCCGCTGCTCAGTAATATTGTACTGGATGAACTGGATAAGGAATTGGAAAAGCGCGGACTGGAATTTTGTAGGTTTGCGGATGATTGCAACATATTCGTTAAATCGCAGAAAGCGGCGGAACGGGTCATGGAAACAGTCAGCCAATTCATAGAAGGTAAACTCAAGCTCAAGGTGAACCGGGAGAAAAGCCAAGTGGCGAGATCAGAAGGGGTAAAGTTTTTGGGCTTTACGGTGGTGAATGGAACGATAGCCATCGCCCGTAAAGCCCTGCAAAACGCGATGGATAAAGTCAAAGCCCTTACGCCGCGCGGCACCCATATGGATATAGAAACCGCCCTCAAGACAATAAACCAATGGTACATTGGCTGGTCGAATTATTTCAGTCTAAGCAACTATCCTGCGCAATTGCACAAGATAGAAGCGCATATCCGGCGGCGACTGAGGGCTAGGTTGGTTGATCAGCAGAAGAGGAAGAAGAATCTTTATCGGACGCTGGTTAAAAGAGGGGTATCAAGGAATTTAGCGGCCAGAACCGTCTATTCCAACCGGAAAAGATGGGCGCTTAGTAAGACGGTAGCGGTTTCGAGAGCCTATCTGTAGCTGCTTGCAATCGAAAACGCGCAAACCAGCAATCAGCGCAATTTTCGACCGGAATTATCTGCAACTGACGGCGGCTCAAACCGACATTATTTGCAACTGAACTTGCAATCGATTACGCAAACTTGCAATCATCCGCCGCAAACCAGGATTATTTGCAACTGACACCAGTTCCAGAAACTCAACACCAAGGAAACAATATGGACGTTGATTCGTTGACGAGATAGTTGGACGATCAAGACCAGATTCGGCGTGAAGCGCATCTTGGCAAGACAAACTTCCAGAAAACGGAGGTTTTCTGGAAGCCTTGCTTGATCCCTGGATATGACTTAACACGCCCAACGGGTGCTCTATGCCGTACTGATCGAGGCTGGCGTTTCAGTTGCAAATAATCCTGGTTTGCGGCGGATGATTGCAGGTTGATGTGATTGATTGCAGGTTCGGTTGCAAATAATGTCGGTTTGAACACCCTTCAGTTGCATTTAATTCCGGTCGAAAAATGCGCTGATTGCAGGTTTGCGGGTTTTCGATTGCAGGTTGTTACATCTACTGATACACCAAGCCAAACATTAGGTAATGGGAATGAGTTATTTGCTTGTGCTGATCTGTTAACCCATTCTCGCATCCTCTCTGGACGCTTTGTGAGTATTTGGAAGGTATGCTGCTTTGCCTGTGCCATAACAACAAATATTTTTTCTATGAAAGAATCCGGAACTGACTCATGAAACAAATCCGACATAGAGTTTACAAAAATCATTCTCGGACGCTTCCATTTTAAAGGAATCGATAATCTATCCTCGTGACACTGAACATCTGTGAATTTACGTCCGTAATAAGACGTTACAGGATTAGCTGCCAGCCTTGGCCACTCGCGTTCGCAATAACAAAACTTGCATCCCGTGGAAATTTTACTGCACCCGGTTATGCAATTCCAAACTTCTGTGGTCCATTCTATTTTACTTGCCATTATAATTTGATATTTTGAGGTTACTCACGCACTAGTAATTTTGTTCCTAGCGATTTTTTGCAATTTGAGCAAAATGCTGTCTTGTTTTCTTTATAATCTGCATGGTTGTGAATTCCTGAATTATCAGTTGGTTTACCATCAAACCTGTACTTCCACTCGTAATATCCTGAATAAGTCCCTTTCTTGAAAAATTCTTAACATCCGCAATATGGGCATGATTGTATTGAGTTTAATTGCTCAATGATCGGATCAATATTGCTCATTTACTGACTATGCTTACTGGGTATTCATTGTAAACCCGTCCGCCAAGTATCCGGCCAGTCACATCTTTTCCAACACGTTTTACAGTAATGCAATCCGCATCTTCGTCTTGAGGTGGTGAATCTAAAAATTCACCTTGAGAATTTATCCATGCAAATTGACCTGGATGTGTACCAAATCCATCTCCACCTGCAGAACACCATTCACCCCAACTTTCGAAGTTAAGAGGTATTACGGCCTCTTCGCACTGGTCACGCAACGAAAAGGCCCAATCGGGGTGCATTGGTTTAGCGTCCTCTCCGTGTTCGCCTGAAACGACCACCCAATCAATTATTCCATTAAATTTTCCTCCATCACCACGATTACCACCTATCCATGGATATCCACCGTCTATCCTTCTTAAATCTAGGGGACCTAATAATGGCTGAACAGATACCCATCGAATAGCGGCCGGTGTTTGCATTAATAGAGGAATACGTTCCTGAGCAGTTTTTTGGTCATTAATTTCAACACCAATCCATACGTTTTTCAGTGGCCAGTCTTTAAAACAAAGATCAAGGCCATAAGCTGATTTAGCTTGGGATAAAACTGCTTCAAAAAAAACATCGTCTCGAAGTACAGCTCTCATTCTTTCAGGAAATATTGTTTTAATTAGAAACTGATGCTGAGGTGTATCAGCGATTACGGCGAAGACTTCTGGCAAAAACTCGTCTAATACATCTTCACCAAATAAGTCATGCGATTTGCTTACATGAATAATTCGCGGCTCGCCACAGAATATAGGTACATTTAAAATAGCGGGTGTCATGAAGTTTTCAAGGGGATTCCATTCTTCGTTTAAAATGGTTTTTTCGTTTTGCATAGTTTATTACCTGTATTCTTGTTAAGACCAAAAGCTAAATATCTAAAAACGAATTTCCCCGTGGACTATGCAAAACATCAAGCCTTTTCCTGCCACTCCCATTACCCCAGCCTGTTTTTGTGATAATTTCAATCCTGTCACGAGAAAATGAATCTATAACATCATCATTTTCTGCATCAGTTGCAAGAACAGATAACATGCCATCGCTCAAAAGTTTTTCTAGTTTATTATTAACAATCTGAAATTCGCCAACCATAATCACGTTGGCAACCGGATACACAATGCCGTGGTAACTTGAAACAACGCCTGATTTACATAGGCGGGAGAATATTTCGTATAAATCATCACCGTTTTCAGCTAGTCTTTTTTGGGTGAGGGCATTTTTTGTATCTCGTGGAAATTCGACCCTATAGTTAATATAAAGATCATCCGTCAGGCCGATTACACTCATAACTGTTGACACCTTCAAAAGCACCCACCCGTTTGATTAATTTTTGTTTAGGTATGGGCACATTTAAACATTATTACTTGAAAATGTCAAACAATATATTTGTATTTTTTTGCTCTGCAATCGAAATAATCGGCATTATCATTGTTGATTAATTTTTTCTATCGAACCAGTGCATGTTGTCCTTGAATTATGTTACCGCTAATTTGAATCTTCCTTTCAATACGATTACCTCTGATTTTCTCTCTCATGTTCTTCTAATATTGGCAACAAATCATTGAGCGTCATACAATTTTCCCGAAAAATAAACTCTATTTTGCTATTTAATTGAATAATGTTTACAAGCGAGTCGCTATTTTTGCGAAAGCTTGTTTAGGGGCATCCCAGCCCCAACAAGCGGCAAAAACTACGCGACCATTTAATGCCTCCGGCGGCCCCGATTCGCCCTCGTCGCCTGCTCTTGCGCCTAAACGGCTTAAGAGCTAGGCTCCAAATGGCTTGACGGCGTTTCGCGATGCCTTGCAGATCGGGTCAGAGGAGGCCGAAGCCTCCGTCTGCCCACAGAACCGTGCGTACGGGTCCGTACACGGCTCCTCATGCAAGATAGACCCACTGAGAAACATCAAACCAGTGCGCCTCCTTCTGGTCGGATCGTATGGCTTGGCCTTTATGCTTAAACCAGTCGTTGGGATAGGTGTAACAACCTGCAATCGAAAACCCGCAAACCTGCAATCAGCGCATTTTTCGACCGGAATTAAATGCAACTGAAGGGTGTTCAAACCGACATTATTTGCAACCGAACCTGCAATCAATCACATCAACCTGCAATCATCCGCCGCAAACCAGGATTATTTGCAACTGAAACGCCAGCCTCGATCAGTACGGCATAGAGCACCCGTTGGGCGTGTTAAGTCATATCCAGGGATCAAGCAAGGCTTCCAGAAAACCTCCGTTTTCTGGAAGTTTGTCTTGCCAAGATGCGCTTCACGCCGAATCTGGTCTTGATCGTCCAACTATCTCGTCAACGAATCAACGTCCATATTGTTTCCTTGGTGTTGAGTTTCTGGAACTGGTGTCAGTTGCAAATAATCCTGGTTTGCGGCGGATGATTGCAAGTTTGCGTAATCGATTGCAAGTTCAGTTGCAAATAATGTCGGTTTGAGCCGCCGTCAGTTGCAGATAATTCCGGTCGAAAATTGCGCTGATTGCTGGTTTGCGCGTTTTCGATTGCAAGCAGCTACAAGTAGAGAACCAAGAGGCCGCAGATAAACGCATACCGATACTACTGGACACCGCTTCGGCGATTAGATGGGTAAGCGCAGAACCGTTGCTTGGAGAAATTGATATTGTTCCGTACATGGGAGATAGAACGATAAAATGCAAATGTGGTTTCAAGCAAGATGAAAACTGGATTTTTGGTGCATCACCTGGAGCTGAAGTATGTATGGAATGCGGTAACAAGATTACTACATATCCTAGTTTGGATTGGATTGTATGTGGAGGAGAATCCGGTATTTCAAATGCTAGGCCGATGCATCCTGATTGGGCGTATTCAGTTCTTAAGCAGTGTGAAGAGACAAATACACCTTTTTTCTTTAAGCAATGGGGTGAATGGACTCACCCCGGTATAAATGGTTTTGGAACCCACTCAGGAAAAGTTGCCTTCATTGATTCGTATGGAAATTTTCTTGATACACCCACTGAAGACGAAAACGCCGACTGCTTACCGATTAAACGTGTCGGAAAAAAGATTTCTGGGAAGATGATTGGTGGAAGGCTCTACGTAGAATATCCTTTTGACCAACAAATAAAAAATGATGAGTAAATCATCGAAATCACAAATAGTAGGTCAATTTATGTTCAATCCTCCGCTGGAAACCGTGGAAGCAGAGCGTTAGCGGAGTGAAGGTTTCTAGTCCTGGATAGCGCCCAGGAGCCGGGCGGGTTTACTTGGAAACCTGCAAGGCCTACCGAAAGGCGCGTATAAAGTGGCGAGCAAGATTAAATTACGATTGGGGCGAAAATTATCAACCAGAAACATTATCCACGCCGGATTTTGTACGCGTTGAAAAAAGCTTTTTTGAATATGAAGAAATCGTAGAATTATTATTTATCGCCAAGGATGGCGATTAACCCAAATTAACAAACAACCAGGAGAACGAAATGAAAGCATTGGCCGAACAAAACCAAGCCTTAGTAGATTTCGACAAAACCTTCGATTCAGCAGATTTTCAATCTTGCGTTAACCGCGCGCAACCGCGAAGCTCAAATAACAGAAGAAGGCTATGAATGGCCGATAAATACAAACTCTTGCCGCTGGGCAATTGAGCAAAAAATCATTAACCGCGCATCTGGCGTATCAATGATGTCCGCCGTTATTGAGTACGTAGAAGGCGTGGAGCGTCAGGCCGAAGAATTTAACGGCATTGCATAACTCCACCGCCAAGGATGGCGATTAATTACCCCGCCCCGGCGTTTTCCGGGATTAATTAAGGATAAGACCATGAAGCTCGTAATTGACCATGTACACCACTTTGAATACATGGACTTCAACTTGGTAGATAAAACCATAAGCACAATTATCCAGAGAGAGATAATTGTAGACTTATCGGAAAAAATCACGATAGTTTTATAGAATTTTTAAAAAACTATTGTAGTCCGCGCGGACTATCAAGCATTGATGTACTCCATAATAAAGTCTGGAAAAATGGACGTTGGATGGATGATCCATTGTGTCGTGGCTATGTAAAAAATTTCTGTAATGCAGATATACAGTCATTAAGCGCAAAAAACGAATGGGTATATTCATGGGATTATACTACTATTGAGCACCCTAGAGAGATTACCCTAGAGTACTTGAAAAGTCTGTACGATGCCCTAGAAAACAATACCCGTGTCCAGGTGATGGAAAACGGGTATTAGCTAGAAAAAACCTAAATTAGCATGTTAGTGGGTGATCCAGAAAAAACTTTAGAGAGAAATGAAATAGGCAATTGGGAAATGTTTTCAAATGGTCAATTTTTTAGGAATCTTGATTTTTGTGAGAATGCTGTGGCTCAATCAGTATCTGCTCACTACGAAGAGCAGAAACGCATTACAAGCACTAAGAGAAACTAGATCTGCTCTTAAAGAGTTGTTTGAAAAAAAACTGGCACACAAGGATTGGTTTGCGGATTAACAACTTTAGGTAATCTCTATTCCGAAATCGGCGACTTAACAAAAAATAACTAGTGGTTTTTCTTAAAAAATCGAATTAGGCTTTTTATCGGCACCTTTCGAGCTAGGCTTTTACACTAAATATTTTAATAATCCTTTATTTTTAAATTAGGAAATATCGTGTCATTTACCCTTGCCGCTTACAGTTTTTTATCGGAAATATTAACAAACAGCTCCCATGTATTAAACTTAGAACATATACAAAAGATGATTGTTTCTGGTCTCATACATGGATTGATATATGGCGTGATTTTTAAATTTTTTCACACTCTCCCCTTGTCGGTAACGTTGGTAATAGCCATCCTTGGGATTGGTGGTATATGGCTGTATTTTAAGCGCCGTTAAGCTGATCTTGCATGAAAATCCAATCTGATGTGTGGGTAGTTGCAATGCAAAAGGCATACTACAATAGCAATTGCCTATCGTCTAAAAGGCGCAGGCGCTCATGCTTTCCCCCATATTTCTCTCTGTGGCATTGCAATGGAAAAAATCAAGTCCGAAACTCACTGGCGGGTATTCATCCCTCCTTGGATTTATAAAAATGATTGGCAACGAATCCGTTACGCAACGTATAAACCAAATAGAAACAATATTGCTAAATTACAAATTCAGATTTTCCTGTGAAAACGAACTGCAAACAGGCATTGAAAATGTCTTGCAGATAAGCAATATTGAGTATGTGCGCGAAAAGTCAATTTCCAAGCGTGATCGACCAGATTTCATTATTGATGGAATTGCTGTAGAAATAAAAATTAAAGGTAGTTTATCGACAGCAATAAGACAGGTCGCCCGGTATGCGAGTCACGACGACATTAGGGCTGTTTTAGTGATTGGAACACCATTCTGGATACTTAGAATTCCAAAACGACTACACGAAAAAGAAATACTCTCCATTAGATTAATAGGGAGCCTACTTTGAGCTTGGGTGAAATAACTTACAACAATGGCCACTGGAATATTGTTTGCGAACCGCATGTAAGAACGAAGCTGAAGCGTCTTTTTCCAGAGATCGATCAGCGTGCTGGAGATTTATCCAGCCTTTCTGATAACGAAGAAAATTGCCGTGATTTATTGTGGTTCTTAGACAGATATCCAATGAAGGTAGACCGAATGGACTACATGACGAAGCGGTCCGAATTTCATGTAGAACAAGAAAACCAAGTTGCCGCTTTATTGAATTTTCGAAATCCACCTAATGATTTCGAGTTGGCTTTCCCTGCGAGAGATTATCAAAAAATAGCTGCAACGCTTGCCATTATTAAAAAGGGCGTGCTGGTTGCTGATGATCTTGGGTTGGGAAAGACTGTAACCGGCATCTGTCTTTTGGCAATAGCAAATAATCTTCCTGCGCTAGTTGTAACTATGTCTCACCTGGTATCGCAATGGGAGAACGAAATAAACCGTTTTGCACCCTTATTAAAAACTCACGCTTTAAAAACAGGGAAAACTTACGACTTGATTGTGAAAACAAGAAAAAAAGGCTGTGACGACAAATTGCCCGATGTAATTATTTGCAATTACCATAAGCTTCATGGATGGTCTGATGTTTTATCAGGACTGGTACCACTAGTGATATTTGATGAAGCGCAAGAACTGCGCAGACATGAATCAAATAAATATGCCGCTGCAAAACATATAGCAGGTAAAGCCAATTTAGTAATGGGATTGTCGGCAACACCTATATACAATCAAGGCCATGAGTTTTTTAATGTGATTGATTGCATAAGACCTAGGGCGCTAGGGACTAGACCAGAATTCTTACGTGAATGGTGCGGAGACGGGGAATCCATCAAAGATCCAAGAGCATTCGGAGAATATCTGAGAAGGGAAGGACTGATGATTCGGCGCACGCGTAAAGAAGTTGGCCGCGAGCTGCCACCCATTATTAAAATACCGCAGTATGTCGATTGTGATAGCAGCAAACTAGATAGCATCAAAGGCGCGGCAGTTGAGCTTGCAAAAATCATATTAGCAAATCAGCAGCAATCAGTCGGGGCAGCTTTTCATGCTGCCCAAGAATTCAATATAATGATGAGGCAAGCGACAGGTATTGCAAAGGCCCCATACGTTGCAGAATTCGTCAGAATGCTGTTGGAATCTGGCGAAAAAGTCATACTATTTGGATGGCATCGGGAAGTTTACAATATATGGCTAGAACGTTTATACGATTTTAAACCAGTAATGTATACAGGCACGGAATCGGCAAAACAGAAGGATGCCGCAAAAAACGCATTCATATATGGTGAAAGTCAGTTAATGATCGTATCGCTTCGATCGGGTGCTGGACTCGACGGTCTGCAATCGGTGTGTTGGACTGTTGTAAAAGGTGAACTTGATTATTCACCAGCAGTACATGATCAGTGTATAGGTCGGGCGGCTAGGGATGGGCAGGAAAACACAGTAATGGCCCATTATTTGATTTCTGAGAATGGGAGCGACCCTATCATCGCAGATATACTGGGTATTAAGCGTGGACAAATAGAAGGCGTAATTAATCCTAATGACGACTTAATCGAACATTTAGAAGTTGATCCTGGGTACATTAAGCGGCTAGCAAGCGACTACCTGACAAGGGCTGGTGTGTCTTTTGATGGAAATAGATAGATTTAAAAGTAATGTTAAATTCCGTTGGTCTCTGATTAATAATATTGTTTGACCTTTTCAAGTTATAATGATAAAGTAATCAGCATATAGGCTCAGAAATATAGCATTTTAAACACAAAATCATGGGATCAACTAATGTTTTATTCATTTAGATGGCCAACAAACCTAATGGAATGCGTAGCAATTGTAATCGGTGTTTTACTCGGTTTTATCTTCTCAACATCCGGCTGGCAAGGTTCAAAAAAACCAGTTGAGCTAAAAAATGACCCTCGCGTAATTTCATTAAAGTGGGCTATCGGCATAGGTATGATTGGTTTTTTAGGCTCTTGGAAGGAACTAATGGACGATGAACAAATATCTAGATCGGCAGTTGGCGGATACTATGCAATATCGTTCGTAACTGCCTCTCTTGCAGGTCTGATTCTAATGACAATCATTGTCATGTTTGGTGCAAAAGCTGCGCAAAAACGTGAGCCAATATTTTGGCCTCAAAGAGGGTTTTCCCCGGTCCTTGAATTTTGGATTTTTGGCTACCAGCGCTACCAATATAATCTTAATGAGTTAATAGAAAAAAATCGTCGTGAAAATGATGATCAGGAGTTAGTGGAATTAAAAAACATCATTAGTGAGTCAACTTTCGGGTTGGCGGCCTGTATACTTGCTTCAGATCGATGTCTAGCCGGTAAATTCAAACTTGAATATGTTGTAGAACAAATTCTTATCCAAATAACAACAACTTCAAAATATTACCTTAAAAATAAATCGCATGTTAATGCTAACTGGATGCTTGCAATACATCCACATGAATTAACTAATTCTCATCGGAACAGAATCTTGTGGTCATTTGGTGACGAAAGTCGTTATGAGTTTTATCTCGAAATTAAAGACCACATGAATCGCAATCAATCACAGGACTTTCTTTTGCCAGTAGAAAAAATAGGTAGCGAAGGCTTACGGAAATATTTACCTGGCGCACCTGAGGCTTTCATGCGTCGAAAAGAAGTATTTGTATCAGTTAATGCGCTAAAATATCCTAAAGATGTCCCCAAAAATATAAAACTTGAAATTGCGGAATATTTTTCAACACAACCCTTCAAAAGTTTTGTATCATTGATCATACCTGGAGATAAGAATACTCCAATTGGGATCGTAAATATCGAAACCGATAATCAAGATGCTGTAAAAGATAACGATCGAATGCAGCAACTTTCCGATTCGTTGCAGCCTTTTTTGGCTTTACTAAGTTTAATGATTCGTTACGAGAGATCAAAATAATGAAAAAAGTGTCTACTATAACTAATCGCACGCAAGCCCTTCTTGATATTTTTTCAGATAATGGCGCTGAAACATTAAATGAAATTACACGTAACTTTGCGGCTGTAGTCGATAAAGCCCTTTCGAGCCCAAGATATCAGAAACCACCTTATAACACAGCTCCTTCCGCCGACATTAAATCCTCATCCCATTAATAAAGATCAGGGGGATTAACAAAATCGAAAGTTAAGCTATTGATGTATCTTTAAATGGCAATTGCATTCTAGGGTTGGAAATCAAAATGACTCATGTTTTCATGATTGCGCCGTTTTGTGCAAAACATGGTCGGATTGTTGCTGGGCGTAATAGCTTGTTATGTGCAAAAATTGGTTGGATAAACAATGCTTGTTATCGGCCAACCCCTGCCGATCAGAAAGCATAGGTATATGGCAGGTTTAGGTCATAAAGCGGTTATTCAGAGACCGACGGTACTGCGCATCCACATACCCAGACCCGACTGCCAGATGGCGCGGTAATTATTTTGAATACTGAACGATGCATTCAGCGACTTGTCCGCTGCCATGCTTTGTTATATCTATTTTTCAAGAGCTTTTTTTGCTTTTTTAGTTGTTGATGCACCTATGTATGGTGTAGATAAAAGTTGAAAAATCACTTTGTTTTTTAGGAAATCATCAGGTTGAATCATCACTTTGCAAGGACCAAGCTTATTGTTTTTATCAAAAATTAGATGAAACCACATTTCTGGAACGATAAAGTTGTAATGTTTAAAGTCATCAAGTTTATCTATAGGCAGTGATGAGCAAAACGCCTTAAATTCTTGTCCATAATTTAGGTTTACTATGAGGTTGAAATCACCTTTGCACCTTCCTAAAAGATAGTGTTCAAGCATGCTAACCTCTTCTTGGGAAAGGAGATTCTCAAGGAGGTAGAGTTGCCGAAGTACATACGAAGCAGAAAAGTACTTTAAAGTCTCCGCTTTTTCATTATTAAAATATCCTAGGTCTTTTATCTGTTTATATTCAGAAAAACTAACATCAGGTTTTGCCCTCCTTCGCTGAAAATCGTGGAAACGGAGCGCAAGCGAAGTGAAGATTTTTAGTCCCCGATAGGCGTAGCGCCGGGCGGGTTATCGCAGCGAAGCGAAGAAAACCTGCAAGGCATCGCGAAACGCCGTCAAGCCATTTGGAGCCTAGCTCTTAAGCCGTTTAGGCGCAAGAGCAGGCGACGAGGGCGAATCGGGGCCGCCGGAGGCATTAAATGGTCGCGTAGTTTTTGCCGCTTGTTGGGGCTGGGATGCCCCTAAACAAGCTTTCGCAAAAATAGCGACTCGCTTGAACTCTTCAAATAGTTGAGCATCGTCTGTTGAATAATATTCCTTTGCAAGCTCCTCTTTTTTCATAAGATTAATATCATGGAGGATTCTAGCAAATTTTGTTTCGTTTTTTGAAAGTAGTAGCTCGCAATCCTCACAAAACAATTTATCCTGCCATTGTCTTTGAGTTACATCAATTTGTTTCTTTTTACTGTCAAGTGTTAATAATCCATTCAAGTTATTTGTCGTATCTTGATGCTTACGCATATAACGGTAAATCAATTTTGGAATGACATGACTATCCTTTAATTCTTTTGTTTCCTTGCATAATTTACATTTTCCTAGCATGACACTTTCCATAAATATAACGTTTGACATAACCGACGTCTGTGTTGATGGATGGGTTTGCCGTCATTTTTCTCCGGCTACGAATGAACTGATATCTTGATCGGTGAGTCTTTCGTCTTCCAGCATTTTCTGCATTCCCTGGACAGGTGTGTCAGGTCGCAAGTCTGGGGCGACAAATGGTGCTCCTTCTAGGTGTTTGAGTATGCTTGTAGAGAGGTCAAGAACGTTCGACCACCTGTCAAGCAGGTGAAGCAGCCCAACAAGCCGAACGGTCTCAATTTTAATACTTGTACCATGGTGCGGTTGTGCGCGTGATGAATGTTCAAAGAGTACAGACAAGTTCTCAGATGTATTCGAAAAGTTGAACCGTCGAATCTCGTCTTGAAGGCGTAGTAGAGCGTCGTAGACGGGCGTCTCCTTGTACGAGTTGCTCGAAAGTTCGAATTCAAGGAAAGTTGGCCGTGATAAGACTTGCGGTAAAACGACTGGATGAAGCTGCCGGGCTAAGAGGTGCATAGCAAGCATTGAGATAGCATCCCAGCGTTTCGTGGAAACGGAAATGAACACATCTCTTTTCTCTTCCAGATAGATTGGACATTCCTCGTGAAATCTCTCTATTACAAACCGAGGTGAGTAGACATTGCCTTTGCTTTCAAACTTGACAAGGCATTGACCGACGAATTCACGCAACTCTCGTCGGAGCAGGCGTCGAGCCGCCATGTCCTCAACAGGTATTGAGAAGAAGACCTGCCCTTGAAGGACGTCAACTACATCCCGAAAGACCGAAACCGTGTGAAGCCAGTTTCCAGTGGGTGACGGGGTCTGACCTTGTACCGCGAGCTTCGTCTCTCGATTGCGCCCAACTTCGTTGAGAAAGTTGATGAGAAACTCTGCATCCGTAGCAAACTTGCTAGGGTGATTCTCAATCGACTTGCGTGTTGTTTCACTCAAACCAATCGGCTCAAGAAACTTGGCGAGTTCACGCCGATCTTCCTTCATCTGCCAGACTTCAGATCTTACGAAGCTGAGAATCTTAAGTTTGCCGAGAAGATGCTGTTCGTACGCTTCTCTATATTCTCGTTGTGTAATGGATATGCGATTCGGCTCATCATACCAGCCGCCCACTCTTGCACCAATCAGGAGAACGAAATAGTCGGCGGTGTGGATGGCCTTTAAGCATGCGTCATACGAATGTTTGTCTAGCGGCTTTTCGAAGTCGTTGAACTCGGACGCCAGCACTTTGCAACCTTGCTCCTCAAGATAAAACTTAATTGCGGAACGAAGATCTCGGAAGTCATGGATCGTTGACGATATAAAGAAGGTCGGGCGTTTCATGTGATCTGACACGAGAGTGTGATATGCGAGACTATGGCGGCTAACGCAAAGTTCAGCCGCGTAGCGTTAGGCTTGGTTACTATTAAAGGTCTATTTAAAATTAGGAGTTGTGAAGACGGCATTGTATCCAGCTTTAGTAATAGAAAATATTTCACCGTGTTCATCGCGTCGCTCGAAATAATTAAAAGTGCCGTAGGATATGTTGTGAGGCACGAACCGCATCCTACAGGTTTACCTATTGTGCAACATTTTTTACACATGTAAAGGCGATGGCCGCTATGAAAACAAAAGCAGGCTGTTGAATTTCATCTTCAATGTCTAGAGTGGGTCGTAACAAGACGATCAAGCCCCCATCCAACCAAGCTATAAATATCCGAAAGTCAAATTCCAACCATTTGATCAACTTCAATGATAAAGCCTATCGTTCATCATTCCAACCTCATTTGGCAAATAGCCACAAAAATGGGCTTGACTTAGTTACTGGTTTTTTGTCTCAAAACTTGTCTTACTGCCTGCCGAACAATCCAACAATCAAAATTTCCATACAATAGGCTACGCGAAAATCGATGTTTTCACTATCGTATTTTAGATCTTAAGTCATATACCATAAGACCCAAGACAAATTATTAGGGTTTTTTACATGAATCTACATAAATCGATTAATACAGTGCTAACGTACACAACCGAATCTATTGCAAATGATCATGGATTTTTACAGATAACCTTGCCGAGCGGAGAACGTATCGAAGAAGTTTGTCGAGTTTTTTTGGTTGAAGTTGACGAGACAAGTATTGAAGACTCGAATTCCACCAAGAAAGTCCCGGATTTAATTATGATGTATCCCTCAGGCGGTATGAAGTTAATCGACAAGGAAATACCTTCTTTAGCTTATATTGGCTTAAGAAGCGAGCAGCTTGCTTCAATAGTTTACAATCAAAATAAAGAAATTTTTGATGAAATGTTTGCACTGGCCAATAACGATCACTACTTCTACAGAAAGGATATTAAGCAAGAATTTTGCAATGCAGTATTGACACACGCAAAAACTCTTTCCTCTGAGTATTGGGCTGACAAACGTACCCATATTAATGGTATCTGTTTCGAAGATTCCAATAACTTTAAAAATATTTCTCCTGAGGAATTAATTAAAATTGGAAACGTTAGTGAATCTTCAAGTGATCTAGATGAGTTCGTAATTAGCGACGGCGTAAAAATAGGAAACGTCTTTGGCCAACCAGTTTACTTTGTTGAAAAATACGGTGCCTATTACTATTGCGGAGATCCAAATGGTTGGGGAGTGCTTGAGTTGTGGATTTCAGGTGGCGTGTACCCAGAAGGGTGGTAATCATGGGATGGAAAGCGCTAAAAGAACACTACAAAATTGGTCATAACGTACATGTAACCAAAAAAGGTATCTGCATAGGCTCCGGTTATATTAACGACATTATTGTTATTGATCAAAATGGTTCAATAATTAAAAGGTATTCCGGTAGCAACAACGAACTTAATCGGTATCAACAAGAAATGGAGGCCGATCTCGAAACTCTGCGACAAGTTATTATCTCAGATGATGAGTTCAATCAGCCATCTATAACAGTTTATACCTATAATGAATGCACGATTATCGAAAAACAGTGCGAAAAACTAGGTTGGCCAAATGTTACGCATGACGGAGTAATGATGTACGACAACACTTTTTCAACAGATAAGGATGTGATCATTGCTACAGCAAAACATAACGCGAACTGCGCTATCAGAATCTTTCGTGAGCAAATAATTGAGAAAGAAGAAGATCTAATGCGTACTAGAAAATTGTTATTAAATTACCTAGCTGGGCTTGAAAAACTAGAATCTCTCCACAGTGAACCAGAAATCTAAAACGGCTCTTCGGAGAGTTGTCTGGAATTTACCATGCGGTAGCGCTAAACGCTTCAGGTTGGGGATGAAAGCGACTCAGCGATAGCCGAATAAAAGTTCTAAGTACCCTTACAATATAGTTTGACTCTTTCAAGTTTTAATGTTCTAATAACCGCAAGTCAAAACAATCTGTGCCTCGGGTTACAGAGTTTTCCAGTAATGGGGGTTATTATGTCATCAGCACTTCTATCAGTAGAAGAAAACGACAACCGATTTTGGTTGATAGGTCCAACGTTTGAGTTTCGAAAAATTATTAAACGGCTTGGCGGCAAGTTTGATGCTGCCAAAAAAATGTGGTTTTCAGAAACGCCTGATATTGCCTCCCAGATTGTTATTGCGGTAGATCGGCACGTTGAAATTCAACCAGCTGTATCAATTACCGAAAATATCATCAAAGGCAAAGCAATCTATAAAGGACATGAATACTTTATTCTCCAGGATGTTTTGAAAGGTGACAAACGTATAATCAAACTGGTATACAAAGACGGTTCAAAAGTGTTCCATCCAAAAAGCGCCGACGATGTCGAAATTAAAGCAAAATACGGGAACCACCCAAGATCAATTTACTCATTAAATCAGTTTGAAACAGGCATCGCTTCTATTCGTCGCGAATTGGAGGCCCATTAATATGGATATTCAATACTACCCAACACCTGAAGCGTTAAGCGCTATGGCATGGGCGAAATTTCAAAACAAAAACATAGTTCGCCTGCTTGAGCCATCTGCAGGCGATGGACATCTTTTAAAATGTCGCACGGACTCTGATCATCGTTTTAGCCGAAAAATTATTATCGACTGCTGTGAAATTGATATCAACAAGCACGCCACACTTAAATCACAAGGATTTAATGTTGTTGGAATTGATTTTATGCAGTTCAAAAGCGGTGCGTGTTACGACGCAATACTGATGAACCCACCTTTTATGTCAGGTTGCTCCCACATACTAAAAGCATGGGAGATTCTTTTTGAAGGTGAAATTGTTGGAATAATTAATGCGGAAACGCTAAAAAACCCTTACACAAGAGAACGTAAACACTTAGCAAAGCTTATTGAACGACACGGATCTGTTGAATATTTAAGTGGAATGTTTTCGGTACCGGATGTAGAAAGAAAAACCAAAGTTGATATAGCGCTGATATGGCTTAACAAGAAATCGAATTTTGAAAATGAAATTCTGGGCAATATTTTAGACAACCTGAGAAAAGATCAAGCTAGCAGCGAAGATTTGGCCGGAGATTATCAGGAAACTAATTACCTTGTGCTTCCTGAATCCTTTGTAGAAAACTCTGTTTTGATGTTTGAAGCTGCGCTCGAAGCAACTCGGAGATCAATCATAGCTGAAGCAAGGGCTCGCAAGTATTCCTTAATGATGGGTAAGACCATGGAAGAATTTAACGGTGGTACCGAATTAGAAAAAAGTCATTTAATTAATAACAGTACAGAGTGCTCAGTAGAGTGGGTTAAAGAAACGCTACAAAATCGGTATAGCACCTTAAAAAACAAAGCATGGACTAGCATTTTAAAATCGACGAAGGTAAGCTCAAAGCTGTCCTCAAAGGCTCAAGATCGTTTGGAATCAGATTTTGAAACCATAAAACATTTGGAATTCACTGTACAAAATATCATGGGATTCTTACAGGGGATTTTAGATAGGCAGGGTGACATACAGATATCAATGGTCTGTGATGTTTTTGATCTAATTTCACGTTATCACAGCGACAATAATGTGTGGTTTAAAGGATGGAAGTCCAATACGAAGCATCGCACACTGGGAATGAAAATTAAGTCATCCAGATTCATTATTCCTGGCAATGGCGTTGACTCTTATCACAGCCAAATGCCATACAAAACAATGCAAATGTTTAGAGATATAGACAAAGTTTTTGCGCTACTGGATGGAAAAGTTGAACCAGAACTAAGTTTAGAATCGGTAGCTCACAGTCAATTTAAAAATCTAAAGAGCAGTGAGCGAGTTTCTGGAACTTATTTCGACATTCGCCTATATCCAAAGGCTGGAACCATTCATTTTTTTATAAAGAACAAGAAACTAATTGAACGTATGAATCGAATGGTTGGAAATCACCGTCAGTGGCTGCCACCGGCCGACACATATGCAAGCGAAGATTTTTGGAAACAATACGAAGGTGCCGAAAAATTCAATACAGATTTTGTAAATGAACTGCAAAAACGTATCCAATTCAAAAATTATCACAGAGATGTTTTTTGGATGGAAGAACATGGTGATGAACATGAAAAGCGTCGTGCACAAAAAGCGATGGAAGAGGCTATGAATGAAGTATTAATAAAGCACGGCATTAATCCTGAAGGACTTCTTTCGCATGTCGATACTGATATTCGTTTTCTTGAGTGCGCTCAGAGATAAAAGCCAACAACACCAGCTAAAAGCGCCGGAGATTGGTTTAACGTTTTAAGTTTAGTTTGACCAGGTAAGCGGTACCCAACCGGCTAGGTGATACACAAGGCCGTGATTCAACGCGTAAACGCCCATGGATTATTCGTTAACATTGATAGCAAATCACAAAGGAAATGCGAGATTGGCCGCCTAACAGCGGACGCTATCCCTCCCAGACTAAAGAAATGGGTTTCTCGCGTATTATGATGAATACAAATAACAAACAGCAGAAAATTAACGTTTCTAAGCAGGATATTCCCAAAAAAAACAAATTAGGCCGCCCCAGAGCTGAAAGAATATTTTCTGATGAAAAGGATCGAATAGCGCACAGATACGCAGTCGCATTGCACGAAGCAAATCCAGAAGCCTGGCCAACCATTAGGCTGATTAAATTTCATCAAAAATTCGCCGAAAGCATTGTGGAAATGAATGCATACGAATTAAGTTACCTTGGAGATACTGATAGCAAGGTAGGTAGACAGTTGTTTATGATCGAGACTGGATTTGATTTGCCAGAAAAGGATCCTATAAGATGCCAGGAGCTGTTACGTGAATGGGCTGGAATATCTGAAATAGATCATGCTATTAATATGGCGAAATACAAAGTCTTATTGGAATTCAGAAAAGCCAGCCAGAAAAAAAGTTTTGTCAAAGTATATGGTTGGATTAAAGACACAATTACAAAAGGTTTTAATGTAATAACTACAGATGAAAACAAAAATACGTACTTAGAAAATAGCCAAGGTAAAAGAGTTCCTTTATCTGGGGCGGATTGTATTTTTCCCCTTATACAAAGCGAAATCGCGCTTAATCAACTAATTAAACAAAAAAATGATTAGTAGACGCATCCATTTTTAAGTTTAAAAATTGCAACTATTTCAAACTAGGCTTTTTTTTGGCACCTTTCTGCATAGTAGTTTTGAGTGGTATGGCCTTATTATTAATTAAGCCAGACAAAACGCCATAAGTGTAAATTTGGCCAGCTGAAGCACTGTGACTAAGTGCGTGATTAAATATGCATAATCACAATACCTGTCAGCGCGGGTGTGCTTATGATCCACAGAGTTCATCTACTTTAGCCAGTAGATGAACAGGTCAACCGTGAAGTTCCTTGTTGCATATTATGGCTAAGTTGTTTTGCCACCCGTCAAGCGCGTTACTACTTGACGGGACTTTTTTAACGGTTCGAAAATGGCATTAATTGTAGTGTTATTTTAGAAGCGTTTAAAACGTCTTCTTACCTTCGCCGTTAATGACGGCACACTCAAGCCCGCTTGTGTAAGCTCGCGGGCTCTTTTAAATGAATGAGTAGGGATATACAATTTTTTTATGAACAAGTTATTAGAAAAATTAGATACATTACTTAAAGATGCTCGAATAAAATTCTTCATTATTGGGGTCTTTTTTCTATTCTTCTGTGGAAGAATTACATATCAACAAGTTTTTAGTCATGAAGCCGTTCGTTTGGAAGAATTAAAAAAGTCTTGCGATAAAAAAGATGGTGTTCTTATCTCTAATTCTCTAAGTAACAACAAAATCTTTCCTGTGTGCATTTCGAAAAATCTAACTCTATAGAGTTTCGTGCTCTTATAGCACAACAGTTTTAATAATCTTGATGATAAATACCAATGGCCACAGATACTTATTCCGAACCCCACCTTAAATACATAAAGCTAGCAGCAGATTCCATTGAAGATTTGCGAAAAATTGACGTATATCGAGTGCTTAATGCGGCCGCCGAAGACAACATGCAAACAGTCATTGCCAACTACATAAAAGAAAAACGAAGCGATCTCACAACTGAGATTATCGAACCTCGTCGTGATCTTAAAGAAGCCGCCTAATTTATAAATAATTTCACATGGCATTAAAAATCAACTTAAAGGACAAGAAAAAAGGTTTAAATTTTTATCAAGCTGTGTCAATTATTCCTACTACACTGCGTAACATAAATTTTTTAATCAATGCGATCTGCGTATTAATCTGCCTTTCCGTTGCTTTGGGAGGAATTGCATTCAGTCTCTTTGACAATTTTTTTGATTACGACACGCTAGTTGTCCACTCATTAAACAAAGTGCCTATCTTGCAAAACATAGTAGTAATGTATAAAACAAACTCATTTGTATACGAAAACTTTAATGCTCGTGATTCTGTTATGTTTTTAGCGATTGGATTGGTAGTTGTGGTTTCCCTGGCCGGGGTCACAATAGATCAAATTTTGTACTATTTAAACCTACCTATCCGCAAGGCATCTATCAGGATCGAACAAAAATCAAGACTTGAACAAAACAGACAAAAAATCAAAGCAGGATATCATCGGGAGATTGGAGTTGATAAGCATAATTCTTGAAGCGATACCATTCGCTATATTTTTCATTGCCTACAAAATAGGTGACATTTATATCGCCACAGAGGCTCTGATCGTTTCCAGTTGCTTGCAAATAGCTATTAATGCAGTCATTCAGCGGAAAGTGACACAAACGCAATGGGCTATCCTCGCAATAGTAATAGTTTTTGGCGGGGCCACTCTTTATTTTAGGGACGAACAATTCGTAAAATGGAAACTAACGATTATCGAATGGCTGTTTGGTTTTGCATATCTCATAAGCTCAAAAAAAGAAAAAACGCTCGCAGAACGATCCGTAGGTTTCTTTTTTGATAAAGCATTCGATTCAAAGATTAGATTCTCAAAAACAGCGTGGAGTCATCTAAATAGTTTATGGGTTGGGTTCTTTTTTTTTATGGGATTAATTAATATTTATGTCATCCATCACTACGATACTGACGCATGGATACATTTTAAAACATTCTTTATCCCATCAGTACTTATAGGGTTTACATTACTCCAAACGTACATTGTTTACGAAAGATTCAAAGACCGGCCACGGACAAAAATATGGATAGTGTTTAAGTGGTTATGCACTTGCACAATTTCAATCACTGAAATAATTTGGGCAGTGTCAGCACTCTTTGCAACTATTCTGACTGGATTTTTTATTATCACAATTACCATTGGATGCGGATCTCATTTTGTATCAAGACTCGATCCGTTAACCGTTATTAATGAAATTATTAGCGCCACACAAATTGACTATGTACTTAGCAGTGTCGCATATATTTCAGGAATTCCATCAGGAAATAATCTAACAATGATCATAAGTTTAATCGTATTAACTATTACTTTAAGCATAATATCAAGTCTATTCAACAGGCTAACATCAATTACCAATTTCTATCTTGAACATTTGTCTGCGCACCCCTTTATTAGGCGAGTTCATTAGCTGCTTTTTGCCCAGAGGGTATCAAAAGAACAATTTTGACTTTAATTTTTAGGCGTTGTACCCCCGTTTTTTCTTCAACATCGATAGCAATTAACAAAGGAAATGCGAGATTGGCCGCCTAACAGCGGACGCTATCCCTCCCAGACTAAAGAAATGGGTTTCTCGCGTATTATGATGAAACGCGTGTTACTGTTAATGCTCACTATCTGGCGGCAACGCTTAAAACTGTATTTCAACGCCGGTTATATTGGGGCACTGGTGGGGGTTTTAATTTTAGCGCCAAGTTATGATTATATATACGCGCGCGAACATTCAACGGGCTCCTTGTCATCACTGGGTTTTGTGTTCGATCAATTAAAATACATGGTAACGGGTCGCATCAGCCACGACAATTTTTTACTGCTGTTATTCTATGCTCAAATAGGCGGGATGCTAGGCATGGTCTCTCTTTTTCTGTATACCCTAATTCAAAATCGCTTAAAACATATTGATTTTCTACAAGAAGAGTTGAATAAGGATATTCCTAGTATTGTTAGGCAAGGCGAAGGGCCTTATCTGGAATTCAAATCTTCGTTACGTTGGGATTTGGTTGAATCCAGAGTCAATCGCAGTTTAGAAGCGGTGACTTTAAAAACTATAACAGGCTTTCTAAATAGTGCCATAGGCGGTACTTTATTAATTGGTGTGGCTGATAATGGCGAAATTCTGGGAGTAGAGCATGACTATCAATCCTTAAAAAAACAAAATCAGGATGGTTTTGAGCGAGCCATTATGACTTTTGTTTCAGAGTTTCTTGGCGCAGATTTATGTCCTTTTTTACATATATTGTTTCATGACATTGATGGCAAACAAGTATGCCGGGTGATAGTCACACCGTCGCCTCGTCCGGTTTTTCTGGAACAGAATAATACGCCTAAGTTTTTTGTGCGTACTGGTGGCGCTACCCGCGAATTGAATATTCAAGAAGCCTTAGGTTATGTTGCGGGGCGTTGGCCACGTAATCATTAAAGCCCAATACACGCCAACTGCTTGACACTTATACATTGACATCCTCCCCGAATTAGGCCGGTGATTCCTACTGCTTTCAGCCCAAAAGGGCTGAATAACTTCGGTGAGTTCCTGTTGCTGACGGCATTACTTCACCGTTCACTTGGCAGACAAGCCGGGCATGTCCTGCCCTAAAGAAGTGATCGATGACTTGCGAGACATCTTCACTGGCGTGTTTACCGACTTCGAGGCCGAACTGGTTAAGTTCGATGGTGAAGATGACCACGTTCACCTGTTGGTGAACTATCCGCCCAAGGTCGCGGTGTCGGCACTGGTAAACAGTCTGAAAAGATAAACCAGTCATTAAGGACTGGTTTATTTTAAATGATTAAATGTGCCTTATTTACTGCGGATCCATTAGCGCGACGCGTGGGCTTGGACAGGCCCAGTCTTTCCATGAGTATATTTTCTTGAAACTAAATAAAGTCTCAAATTCTCTATATCACATAATTTTTAGAATACTAACTCAATAACTTCTGAAAATAAATCAATAAAATACTAGTTACCTTCTCTCTTGTAGGAGAATAATAAAGATTCATATACACAATCCTAATCCACCAATTCGGCAAATTCCCCGGAATAGTGTTCTAACTGCACAAATTTGATGACATTTGGATAGATAGACTCGACATCGACACGTAGTTCATCGTTTGTATATTTAGACGACCAAAGCAAGGTTGCTGAATCACTAGTAACCTCAAGAGACGGCCCTTGCCATGTTGGTGCATAACGGGATAATACATCCACTAGCTGGGCAGGTACTTTTGTACCGTTCTCAACATAGTACAAAGTCGGCTCAGATTTATTTTCATCATCCAGAAAATCTGGAAATTCATCAGCATCCAAAAAACCAGCCCCTGCCGGCTCACCTACAAGGTAAAACTCAATTTTTCCTGCTCCAGATAGCTCAAGCGCCGCACGCCCTTTAGAAATTTCTGTGGCATACTTGCTGGGGTCTGTCACATAGAAACCAGGATCGTCAGTCCAATCTGTGCCACCTAATACTGGAAATACTTTAAATTTTGACATATTTATTCCTTTTTATTTCAATTAATAACTTAAGCGGATATCTTAATCCCCAGGGTATCTATACAACGGTTTACTTTGTCTACGCCGTCTAGCCATTTGCGAATAAAATCGCGCACTATCTGTACACTTAGGCATTAATTTCGCTATTAAAAACAGTTTGACTCTTTCGAGTTTTTAGGTATTTTATATGTGGCACAAAAAATGTCAAGAAATATTTTATGTTAGTTATTGATATTAAACGTCTTTCTTAGTTGGAATTGTTTTGGAGTTAAATCTGAAATGGATTTATTTATCGGATTGCGCGAAAAACCCCGTCGTTCAGGGCGAGGATGAATAGCGCGGACACGATAGCGTCCTGATCGCGAATATTTAACGGAACGGTGCTGTAATGCCGTCAGCAACAGAAAATCATCGAATGGACTCAAGCATAGCTGCTCTTCCGCCGTTGTAATAGCCTTTGTTGTGGAATCAAGGATGTCAAATCGTAGATAGCTATAATCTGTAAAACTATAATCTGTTAAAGTCAAAACCAAATCTGACATTCGCTGAAAATCGTGGAAACGGAGCGCAAGCGAAGTGAAGATTTTTAGTCCCCGATAGGCGTAGCGCCGGGCGGGTTATCGCAGCGAAGCGAAGAAAACCTGCAAGGCATCGCGAAACGCCGTCAAGCCATTTGGAGCCTAGCTCTTAAGCCGTTTAGGCGCAAGAGCAGGCGACGAGGGCGAATCGGGGCCGCCGGAGGCATTAAATGGTCGCGTAGTTTTTGCCGCTTGTTGGGGCTGGGATGCCCCTAAACAAGCTTTCGCAAAAATAGCGACTCGCTTGTAAGTTTTTGATGATGGAATAAATCTGGGGTTAAGCAGTACCTCTCAATCATAGACATTAGAAAATCTTCAGCTTTAGAAGCATTTTCGGAATGACTGGCGGCCAAACTAAAACTACGAACATAATCCGCCAAGACCCCTCCGCTAACTAGTTCCGTGAACAATTCGACACGATATCGTTACCATAGTCATTCTAAATTATTAGCCACCTATTCGGTGTGTAACTTTGCTACTCTTTGCCACTTTGGCGAAGTAATATTCTTAGCCACCATATTTTCGGTGAGTACCTGGACATTCACAAGAATAATTCAAACAAAAAGTAGATTAGCATTAAATATCCATTTTTACCATGCGATTTATAGTGGACCCCGATTTTCAGACAATAAATTAAGATGGTAACCTACCCCAAAAGGAGTAGGAAATGAGTGAAACGAAGCGCAAAAACTTTACAGGAGATTTCAAGGCGAAAGTAGCACTTGAAGCGATCCGTGGCGTTAAAACCGTTAACGAAATTGGACAAGAGTTCGGCGTACATCCAACGCAAGTCGGCCTTTGGAAGAAAGAGCTGCAAGATCAGGCTCCAAGCATGTTCGACGCTAAACGCGTACCTAAACCTGTTGACCCCTCTTCAAGTTCAGAACGGCTTTATTCTGAGATTGGTCGGCTGAAAATGGAACTGGATTGGCTGAAAAAAAGTCAGGGATTTGCCTGTAGAGCACCGTAAGCAATGAGTTAGCCAGCTTGAACCACTGGCCCTAACCCGGCAATGCGAACTGACGGGAGCCAACCGCTCAATGGTCTATGCGCCACCAATGGCCGCAATACCCGGTGCGCAATAAGTTGTATCTAAGGTATAAATGCTAAACTCAACAAAAGTACCTTTACTTCCAATACTAGAACTTCTACAGTGAGGACAGTTCATGCCGGATTTTTGGAGGTATTCTGAGTTTTTCATTATTAACAGCCTGTGTATGGGTTGTTGTAAAAGTTATAGTTTCTCAAGTTAGTCAAAATGACCGTTTTTCAACAGGTTGCATAAAGTTGGTATGTATGGCCCATAGTGCAAAATCTCAACTTCGTCATTGAATTTAGACTCAATATCAATAATTTGACTTGAAAATCCTTTTTCGGATAGACCTATCTCGGTAATAGCGTATGCAATGGCGTGTTCGCTTTTAAAGCCAGATGAAAGACAAATTCTTCCATCGAATTCGGCTACAGTCCAAATTTTGTCGTTATATATTTTGGCTATTTCGTTCACATAGACAATATCTTCACCTTCGTTTCTGAAAAGTATTCCAAGCTCACGCCCATTGTCAACATCGACAAACATAGGTTCATCAACATTTAATTTGTTTTCAATTGGCTTAAACGATTCACACCAAGATTGATAGTCCATGGGTAACACCTTTTTTCTAGTCCATAAATTCTTCTTCAGAATTAACTTCTACTGTAAGCTGAGAAATGCCTTTTTCTGAAAATCCTATTTCTGTAATGAAATAACCTAACCGGTTTACATAGTGGTAACCGGACTCAATAAAAGACTTGCCATCCACTTCGATCAACGTCCATACTTTTGAATTATGGTTAGCAGCAATTGCTTTCACATGCTCATGTTCTGCTCCATACGTATTAAATAGTGTCCCGTACTCTCGACCGTTAGCGGTAATAGTCATTCCGGCGATTGGATCAAAGGTATTTTCAATGGGCTTAAATATTTCGCACTAAGTTTCATAATCCATTTTTGACGAATCTAAACCGACCTGATAGAAAGTTGTCAATTCAAGCAATAAATCAGGAATGGTAATAAAATCACCGAATTTTGTAGCAACTAAACAGCGTAGAACAGCGGTCAAAAGATTTGCTCCAGAGAGATAGTAGTCTCGCTTATAAGCAATCCATGCACCTCCATCTTCATCGCGTTCGGTGCCGTGAAAGTCTTCATCATAAGTAGCACTTATTTTTTCGCTTTGCATTAATAAGCCAATTGATTCTAGTAAATAGTTCAATTCGGCTCCACCATCAACCTGCATGTTGATCAAATCAATATCAAATATAGCTGGAGCGGTCATGGTGTGGTTATGCCCGATAGATATATTTTTTTCATAAAAAGACGCGACTGCCCAGTTAAGTGCTATTCCATTTAACTCAGAAACATTAATTTTTGCCATTTCTTACTCCTATTTATAGTTTGACCATTTCAAGTTTTAATGAATTTTATAGGTAAAACTCTACTTGTCAACAATTATTTTGATAAGTTTATTTATGCATTTATTGTGTTTGACTGTTTCAAGTTTAAGAGTTAATATTTCGCAAATATAAAGAGAATGGGTAAGCTACAAATGAGTGACTGGGAACGAAAATCCAGAGTTGAAGCATTATTGGTTGAAGCAGCCAATTTGGGTTATGTTTGCAGTCCAGCTGCCCATCCCTGATTCAATATTTGTGGGTACTCTCGACGAATGGAAAAAATCGGTAAAAATGCGAGTCCTCGAAAGAAAAGAAAACGATACTAGTGGAATCGCTGCATGGAATGCATTGGCCGCCATAACTAATGAGAACATTAGTGAAAGCTTAAATTTTTGCAACGGATAATTATCATGAATAAAACTACCAATCTTAGCCAAATTTGTTTGGCCCACAAGTTATTTGCAGACCGGAGCCTAGCTGAATGCAATAAACTTTTATCTCGAATTGCTAAAAACTTTGAGATCGATCACGACGAATACGCTTTTTCAGGTAAATTTGAATTAGATCAGCCATCCAAAGAAATGGCAGAGAAACTAATCGAAGACGGAAAGCAGGAGTTGGTTGGCGATAAAGATTATTTGGCTAAAAATGATTATTTGCGTTGGGAAATTAGAACAATCATTCAAGTAGATAGTAAATCTCCATACGAAACATATTCACTTGAAGATTTAGTTGAAGAAGAAAACGATGCTGCTGAGATAGTAAATCAGTATTACCACGGTAGCTTTCGATTTGATAAAGACGGAATTTGTTCATCCACTGGCAATGGCGCAACAAAAACAAAACACATGCGTAACGAAGTCAAAAAAATCATCAACAATTGGCTTGAACAAGAATTTGGAAAATAACAGAAGGAGTCAGGGTTTTAGATAGCGTTGTTCATTTCGATCTAGTGCGTTACTCCATATTGAATGAGTCTAAATATACTTTTTTTATTCGCTAAAACGTTTGACTCTTTCGAGTTTTTGTGATTAAATATGTGCAATTGTTTAGTAAAACAGTCATCTGTTTGCAATCGTTCTACACTTCACACAATATAAACTCAGGATAAGAAATGACTCAAAATATCGAAGCCATTAAATCAAATGTTGCTGCAATTATAGCTGGTGGCACTATTCGATCAGTTAGCGATAGCGATCTTATTGGTTATATTGAAAAATTAAATTTTGAATACCGTGGCGGCAATCCTTTGGTTTCTGATGAAGAATACGATCACGTTTTTATTGCGGAACTTGTGCACCGGAACCCAGAGCACCCGTTTTTGAACAACGTGGAGCCTGAATCTGATGACGAAGAGTTTTTGGGTAAGAAAATACCGCTTCCTGAACGAATGCTTTCAACTAACAAGGCATATTCCTCGAAAGCGATTGATAAATGGGCTTCTGAGGTAATTGCCGCAGGCAAATCTATTGGTTTGTCTGCTTCTGAAATTTTCATAAGAATAACACCAAAGTTAGATGGCTATGCCGCTTATGACGACGGAGCAATCCTTTACACCAGAGGCAATGGCAGACAGGGTACAGACATAACGAGAGCGTTTGATAGGGGATTGAAAATTGAGTCAAGTTTTGCTAACGACGAACTATCGCGTGGACTTGGAAAAGGTGAAATCGTAGTCGCAAAAGATTACTTCAAAGAAAAATTATCGGGCGTGTACGATAATACTCGAAACGTAATTGCAGCCGTTATCAAAGAAGGTGAAGTCGATAATTTAATTAGTGAAGCAATTAATGATGGGGCTATTGTATTCAGACCTTTTAATCAAATAATCGGTTTGGTAGGTAATGTTGAAGATGTTAGTAGTAATCTGGGGTTTTACTGGGAAAGTTTGATTGAAAAATCGGTGTACGATACAGACGGCCTGGTGCTTGAGGCGATTACCCAAAGCATAAAAGAAGTAATGGGGTCAACAAATCACCATCATAAATGGCAGGTAGCATTCAAGAAAAACACGGAATCACATGACATTGAAGTAATTGATAATGCATGGCAAACAGGCAAAACAGGACGGATTACGCCTGTTGCATTATTAACCCCTACCATAGTAGGTGGCGTTACAGTTAGTCGCGCTACATGCCATCATGCTGGTAACGTATTAGCTAAAAAAATAGGCAAAGGTGCTATTGTCAAAGTTTATCGCAGTGGGCAAGTTATTCCTTGGATAGCAAGTGTTGTCTCTCCTTCACAAAGTGATTGCAATATACCTACAGAATGCCCTTCTTGCGGTTCTGAAGTGGAATGGGAGGATGATTTTTTAGTTTGCTCTAATAATTATAACTGTCCAGCCCAGCTTGAGAATACATTGATCCACTTCTTTAAAACTATTGGTAACTGCGATGGCTTCGGTGCAAAGGTTGTTCAAAAGTTAGTTGCTCACGGGTATACAACCGTTGAGAAAATTTACAATAGGATGGAACTAAATGACCTATTGGCGGCGGGAATTAGCACAGGCGTAGCAAAAAACCTATTAAAATCGTTAGATGGAAGTAAAAGGGTTCGCCTTGAAGATTGGCGTTTCCTTGCGGCATTTGGGATTCACGGCGTAGGCCGAGGTGGTTGCGAGAAAATACTGCAAATCCATTCCATTAAGGATGTGTTTACTATCACTGAAGATCAGGCAATGCTTATCACCGATATTGGCGAAAAAAAAGCAAAATCACTGGTCTTGACGCTTACACGCATTAAACCTGACTTCGATAACTTGGTCGACCAATTCTGCCTTATATCCTCTGAACCGGTCAATACTACTAGTCCAATTACTGGCAAATCTATTGTATTTACGGGCACAATGGAGCGTGGTAATCGTGAGGATATGGAACGGCAAGCCAAATTGCTTGGAGCAAAGGTATCATCTTCTGTGTCTAATAAAACAATGTTAGTTTGCGGGGCAAAGCCTGGTGCAGGTAAAGTAAAAAAAGCAGTAGAAGTGAATGCTGTTGTATATTCTGAGTCTGAGTATTTGGAGTTAATTGGGGTTGAGGCTGCTTAAGCCAAATAAGAATATCAAAACAATATTTGTTGAGATACAACACTCGATTGAGGCCGCCATAGCGAAATGGCTTACGATGCGTAACGCAGCATGAAGTTAAGCATAATCAGTTGCATAATTGCTGGTCTTTCGTGCAGTGATCATTCGGTTGTACAGATCGAATAGTAGGTAGAAACGTGTAGATGTCAGAAATATATTTCTTTGTTAAATTTGTAAAAACTTGTTGAATATTAAATGTCATTGAAAACTCATCCCAAAAAAAATGTTCCAAAAAAATCTAGCTGGAACAAAACAAATTTTTGACTCAATTTATGAACATGCCCCATTTAAGAAGAAGATTGTTTTAACAGTATCACCCTTACCGGTTATGCCAAAAAGTAAATATTATCTGTTTTCCGAAAAAATGAGCTGGATTAGTAGTAACTTTGAAAAGGCTGTTAACGCGAAAGACCCTGTTGTCATACCATATAACTCATTATTGGCCTATGACGATAGGTTGTTAGTTAATGAGCATTATTTAAGATTGGCTGAAATCATTCAGGCTCTGCCTACCAACGAAACAAGTTAGAGAAAAACATGAACGAAAGCGTTGCAATTTGGATTAAAGAAAAGCAGAAAATGAGGGTATCCATGAGAAAATTAAATCATAGGTTCGGAAAAATACACATTGCTTTTTCGGCTATTGCCTAGCCACTTTTATCCTCAACGTAAAGAAAGGGTTTTTCGTGGCAATTTGATAAAATATGGAATAACATGGCTAATATATACAGATGCGCAAGCATTAATAAACATCTAAGAAATGCTCAAAAAGCTTTTGAAGTAGAAGAACAAATACGACGCAAAGAATTGATGATTAAGTATGGTTATTCGGATATTAACTATGGTAACAATTTATTTGTATTTGACAGTACAAATCCTAGGAAAACAATTATTATTGACGATTTTGATGTAAATTCCGCTCCTAGGCATTTACGTTCATATATGAATTTTGTAAACGGCTATAGCGATATATTAAAAGTTAGTTACGTATTTTTATAAAAAATATGTTTGACACTTTCAAGATATAATGATTTAATAGCATTAAATATATACAGAACAAGTTCTGTATTAAGTGAAAACTATTAATCGGGCAAAACATGAGTACAAACAACACGCATGCCATAAAAAAAGGGCAAATTTTCCAAAGAAAATTACCAGGCGGCCAATTCTTGATAGTAGGTCTTTGCTTCTTTAGTAAGCATAGTTTTGTTCCTAACGAAAATTATTCATATATAGCCTTGTTTAACGATACCCAAAATGCTTCGGTTAGTGGTTTTGAATTAAGCAAAAAAAAACCAGAAGACTACTCAATTTCAGATGTAAACTGCTTATTAAAACAACAAATTTGGCATGCTACTAATTTTGAATATACTGGATGCGTAAGGTTCATTCCTGCTTTTGAAGAAGAAAATGGGTTTATTGTTTTTGGTGCCAGCGTCCACCCGTTTCTGGAAACGCAAAACGATGAAGCATGGTTCTCTGTGGAAAATGGATTAATTGATGAGCTGCCAAGTTTGGTTAAAACGCAAGGATCAAGTGCAAGTTGTATATTAAGGATGCCAGTTTGGCCTTCTATCAACGGAAAGAAATATGCTCTTTTTTCAGGCGCTGTTTGGACAGGAAACTACGCGATAGCGAGTGTCGTCCAAATAGTCCCTGGAAGCGCACAGGTGCCGGGCGGGTTTTCATGGAAAACCTGCAAGGCCTCCCGATAGCGCGTAGAGTCATAAGAGAGCAAGAAGTCCTACCTTCGAGCGACGTGGACGGCCAGGGCGTCGAAGACATTAAGCCGTGCCGGTGTAGACCGATTTTAGGCCAAGGACGGACTAAAATCTTTACGGTTGAATCCGGCACTCGCTTTTACTCGCCCATTTAATAAACTAATGCACGAAGTGAATAGCCTAAGAATTAAAGTGGCCAGGGGAGAAATTACTTGCGATGATTACAAGGAAATTCTAAATGGAAACAGGGATTATTGTAATGTGGCATGTTCACGAACTATCGACATGGAATTTGCCAACTATTTGTCTGAGCTTGATAAAGCAGGTTATTTTGTAAAGATATCCGTTCAAGATGAAGCTGCTTTTAATAAAAAAAACAAAATGATATCTGAAATTTTAATCGAATAGTTCTATTGTCAAATAACGGGGATTTTATGAGTGAATCATTTTCTGTAACAAGTGGCAATTCGTTTAAAGACGATGGATATACCATTAAAAAAATAATGAACTGCCGGATTGTCTATGGCGCTGTACCAATAAGCGAATTTGCAATGTTGACACAAGGATATAGCAAAAAAGCCATATTATCGAGTTCATTGGCTAGTCGAATAGGAGCCACGTTTGTTATTGGTGAACCCGAAGATATTGATCTGCTATCACAATCCACAGACCTTCCTGTTTCCGAGTCCCGGCAAATCGACGTTTCCGAAGCTAAATTAGCTGGACTTCCAGAAACAATCATAACCTGGCTTAAAATAGGGGAAAGAGGATTGTCTTCAGACGCTATGTGCAAAGCTTTTTTCGGTATCCCATCAAGAGCGGGAGTAAATCATCCTCACGATCCTGACGACTTTAAACGCTGCATGGGATTCCTTAATTCCGTTCCATCCTCAGATAAATGGAGGATGAACCAATTGCCTGACCTATCAAAAGAATGGAAATTCTTAAGTAATTCCTGGTTAGAAATAGAGAAGTGTTTACTAGAAGAGTTAGTGGACTTTAAAGATAGCACAGGCAAAACCTATAATCTGATGAATAAAATTTTAAATGGGAAGTCAGATACGTGAAAAAACCAAATACAGGCAGTAGATATCAAAAAATCTCAGATTGGCCACGGAAAGCATTAACCCAGCATACTTTCTCAGCTCCGGATTACGAAGAATTTTCAGTGCGTTCTAGCGATAAATTTGGCAAAAAACACAAAGTCGTGGCCTGATTTCGCAAAGCTGACAGCGTCACTTAATTTCGCAAATACTCCGCGCCATGTTGGTCTATCCCATGCATCGCCGTCCAGACAGCACACCTCATACCTTGTATCACTTGGGAAGTTATCAAACCATTCTTGTTTTTGCTCTAAGCATTGCCGATCCCACTCTTCAACGGGTGTAGTCGGTAAATTGAGTTTTTCGTTCCACTCTTTCACGCGGGCAACATAATATCTGTAATTGAATTTCGCCAACAAGGCTATAATTTCAGTATAGTCCGTAAGAAGTCGGTACAGCAAAATTATCCAAAACGTTAGTATTGTGAACGTGTCTGTGATGCAAGCCGGGCAATTAAAAAGCTTATGGCGATCGATGCTTTGACGGCTGGCCATACCTACCAGTGAGTAGCTTCATGGCGGCAATATAGAAAGGTTTTAGAGGGTAATATAGATAGGTTTCTGGCGATATAGATAAAACACAATAGTTTTTACAGCTAATTAACAATAAAAATAGGTAGGTTTTTGGCGGCATCACCTGCTTTTAGTTTATTCCACAGGATAATATAGTTAGGTTTTTGGCGGCATCACAGAAATAATAGATAGGATAATGGCTGGATAAAATGTAAAAAATAGGTTACTGGCTGCAAAACATGGAGGATAATGGCTGTATTGGGATGGCAAGTTATTGTTTATAGTAATATTTAAAGCTCCTTTCTTCTTTAATCTTTCTTCTATAATCGTTTTAATTCTTTTTAATCTCTTATACTGATTATCAGATATCGAAATTAACTTTACCTCTACACCATATCAGGTTGAATCACAGCTTATTGTGATGACCGCCATATAATTCATCAAGTTAATAAGTGTTAGCGAAATTCAAAGGAATGAGCAAGCGCTGTTTGGCCAAAAAGCTACGCAGCAGCAAGTGTTGACCAAATAGTCACAGGAAACGCAAAGGTGCCGGGCAAGTTTAATAGGAAACCTTCAGGCCTCTCTACAGCGCCTAGAGTCATATTAGAGCGAGAAGCCCACATTCAAGCCACGTGGACGGCCAAGGGTTCGAAAACATTATACTGCTCCGGTGAAGACCGATTTTCAGCCATGGACGGCTTAAAAAATATTTACGGTCAAAATCCGGCACTCGCTTTCCAAATAACCAATAATATGAGTAGGTTTCTGGCGGAATGATTAAGGTTTTATTTAAATACAATAGCTTAAGACAACTGCCTTATGTAGGTTTTTGGCGGCATCAAAGACAATAAATCCACCCATGGACCAATAAAATACATGTAGGTTTCTGGCTGAATGCTTAAATTATTACTATAAACAATGACTTAACATAACCACCTTAGTTAGGTTTTTGGCGGCATCATAGGCGGTGAGTCAGCCCGATGAGCAAGAATACGAGTAGGTTTCTGGCGGCATCCAAAGCCATAAGCCAGCCCGATGACCAAGAATATAAGTAGGTTTCTGGTGGAATACTTAAGGTTTTTTATTTAAAAACAATGACTTAACATAACCACCTTAGTTAGGTTTTTGGCGGCATCATAGGCGGTGAGTCAGCCCGATGAGCAAGAATACGAGTAGGTTTCTGGCGGCATCCAAAGCCATAAGCCAGCCCGATGACCAAGAATATAAGTAGGTTTCTGGTGGAATACTTAAGGTTTTTATTTAAAAACAATGACTTAACATAACCACCTTAGTTAGGTTTTTGGCGGCATCATAGGCGGTGAGTCAGCCCGATGAGCAAGAATACGAGTAGGTTTCTGGCGGAATACGTAAGTATTTTTTTAAAAACAATAGCTTAAGACGACTATCTTATGTAGGTTTTTGGCGGCATTCAAAGCCATAAGCCAGCCCGATGACCAAGAATATAAGTAGGTTTCTGGCGGAATACGTAAGTTTTTTAAAAACAATAGCTTAAGACGACTACCTTATGTAGGTTTTTGGCGGCATTCAAAGCCATGAGCCAGCCCGATGACCAAGAATATAAGTAGGTTTCTGGTGGAATACTTAAGGTTTTATTTAAAAACAATGACTTAACATAACCACCTTAGTTAGGTTTTTGGCGGCATCAAAAGGCGGTGAGTCAGCCCGATGAGCAAGAATACGAGTAGGTTTCTGGCGGAATACGTAAGTTTTTTTAAAAACAATAGCTTAAGACGACTACCTTATGTAGGTTTTTGGCGGCATCCAAAGCCATGAGCCAGCCCGATGACCAAGAATATAAGTAGGTTTCTGGCGGAATGCTTAAGGTTTTATTTAAAAACAATAGCTTAAGACGACTACCTTATGTAGGTTTTTGGCGGCATCAAAGACAATAAATCCACCCATGGACCAATAACATACATATAGGTTTCTGGCGGAATGCTTTAAGTATTACTATAAACAATAACTTAACGTAACCACCTTAGTTAGGTTTTTGGCGGCATCAAAGGCAGTGAGTCAGCCCGATTAGTAAGAATATGAGTAGGTTTCTGGCGGAATGATTTAAGTATTATTATAAACAATAACTTAACTAAGCCACCTTAGTTAGGTTTTTGGCGGTATCAAAGGCAGTGAGTCAGCCCGATGAGTAAGAATATAAGTAGGTTTCTGGCGGAATGATTTAAGTATTATTATAAACAATAACTTAACTAAGCCACCTTAGTTAGGTTTTTGGCGGCATCAAAGGCAGTGAGTCAGCCCGATTAGTAAGAATATGAGTAGGTTTTTGGCGACATCCAAAGCCGTGAGGCAAGCCGATGAGCAAGAATATGAGTAGGTTTCTGGCGATAACCAAGGTAGTGATCATACACATCAAACAATAACATGTGAAAAAAATAGATTGAAAAAGTAACAATAAGAAGATGAATACCAAAAAACATAAGTAGGATGCTGGCGGACTCAAAAAATATTTTTAGGTAGGATGTTGGCTGAGTCATTTTCGCAAGGTATTGAATCAATGTTTTTATTGAAAATAATCACCTTTTAAGCTACCAAAATTACAACAAAAATACTAACAGCCAACCATAAAAATTAATGGATTTTTCCTGCAAAGTTGGTATTGTTTAGGTTAAAGTCAATCTAATTTCATCAATAAATTAATCCTGTAGGAAAAGATATTATGAAGAAAATTAAAAACCATCTAAGGCTGATCGGGGAGAATACTCCCACAGAGCAACCAAACCAGATGGATTTATTTTGCAATCTTCTATGCAACAATGAAGATGAGCGCGAAAAGCTATCTAATACGATTGACGTATGGGATTCCATCTCACAATACAGTATTCCAGTATCAGAGATGAACAGACTTCGTACAAATAATTTCTTACCTAGCATTGAGTTTGATCATATTCACAAAAACCAAAATTACGTAATCAAAATCTCACCAGCACTCGTTGAAGATGATGATGGGATTGAGAGAGCCTATTATCCCTCCAGCAATGAACAGTTGGTAGAAATGGTTCTCAGAAAGATAGCATCAGAAAACAATGGATCAGGATTTATCGACACTAAAAATCAATTACTTGGTGTCTATTTTACAATTTATCAAATAAAGCAAGAGCTTAAATTAAGGAAAAAAACAAGATCACATTCAGAAATCATAAAATCTCTGAAAATTTTGTCTAAATCTAATATTGAAATTTCAATGGCCAACGGGAATGCTCTTACAAGCTCTACCTATCTACCAAGCCTATCTGCAATATCAAAAGAATCGTATCGAACAGACATTAAAGCACGATGGGTAGCTACATTTCACCCATTGGTCATGCAAAGCATTAATCTCTTAACTTACCGTCAACATGATTACGATAAGTTTATGAGGCTAAAAACCGATTTATCCAGATGGCTACAATTACGCTTATCTCAAAATTACACACAAGCATCAATTGGAAATCCTTATAAGATAAAACTATCCACTATTGAAAGGGATTCAAAGATGATTTACGTCGGAGGTAATTATGAAAAAATTCGTAAGGTAGTAAGATGCCTTGAAGAACTTAAAACAATGAACGTAATCATGGGTTACACACGAGAAGATACTGTTAATTCGAGTAGACTTATTACAGATATTTTATTTACATTAGAACCTCACATCGATTTTATAAAAGTTCAAAAAGCTGCAAATAAAAGAAATATAATAAATCTTGAGATAGTAAATAAAACAAAACACGTTATGAATTTAAAATCTATGTGATATTTTAACTCACTATATATTAATTGTATTAATCCATAATGGAATTTATAATAATATTATATAATTAGTTTATTTGTAACAATATTATGATATAATAATCATTATATTATAAATAGGTTATATTATGAGTATTCCAAAACTTGAAAAAGTAGAATCGTCAAATATTGAAGCAGTCGGTCACGATAGCAATTCAAACTCTCTCTACGTGCTTTTTAAATCAAAAAAACTTTATAGTTATTATGACGTAAATCAATTAACTTACAACAATCTTCTAAATGCAACTTCAATTGGAAAATTCATAAACAGGGTTATCAAGAAAAATCATAGCAGCACTCTTATTGATGACTGTTTTGAAATAAACGTAGCCCAAGTAAACACAAAAGATAAAATACGATTTATAGACTTAATAAGTCTGTCTCAAATTGAGTCGTTAATACCTGACTGTTGGTTTTAAGGATGTAGGTGAATAATAAAGTCCTATACAGGGTTCGTCTTAATGTCTATAGAATAAGGCTTTTAGCCTATTTTCGCTTTATAAATTAGATTTCCACTATAGGAATTTATTATTCTCCTACAGTCATCGTGATGGTTAGTAAACACCAATACAGGCACCATATCAACTTCCGCAGAGTTTTACATTCGCCATAAGGTTGATTTCGCCAGTTACTTGCTGGGTGATTACCTGTAGATGTGCCTAGTTGTCTGCAAGGTGCTTTAATGTTGTCATACTAAATTATCATTGGCAGTTACAAGCTTAAGTCCAACTGGATTACCGCCATCATCAAAATTAAAGAGCGATTCTGCTTCTGTCATCGCATTTTCGCACTCGATAATGCGATTATTTGCCAGATCAAGGTCGTGTTGATTGTCGGCCTGTGAAGAGAAAAATTGAGCAGCTTGCCACTCTATGATTAAAGCTTGGTATTTTTCGATTGTATCGGGTACTTGAATTGGTTGCATACATAATCTCAAGTTATTTATTTAAAAACAAATCTGCATCGAAGCTGACGTTCGGTTAGCATAAGACAAATAGCCAGCATCGTTAATCAGAAGATATGTTAATGGTAAGCATTCCACTACTAATGGCTTCGGCTAGGGGTTGGATGATCATAGAACGTGGCGCCATAGAACAAAAAGTGTCTAAATTCTGAATGATGGTCAAATATGAGTCGTTATCGGGCACTATTCTTTCCTTAATGGTTAGGCTGCTGATTCTAAAAACGAAAAAAGGTCAATTTGATTTTCTCTTGAAAATTGGACCTTAATTTTAATAATGATTGACTTTTCTTGTGGCTGCACAACTACTGGAGCCTCTTCTTGTTCTGTTAAGGAAAACAGAAAATTCATATCAACATCTGGCCCGGAAATTCCCAGTGTTTCTTTCATCGAAGATCGTTTCAAAATCTCATCATGAATACTAACTTGTTGCGGAGATAGTGAGATAACACCCAATCTAGCCCACCAGCGATATCCAGCAGTTAAAGCTCGCTTACCATTAGATGAGAGATGCATTTGCATCATCGTATCAAGCTCGTAGTCGATGGCCATTAAAACACTTTCTGTATTTACAGTAAAAGTTGGCTCAGTCTCAACATCAAACACCGTTTTACCGTTCTTTAATTGCCTGGTTGTTCTGCAACCCAGCTCACCAACGGCCTCAAGTAACGGATCGCGCAAACCTAAGAATGTATAGTACGAATCTTTAGCATAATCGCCCGTTTTTATGTATCGTGTTTTTGGGATAGGTTGACGAGGAAACTCTGGGATGTCTGGCACCTTGTACCTTTTTCCCTTGTCTACGATTTCGATATACTCCATTATGGCCTGAAATGGCTTATGCATTGATTGTAGCGACCATATGGCATCAATGGCAACAACTGCTTCAAGTGGCACCAATTCGAAGCGTGGGGGCTTTCCATGGCGATATGCGTACTCTTGCTCAGTTGCGTCAATTGATAACGCGTATCGCAATAATTCAAGGCACATTTTTGGAGAATACACATCAGGTTGAATGGCTATTCGACCTTGATCATCAACAGTTCTGCCTACCCATTGACGACGAGAAAAATCCCATTGGGTATTCAGTAAAAAAGTACGCAATTTGTTAAGTGGCTCAAGATATCCATAGCGCTCTTGATCCATAATAATCATATTGGTTAATGACTTATCATTTCTAACGGCCAAACATGTGTGGCAACCGGTTCTTGCTCCACAAGAACTCCTTGCAGCTTTCATTCCTTCTGTAATCGAATCGGAAATGACTGCACATGACGTACCGCCCGAGTCAGCGTAAATTCGGCATAGTTCGTCAAAATCAGAGTAAGATTTAATTAATTTAGACCGTGTTAACCCAATATACTCCCAAACATCATCTGCATCGAAATTGGCAATTACAGGCCAAACCAAGTCACCTTGCTGATTACGTGTTGGGTGATCTTGAGTTTCGTTTCTCTCAAGCATATTTTTGTTTCGAGCGGCAGATTCACTGAATCGTGTGCCTACAAGGGTTACAACTTCTTTTCCAGAGGAAACTTTGGATTTCTTTAGTAAGGTCTTGCGTAAACGCCTCATGGGATTAATCTTCCAATCCACGGCGCAATCATGATTAGTTTGTGGAAATGAAGGGAGGGCACGTCCACCGATAATTCTTACGGCCCACGTATCATTTAGATGGGGCTTGGCAATATGAAACTGCAAATCTATATCGTTTTCCTTGGCATATTCAACTACTTTTTTTGATTCTGTCTTAACATATTCGGCTATTTCAGGATTTTCAACACCGGTATCACCGTTGGTTACAAGTATAAAAGGGGTGTGACCTTTTTCTTTTGCGGCAATGGCTGCGGATAAAGTAAGATCAAGCAAAACACTTGAATCTTTGCCGAACGAAGTTGCTACTGAGACAGGGATGTCATCAAGAAATAAAGTCTCAATTCTTGCTTTGGCTGCCAAATGCTTTGTGTTTAAGACTTCCATGACAAACTCCACTTAATGCAGTTTAAGGTAACTAGTTTTTGTCCACGGCGAGGGCAGCCCGATACATCCCAAGACCATCTGGCAACAACATTGGTACAAGCTGCATTACGATAAAACACTGTGTCCATTTTGTGTTTAAGACCGTGTTTAATAGATACTGAATCAGTGGTTGGCTCTTTTTTGGCAAACAATGTAATTAGTGTCATATCAACCTCTTTACCTGGTTAATTGGCTTGAGTATTAAGATGTTTTGCTCTGCTTTTCTCATGATTAACATTGACAATCTTTTGCGCAGTAGTGCTTGAAATAGCGCACATGGCGGCAATGCTTTTAATCTTGTAATGAGTGTTTTTGCTAAGACTAATAATCTTTGCTTCTAACTTTTCCCTAGTATCAAATATACCTGTTGTTTTCTTAGCCATTTTAAGTCCGCTATCTGTTGCAGTTGGATATATTAAAACATAATAACTTGAAAACGTCAAACCAGTAATGTATTACTTTTTTCCAAATCCTTAAAACAAAAGGCTATGCTAAAACTGATGCTTTTAACGTAGACGCACAAAACCCTGCGAGATATATTTAACCAACACCAATCGAATAAATAATTATCAATGGCAAAGCGTGCAATTAGAAAAATTATACCGAATCAAGAGTACATAAAATCGCATAAAATTCTTAGGATTTTGGGACCAAAACTTAATCAGCCCAATCTTTGGTTTCTCAATAGGAAGTCAGTATCTTTGGCAATTGCAATTGGCGTTTTTTGCGCGTGGATACCTACACCGGCACAAATGCTAATCTCAGCCGGAATTGCTATGTGGTTAGGATCAAACCTGCCAATTTCCATTTTGGCCGTTTGGGTTGCCAACCCAGTTACGATTGCTCCTATGTGCTATTCGGCTTACATGATAGGAGCTCTGTTTCTAAATCTAGATAACTCGGTAAGCAATATTGATTTTACGCTAACCTGGCTAATCTCAGAAATTGAATCGATATGGCAGCCGTTTGTATTGGGCAGTCTAATTATGGGCATAACTTCAGCATTTATTAGTTATTTTCTTACAATGACGCTATGGAGATTTTATGTTATAAAAAAATGGAGGTTAAAAAAGAGTGAACGTTGGCTTAATACTCCATGGAAAATACCAGGCACAAATCAAACGGGGCCACAAGCGGATTTTGCAAAAGCACCTGGCGGCATTTCCAAATTCCATCTAATTGAATGACGGGTAATGTATACTCACGACTCATTGACTGCTTGTTGAAAAATGAGGTTGGAATCATGAATGATAGGCTTTATTATTGAACTTGATCAAATGGTTTGAATTTGACTTTCGGATATTTATAGCTTGGTTGGATGGGGGCTTGATCGTCTTGTTACGACCCAAAGTTAGCATTGGGTTATAAATTCTAATGTCAGCTATTAGTTCATTACTGTACATAGCTGGCTCACAAAGTCATCTTTCGCTTTCCAAGTGATTCGGATAAATTTGTGGGTTATGCACGGATCGATATTTCAGAGTGTGAAAATTAAACGGCAAGTCAATTAGAGGGAATATGATAGTAATAAAACAAATTGGAAGAGGTGGTTTTGGGAACGTTGATCTAGTTCAGGACCAAAGTTGGATATTTTTATAAAAAACGCTATGGAGGTATTTTTTATGCTTTTTCTTCAGGCAATACCGAATACCATAAGAGACTATTTCAATTCACAATGGGCGCTGGTCTGATCTGGGCACCAGTTAAGCTATACCTATCAGGCTTTCCCGTTCCTGATGTTCTTCCTATATATAATGCTGGAATTTTGCTGTTATCCGTTCCAGTGGCAGGCATGAATGTTTTCGGAGGAATGATAATTGGCGGTTTTCTTTGCAAGGATAGCGCCCTCGCCCAATAGCTTTATGTTGAACAACTTCTCCAGGGCTTTCACTTACCATTAGCTCGATGTCAGGGTTTGGCCGTGCTGCCGATGGATAATGACATCATTTCAGTTGCAAATAATGTCGGTTTGAGCGCCGACAGTTGCATTTAATTCCGGTCGAAAATTGCGCTGATTGCAGGTTTGTGGGTTTTTGATTGCAAGCTGCAACAGCTAGGTATGTGGCATGTGCCATCAATGCAAAGTTTTAGCGCCGGTCGCCTTGATCTCCTCCAGTGTCATTGGTTTATCACCACGAAAACCGCGCCATTTATCAGCATCCGGGTCACGAAGTACGACAAAACAGTAATTTTCCTGTTTAAGATCGTCAACAGCGTTGTCAATCAACCAATTGATACAATGGGACGTGTGTTCTTCGACACCATCATGGTAATCGGATAGATATTCTCTAATTCCCTCGCCAAACAAAACGCTACGTCCTGCCACTAACGCTATAAGCACCGAATTCTCATCAGTAACACAAATCAATATTGCATCAGCATCTGTTTGCCGACCGGCGATTATGGCCTCTTCGGTGAATTCTTGGAGCGACGAAAGATTATCTGTAATACTCGAAAAATTACTGCCAGAGCCGATCAGTTGCTGTCTGATTATACGGCGAACTTTTTTTACTTTCATAAGCAAAATTAAATGTGTTTTTAAGTAGGTACCACGTTAACTGCATATTTTAAACCCTTTCCAGGTTTAAAGGCAGGTACGTTCCCTGCAGGAATGGTAATTTCAGCTCCGGTTTGCGGGTTACGGCCTTTACGCGCTTCACGCGTTTTAACTTCGAAAGTGCCGAAACCAACCAGAACAACTGACTCGTCGTTTTTCAAAGCGTTTTGAATAGCGGTGCTAATGGCATCCAAAGCACGTAAAGCTTCGGCTTTGTTGAGATTAGCATGACTGGCGATGGCTGCTGTTAATTCTGATTTATTCACTTTTATCTCCAAAATAAGGGGAATTTAAATCGCTGTTGGAAAAGATCAACAGTTTGGCGAAATCCTATTATTTTAGCAAAGTAGTGCAACTTATCAAACATGTACACAATAGATGTTTAGCTAGAAAGCAATGGGATAGCAAAAATAGTGAACAAACAGCACCTGACATTCTTGTTTGGGTCATTGTTATGGAGCAGAATTCATCTCTATCTAAATGGATGATATTTTTGTGTTTTTTTTATAGAAAGAGTTGATATGTTTGGAAATTTTTCACTGGAAGCAATTAAGTCAATTAAAAAATAGAAAAGAGCAATAAGAAAGAAGATTGCAATTACAACACCAAGACTAACTAGAAGCATTTGATATTCTCACAAGGAAAGGAGCTTACTCTTATGCAGATAGCCTGCTTTGAGCTGGTTACTGCTGCTGACCAAATTAAATCACAGGTTCGGAAAAATACACAGTGCTTTTTGGCTATTGCCTGGCCACTTTCATACTCCACCTAAAGAAAGAGGTTTTTCGTGGTGACTTGATTAATTCTGAGATCTGAAAACAAGATAGATAAGGATATAAAGAAAGGATATTAAGGAAGGGGATTTTTTTAGCGATTATCGAATTTAAAATCAAAAGGTTGAAAAAAAAGATGCACACAATTTCTACCTATTATTGCACCCAGTTTCTACTCATGCGATTAAGTTGCATGTAGTTTCTACCTAAAATTTAGGTATCTGCACTCACTTTCTACCCATTTCGGTACCACCAACACCCAATTTCTACCCCATCAAGGGTTAAGATGCACTCAAAAACTACCTACTAGATAGAGATTTTTAGACTTTTTAAGGGCAATAAAATAAGTTGCATCCATAAACTACCTAAGATACACCCAGAAACACCACATGTTGCACCTGACTTCTACCTAAGGATGCCTTCTTTAAGCATTAAAAAATAGGAAAATTATCATGATTTTTTCTTAAGTTGCACCTGGTTTCTGCCTATTTGTCGCTGGCATTTTTGATTTTTACATTTCTAGAGCGGTTATGTTGCATCTGCTTTCTATCTACGATATTAGTTAGCTAACATCCTTTTCAACATGGCTTGAAATCGTAAAAAAATGAGTGAAAATCATCAATTGGCTCCAGTTGTGTTGAAAAATAACATCAAAAACTTATCTCACTCGGAAGTTGCACTCAAAAACTATCCATAGTTGCACTTAGTTTCTACCTGGTTAACAAAATAAAATAGCAGTATTTCAATAAGTTAAGTACTAAGCTATAATCGGTATGATAAGTTAAATTTAGAAAAATGTATTTTAAATCAAGTTAAAATTCATTGTGTTGTTTGACGTTTTCTATTTTTAATGTTAAAAATAGATTTGCACTCAAAACGTTTCTGTTTAGGATTTTTAAATTTTTAGCTGAAAATCAGTGCTCGATTTGCAAAAAAACATATGAATGAAATCATTCATAAATAATCAATTTCGACAGGACCATGAAAATAAGTTTCCTAGTAATTAATCTTTCATTTGAACAAAACAGTAGTATTTTCGAAAAATGATAAAGAAATGATAAAGCGAAAAAATGTACTGCCTCCTAGACCAGCTAAAGAAATGAAAGAGGCTCTATTAATTGAACTTGGGGAACGCGCTAAAAATCGCAGAATCGATCTCGGTATTTATTACAAAGATCTTGCAGAGATTATTGGAGTCAATCCGGCAACAGTAAAGAACTGGGAGGGGCGGGGTATTCCACAAGGAATTCAAAGATCGAAAGTAATTGCGTGGGAAAAGGCATTACAAGTACCACCTGGTTGGGTTCTTAATAAGAAAATTGCTACGCCGAAGGCTCCAGAACAAAAAACATTTGTTTTCGAATTAAAAATGACAAAATCATCTATCGAACTAGAAAGATTTGTTATGCCTAAAAGTGTTCAAAATTTTATCAAAGACAGCAAAAAATTTAGGATAGATGGATATGAAACTGAAGTGTTTTTTTCAGTCAAGTCTGTAAGAATATTTCATCTGATACCTATACTTAAAAGTATGGGTTGTGTGCTTGGTGATATCGTAACGATTACGCTGCAGATAGAAAACGAAAGAATGCAAGTAAAAAAGTTAATAAACGCCATTTGACCAAGTCTAGATATCGCATAGATTTCTGGCCAAACAGCGATTAATGAAAATTTCAATAGTTGTTAAATTATAGCCACCTTCTCGGAGAGTAACAACAGCTGGTTTTCGCAGTTTTTCCGCTGTTTGGACAGGAAACTACGCGATAGCGAGTGTCGTCCAAATAGTCCCTGGAAGCGCACAGGTGCCGGGCGGGTTTTCATGGAAAACCTGCAAGGCCTCCCGATAGCGCGTAGAGTCATAAGAGAGCAAGAAGTCCTACCTTCGAGCGACGTGGACGGCCAGGGCGTCGAAGACATTAAGCCGTGCCGGTGTAGACCGATTTTAGGCCAAGGACGGACTAAAATCTTTACGGTTGAATCCGGCACTCGCTTTTCTTCGAATATGCGGTGCACAGCATATTCGAAGGAATGAGCAATAATAACCTACTACCGCTACCGTTGGGAGTTCAAGAAATGCCAGCACGACCACAATTAGTAAACGTCGCTAAGCCCATTGCCATGAGATTTTGGCACAATCAATGTCGCCCCTGTGCAACTAAGTTGCGCGAGGCCTTTATCCGCTCTGGACTGCATGGGTACGTAATTCGATTGGCGACACTAGGCGGTAGAGGCTTCATAGTAATGAGCGACCCGAACTTCCGACTCCCATTCCCCGTTCCACTCGGCCATGATTCCATTGCCAATACCGGGCAGCATTTTGGGGTAGTTGTTGAAGACTTTGTTTTTGACAACATATTTCGTGAAGGGAACCCCTCTTTCAGGTTGGCAAGCGCAATTTGATTGCGACGTTCACCGCTTCATGCAGTTGCAAATCGAGCCGTTTTAACCGAGAATTTCCGGCACCTTATCTAGCGCCAAACTCAATCAGAAAGTGGGATAACGGCGTTTTGGGTGACCGTAAGGATTGCACCGTAAATGGGTAATAGTAAGCAAGATCAGGTGATTTTGGATTATTTGACGTAAAAATCACCATATTTTGTCAATAATTGGGGTTATTGAACCAAAAGAACGGTTTCTTTCACCACACCCCTGTAGCCCTTGGTATTAGTGGCTTACAGCCGAAATATCGATTTCAAATTTACAAATAAGTTTTCGAGTAACCTATTGAATATTGACAATATATTTCGTGAAGCAGGATTCATGCTTGCCAATGAAGGGGTCCTGGGTGAGGAGACTTGGCAGGTCTTCTCACCCAGGACCCCCTTCTACTCATCTTTATATAGCATATATTTTGTCATTAAATTGGCCAATCGACAACCCCAGGAAACAGCTAATTGCTTTTCCACAATAGGAATGCCACTACTCGTAAATAGATGTTTAAAAATATCAGATCAAAAGAGTGGTGTTTTTCGCCACCTTTCACAGGGATGTATTTTTGAATTTTGTGCGTTAATAGGTGCAAGACAATTCTATATAAAATATTAAATGAATTCTTCTACTGTTACAAATCCATTATTCAATTGGAAATGCCTTAAATGCAACAAAAGTCACGAATCTATTCCTGGATCAAATCATTGCAACACATGCGGTGGCTTAGTAATGAGCGAAGCCGGTAAATCATTCACTGTTTTTCCGGGAATCTACTCAGCAGCGAGCGATGGCCAAATGGACTCTGGAAGAGCGCAGGTGCCTAGCGTAAGTAGGATCGGCTAGTCACTAGAGCGAGAAGTCAAACCTTCGCGCGACGTGGACGGTCAGGGTGTCGAAGAGATTTAACGTGCCAGTGTAGAGCGATTTTGAACATAGACTGCCAAAAATATTTAAAGCCTAAATCAGGCACACGCTGATAACTAGTTGATTTTCGAAAGTGAGTGCATGCATCGAAATATTTAGAAAATGTATTTTTAAATCCGAAGAGAATATTTGTGCAATAGTTGAGAGAGATTAAATGAACCATCAGGCCAACAACTCACAAATTGAAGAGCAAAAGCTTGGAAGGTTAAAAGGATTGGGAGTCACTGATATCTACCTTGCTCCTTTGTTACTTCCAAAGTCCTACTTGGATTTAAGGGTAAGTGAGATTACTTATCATTTAAGAGAGGTTGTTGTTGATCAAAGGATTGTGTTTGTTGGTGTTCTCAAGAGTTTTTTTCATAAACGTGACTGTATTCCAAATCGAGTTACCTTAATTATAACGGATGCAAGAGCCACTGAGTTGACTTCAACTTTTTTTATTCCGCAGAATGACACTGTCGATTTTAGTAAAGAACTTGGTAAAAAAACTAATCAGTTTGTCTGTTTGACTGGCACCGTAGGACTATACCAAGAAAAATTACAACTGCATTCACCTGAGTTTATTGATATTAATCTAGTAGGAAAAGTTATTCCAAACTACCCAGGCAAAGCAAAGTATATTTCTTCGAATACCGTACGTGAGCAGATGAAATATTTAGTGCCTAACAATATTGTGCTTGCAGCGGCTTGGATCAAAGAACGATTGGATTTGGGTAGCAAGGAAGAATCTGATTTACTGTCTGTTTCCCCCTTTTTGGCTAAGAATCCAACTATAGAATATTTGATTTCTCAAGCTCATAACCCTACTTCCCCTAAATCTGGAGTACATTGTTGCAAAATACTCAGATTAATTGCAACTTACGACGTATTAAAACGTGCCCGCGAAGAAGCATCCCGCCCCTTAGATGATCAATCAATCATTGATATTAATCCTAGAAATATTGATCAGTTACTTTCAGAAACAGCTCCCGCATTGATACCCACGGACGAACAAAGAGTCGTCATTAATGAAATATGTGACGACCTGAGAAGCAAAAAACCTATGCTTCGCTTATTAAGCGCCGATGTTGGTTTTGGAAAAACATACGTTGCGGCTACAGCAGGTGCAGGTGTCATACGTTCAGGTGGAACAACCCTTTGGCTATGTCCAAACCAACCTCTTGCGGTACAAACGCAACAAAAAATCATGGAATGGTGGCCAGATATTAACCCTGGTCTAGTAATGGGAGACGCAAAAGGGATTACTGATTCTAGATTCTTAATTGGAACAACAGCTTTGTTGCATCGTATTAAGGCCGATATGAACGTAAATTTACTAATAATTGACGAGTCACAAAAATTTGGCAAAGATCAAATGGATTACTTTATAACGCCGGGAACCAACGTACTTTACTCTACAGCAACCTGCATACCAAGAACGGCCGCCTTACTTGAATACGGTGGCCTATCCGTATCGCGGATTACCAAAGCACATGTTCAAAAAACAATTAAGACAAGAATGGTCTTCCTTGAAAATAGAGAGAAACTATTTGATTCACTCCGCCGAAATATTATAGCCGGTCACCAAGCACTGATTATTTATCCTTTAGCTGAATCTAATGAGGATGCGGAAGTGGATCGTAAGTCAGCTGAAGGCGCTTATAAGCTTTGGGAAATAAACTTTCCAGGTAGAGTGCGTTATATGCATGGAAAATTGAGTAATCAAGAGAAAATTAACGCAATTGCCGCAATGCGAAACAACGAGGCCGATATCCTTATCGCCACTACGGCGGTAGAGACAGGGATCGACTTACCTCGGTTACGCCATGTAATGGTGGTACAAGCTGAAAGGCTAGGAGTAAACCAATTGCATCAGTTGCGCGGAAGAGCTAGTCGGACAGGAGGCATAGGCAGGTTCGATCTTTATTTTCCAAAACGAATAAGCGACACATCAAGAGCAAGAATGGAAATTTTGATCAATTTCTCAGACGGATTTGACGTAGCAAACGAAAACATGAAAATTCAAGGTTTTGGCGACCTTGGTACAAATGGTACTGCACAGTCTGGTAAATCACTCAGTTTTTTACCTGGCCATAATATTGATCAGCAATCGGTTGAGTGGGTGTGCGAGCATTGGTTTAAAAACGATTCTTAGTGTGAAATAGGAGTTTGTATGAGTGAAGAAATCGATAAAGATAAATTATTAACCGTAAACACTGGGACTAAGCTAACTATTGAATCGGTGTTCGATTTATTGATAAAAGAAAGGCAGCGACAAGACGCTAAATGGGGGATGTTAGCCGATAAAGATCAATCCTTAGCTGGTTTCTTGATCGTAATGCGATCTAAACTTGATGATGCGGGGTTTGCATGGATGAATAATTCACAGGGAGACGAATCTACGCTTGCGGAATTACTTAAAGCAGTGGCTACTGGTGTCGCCGCTCTGCAGCAATACGGCGTGATCGGTAATCATAAGTAGTTAAACATTCGCTATTTTTGTTTTTAATTCGCAATGAGAATAAATGAAGTCTCTATTTTCAACGTCACTGATTGCTAGATATTTCCAAACAGCACTCGGATTTTTAATTCTCAATGCGATAGCGCATAACGATATGGCAAGACAACCTTTTTATCACATTATAGATAAACCGGTATTTTGGATTGGATATTTAATATTTTGTGTTGCCATGGTGCTGATAATACATGGATCGTATTCCGCGCAAAAAAACTATGTGGAACAAATGAATGCGGGCCAGTATTGATGGGGGTGGTTTTAGCGGTTTTTTCCGTTATTACAATGGATTTTTGGATACGAAAATCACTGTATTGGGATTCTCTAAACGACGACACCGGAAAATAGAAATCGATAGTTGCATAGTCTAATTTTAACAAGGAGTACCCGTGACAAAAGTTTGCAGAAATAAACAAACAGAGGCCGAAATCAATGCAATTACCGCACTAAATAACGCAAGAAATGGCTATATTCAATGGCGTCAGGGAGTCCGGGTTTTAGAGGTGCTGATTAAAACCAATTTAATGTCACTCATTCCTAGCGGCACAAAAGTTAAAAAAGGCGAAAACAGATGTTTACCAGAGTATCTTCGATTAATCAAAATCGAAGAACCCATGGCAACCGATGATTATGAAGAATTCTTAGTAGGAAATATTAATCGAGTCGTTGTAGACATCGAAAACCCACGAAAAACTAAATGGTATGCTAATGCAAATCCAATAGACCACTCAGGAAAAAGAATACTCATTACTGTACAAATTAGCGGGACTCTCGATCCTACAAATCAAGATACTAATCCTGAAGGATGTATGAGTAAATTGTTTATCGCAGCCGAAAATAAATTAATCGATGACATGTCACAAGCAGTCAGGACCTCATAAATATTCCTTGTGAGTATAAATAATGGAAAGGAACGATTCTTTCTCAGAACGAAGAAACTATCAGTATTTATTCTGGTGTTATTGGGGCAATAACAATAGAAATGATGGTCAGGGCATCGAAGGTGGCACTGGTAGCTTTTTCATAAAGACCTGCCTGGTACCCATGTGCGTCTATTGACTATTTGGCAGCCACTATCCGCGAATCCCCGTTCTGTGCTTGCATTTACAAATAACATTCATTAATATTTACTTCAGGTATAGTCAGTACCTGCCGCCGACACGGTAAATCATCTTCGGGTGTATGACTGTTCAAACTTTATTCTGGGTAAGCCTTTTGTTAGCGGCTCCCGGTAGTCGGCACCGAGAAACCGCAAAAAAAGGAAACCTATCATGAAACAAATTCACACAACAACCACTGCAATTCGTAAGATTAAAGCAAAGGCAAAACAAATTAAGTCAGAACTTGGCATTCAATTAGGTAAAGCACTTGATCTTGCTGCAATAGAGTTTGGTTACGAAAATTACCATCACGTAACCCACTGTCTGGAAAAATCAGTCAAAAGCAATTCATTTAACGGACTAGGTTCTCTGGCGTTCATTGTTGAAAAATCCAAAACCGATTGGCCAATTTATGACCAGGAAGGTAATCAGAAAGACTCTGTCAAGATATTTGCTGGTAAATTCGGTCGCTGTTTGGACAGGAAACTACGCGATAGCGAGTGTCGTCCAAATAGTCCCTGGAAGCGCACAGGTGCCGGGCGGGTTTTCATGGAAAACCTGCAAGGCCTCCCGATAGCGCGTAGAGTCATAAGAGAGCAAGAAGTCCTACCTTCGAGCGACGTGGACGGCCAGGGCGTCGAAGACATTAAGCCGTGCCGGTGTAGACCGATTTTAGGCCAAGGACGGACTAAAATCTTTACGGTTGAATCCGGCACTCGCTTTGCACTTGAAAAAAGAAAATCCGTTAATGATGTCACGGATGAGCTAGACGAATTTATGGAAGAAATTGAGGGGGCTGGCATTGGTGATATGACACAAATTCCAACCAATAACCTAAATCAAATAATAAATAAATGTAAAAAACTTACAGCAGCCGAACCCGCATTTGTTGATGGTTACGCCCATTGGGCAGGTGCACTGGTTTCTCTTAAAAAACATAAAGAGTGTATCGCAATGGCAGAACCAGTGTTTAACGCCGTAATCGAATTAATACCAAAAAGCTTTAACGGATTTATTCCATATGATTATTTGTCAAACCGACCATTTCATCGACTTGCTGTAAATCTCATTCTAGCTTATTACGGTGTTGAAAAAAATAATGAAGCAAAGGCTATTGCAGAAAGAATGCTTACTTGGTGGCCGAATGACAATATAGGATTTAGTTTTCTGCTTAATCCAGAAGAGTGATTCTTGACATAGTCATTTTTTAGCCAAGGATGGCTTAAAATGCCCGTCTCGACTGTTTGTCCGTTAGAGATGTCGGTGACGGCCAACACGGACGAAACGCAACTAGGGAAGATTAAAAGCAGCAAGTGATTTTTTATCAATAAAGCTTGACGAATACGAACAATGTTCGTATTATAGGCACATGTTCTGAAAACAGCACACCGAGCTGGCGGTTTCCGGTTAAATCACGAATAGATAGGTGATGAAAATGCAAGCATATATATACAACACCAACACAAAAGTAATCGTAGCTACAATATCTGGAGATGACCAAACAGCCATAGAATCAGAAGCAAGCATTTATGATGGTGACGAGTACGCAGTAACTTATACCCCAGGATTTGGCTCAGTTGATGGTCTGTTAGATACTGGCGAACACGAAGAAATTAAAATCTAATTAACCACAGCCAACAACGACGACTAAACCGAGGATAAATGAAATGCACACGACAATAAATAAGTTAACAACAATAAATCTAGAATTTCACCACCGCGATGCGTGGCAGAGAGTATTTGAGGCTTTTGGCCAAAGTTGGGAGCACGATAAACCAATCCCGTTTTCCAGCATCCTAAAAGTCGCAGACCCAGAAGCAACTATATTTTGTATGAGAGCTGCACCGGAATATAGCAAGGAGTGGAGGTTATTCGCTGTCTGGTGTGCTAGAAGATACGAACACCTTATTAATGACATGAGAGGCATTTCTGCTATTAACGTAGCTGAACGCTATGCGCACGGAATGGCATCAGAGGAAGAGTTAATTGCGGCTTATTGCAATGCCGATTTAGCATATTTTTACTCTGGCGCGGATGCTGCTTACGGAGTAGCCCATAAGGACGCTTGGCGGGCGGCAGAGGTAGCCTCCGCAAGCGCAAGAAGCGGCTCCGCATTATGGGCGGGCAGTGAAATAGCAAGCATAGTACCAAGAAAAAAAGAAATGCTTGCTCAATTTGAATACTTAAAAGGTGTTTTTGAAAGCAGCACGGTACCATTATTTGGAGAAAAAATAGAAGAACAAAAAATTGCAGGCACATTAGGATTATATGCGACATTGTATGATAACACGGTCAATATTAAAAACCGTGGAATATCAAAATCAATGTTTATAGGAAGAACTATTTTTGCCGTTAAGTTTAACGGTGAGTGGCATATAGTACGTCAATGGAATACTGGATTAAATTTTGCAAAGAAACAACTATCAGAATTGATAGTAGTTTCTGACATTTCTGAGCTACCTATTTTTCCTGAAAAAATCCAGTATGGATTAACTGGTAGCGCGCCTAGATCATTTTGCCAATGACAAATTTACGTCCATCTAAACACCTAGCTGCAGCAATGCGGCTATACCCATCTACCAGTAAGATGGTCGATATGTTTCGGCGTGACCGTGGCACTGACATACTCGACTGGCCTGCATGGTGTTTTTTGCCCATGGCTGCATGGTACGCGATTGTCAGTCAGGATAATTTTGATCAGTTATCGCCTGACCGCCGTTTACCGCTGTATTTAATACCTGACGTTGGTAAATTGTCAGCGATTGGAACTTGGCGTTATAGCCAGGGCATTTATCAATTAGATGCGGATCTACAAGAGGCTGTTGCAGATAGTATCATTGCGGGTGATATACCGTCTGAAGTTCTTTTTCGGTTGCCAGAGTGGTGTGTTTATATTGAAACAGCAGGCAAGCAATGGTTTGGAAATGAGCTATATGGTTTTTGGGCGCATTTAGAATTTGATACTAATACCCAGCGCAACGAATTACGTTTGCTGCTAGATACTGAGGAGGGTTTGATACCTATACCCGTGCATATCGGACAATGGACCGTTACCGAGGCTATTGACCGGGCGACTGCTGAAGCTCGAAAGCAGTTGAAAATTGCTAAATTGGATTTTAGATTGCCTGATATGGACGAGGTACAGCAACTTGCTATGAGCATTAACCCGCTTATTTCTATGCTGCTGTATCTATGCTCTGATGAGCCTGATATTGATGACGAACGGGTGCTGGGGTCGTCGCCAAGCAGACCGCAGCCAGTGAAAACTAAAAAAGGCTGGCGGCTGTTTCCCGCTGAAAAACCGCGTGTTTGGACGGTTGGTGCAAAAATTGGTGAGCAGCTGAGACAGGCCAATGCCGATATTTCTGCTGATACAAAACGTGGTGTAAAAGTGCATTTACGCAAAGGCCATTGGCATGGATTTTGGACGGGTCAGAAAACTGAAAAACAGAAATTTGTTTATAAATGGTTGATGCCGATGATTGTGGGCAGTAAAAATGAATAACCCCACACCCGACGAAATTAAAAAAGCTAGAAAGGATGCGGGGTTAACACAGACCAAGGCCGCTGTTTTAATTTATAAAGATTTGCGGACTTGGCAATATTGGGAAAAAGGGGAGCGTGAAATGGATATTGCGCTCTTTGAATTATTTAATCTCAAAACTGGATTAACTAAGCTTTAACCCAGGCAAACTCTTCACGTGTCACACTTTGCGGCCCTCCTCCCACCACCATCGACCAAAAATATGCCCGCCATCGAAAAAGATGCATTTAATAGCGAGGATGAACGCAGGAACAGGGATATTCATAAGCTTACCTTAGATTTAATTGACCGGATTTTCTGTGATCGTATCGCCCGAAAACTCACCGGCATACCACATACCGCCAGAAGGAGTCTCTATAGAACCGTCGGGAAGTAAAAACAAATAACATCGAGTATGAATATCCTTGAAACCAACTCTTTCTTGTAAATTAACACCCATAAGCATGAAGTCGTTAAGCGAGCATTTAATTTTTTGGCCACACTGTCCAGGCAGAAGTGTTTCATTAAGTGCAGCATCCAAAGATTGCCATACCTTGTGCCATTCATCTGAATCTCTGTCAATTTGTCTCATTTTTGTCCTTTTAGTGATTAAGAAGTAGTTTTACGGCAATATCAACCTGACGCTCAGCAATAACAGCCCATTTCTCTCCGGACGGAGCGTTTCTATTAAATGCAAGTGGACTGGTGTGAGGTGTTGGTACAATATAAGGTATCTCGGGCAAAATATTAGACATGCCTTTGTGAGCAAAATCTTTGTAAAGTAATGAGCTACAGTCGTTATATGCGACTTGATCTGTAATCTTTGAATACAAAGATCCCTTACCGAAGAAAATACTTGTCGGCGTTCCTCCTACAGTGAGAATCACTTTTGGCTTGGTTTTCTGGATGAGATCAACAAGAAATGGCAGGCAGGCTTCGATTTCGTTTGGTGTTGGCTTCCTGTTTTCAGGTGGACGACAGCGGCATATATTAGCACGACCGTAATCATTCCGGCCTATGCCGTGGGGCAACAAAAGACGGTCTAATGTTTTACCGGCAATTCCGACAAATCCTTCCCCTTTGACATCTTCTGAATGGCCGGGAGCCTCACCAATGGCTAGCAGACCGCCTTGTTTAGAAGGTGTGGCCAACACAATTTGTGTGCGACATGAAGTTAGATTTTCGCAAAGAGAACAGCTTTTATTGGTCCACTCTAAGTTAAAATCTTTAATCACGGGTATGCATTCCTTGGTTTTAAGATGAGCTAATTATTTCTAATTCGGTTTTGGATTTTGAAGAGAATTTCTCTGGTACTGCTAGTCGGTGTTGAGCCGGATGTTAATTGGCCAATCTCGCTTCTCCTTAGACCAGAATTAGTATTCAACTTTCAGTGAAGTCTCCAAATTTCGATGGTATAAATTATTTAGGAATAAAGCGAGCGCCGGATTCCGACTGTAAATATTTTGCGTCCTTTGCTGCTAATGTTAGGATTAATGAGATTATTTATTTGGAAATAATTTATAAATCTTTGCTGTTTTTTTCTCAGTTAAATCTTGATGGACTTCAGGTTGATTGAAATACAACCCAGATACAACAAGCTGCCAAATTTCAAAAACATCGTCATCAGGTCCATCGAGATTAACGATTAAATTAGATGATAGCAGTGGCTGACCAGCCAACAATTCCATGCCGGCGCTAATAATTAATCTCGATATCAGATTTTCATTTAATACGCCACTGGTTGATTCGATCAATACTGATTCAACATCAATAGATATATCATCTACGGGAAAATTTTGACTAATAAGATGATTGTAGTAATGGTCGAGTGTTTCAGTTAAAAGAACTGTAACATCGCTAATATTCACTTCGTTAACAGGTATGTCTTTATAGAAAGCAACACAATAGGTCGCCGAAACTGATAAACCCACATCAGCAAAACCATTTCGTTCCCGAGATGCCAACCAAAAAAGCCTTCCTATGTCAGTTGGATAATAGATGTGGGTTTTAGAACTCATTAAAAAAGCCAATTAAAAAGATAAGTTAATTTTACTTGATAAATAGCAAAAGGTAATATTAAAAGAATCGCATTTTGCATTACCTTTCAAATAGAACGTCTTTGTACTCTATGACTAACATGTTAGAGTCTGGGGTGAAAACCTGGTAAAAACAGATATAGGTCTTACATCCATTTAGGCAACTCGCTATCGAGAGGAATTGTAGGTTTTCGAGTAAACACGCATGGCAAATGATCTATTTGGCCGTCACTCGCTGCGCGTAGTTTCCTGATCAAACAGCGCAGGATATTTGTCGCCAGGTGGCAAAGTTATTTCGGGGAGGGTTTGAAAAATTGGAGGAAACTGAAAAGGATGTGATTTTTAAAATGTATTAATTTAAAAGTCAGGTGATCATGATTTGGCTAGCGTTAACCTTAAACTAAACTTCTATGGTCGAGAACCCATTTTTTGTCCAAACCTGATTAGTCATTGTTCTCATTAATACACCGCTTATCATTGTGTAAGGGATTATTCACCCAATCACTGACAGGAGTAGCCTGCATCGACTGATAAGATTCATTATCCAACAATTGAAACGCGTGATTTTGGTCGGTCGCTTTACCTAACCAATCTCGGTAATGGTCGCTAGAAATGATCACCGGCATACGTTCATGGATAGGCTGCATCAGCTCTGCCGCTTCGGTGGTAATGATGGTACAGGAGTAGAGAGTTTGCTGTTCCTGTTGCCAATGCTCCCAAAGACCTGCGAAGGCAAATAAATCGTTATCTAGCCTGTGAATATGGAATGCCTGTTTACCGTGCTCTAATTTTTGCCACTCAAAAAATCCAGAGGCGACGATCAAACATCGACGCCTATGAAATGCTGCTCTAAAGGATGGCTTTTCTCTAATGGTTTCGGCTCTAGCGTTGATCAAGTGATGACTATTTTTAGCATCTTTTGACCAGGACGGCACTAGACCCCAAAACAAATTAACCGCCTTTAAAGATTTATCTTCAAGCTCTACGATACACAGAATCTTTTGTTCAGGCGTGATGTTGTAACTTTTTTCAAAGCGCGGCAGCCTCGGCAACTGAAAATGCTCAGCTATACTTTCTGGCGTTGCTGTTAAATTGAAGCGTCCGCACATATGAAAAAACCTCCACCGAAATGCTGATGACTGTAAATATTCTTAGACAAAAAACAAAAAACTAAATGGACATTAACCACCTACTAAAAGCTTTCGGTTCGGTTATTGATGCTTATTCTTGGCTGGCACCAATCCTTCTACTGATCTTGATCGCATTTTTAAAAAGCCCGTTTATGAAAGGCACCATCGGTGAGTTACGAGTTAATATTGCCGCACAGCTCTTTCTTGATAAGAAAATCTATACCTTGTTCAAAAACGTCACCTTAAAAACCGAAGACGGTAGCACGCAAATTGATCATGTTATCGTATCGCGCTATGGCATTTTTGTCATCGAAACCAAAAATATTAAAGGATGGATATTTGGTCGTGCACAGCAAAAAATGTGGACGCAGCAAATTTATAAACGTAAGTGGAAATTTCAAAACCCACTTCTACAAAATTATAAGCACACCCAGACCTTACAATCAGAATTGGCTCTTGACCCCAATAAGCTATTTTCCCTCGTTGTATTTGTTGGTAATAGCTATTTTAAAACACCCATGCCTGACAATGTTGTGTTTACTCGTGGTTGTATTCGCTTTATCAAACGCCAAACTAAAGTATTGATGACCGAAGCTGAAGTCCTGGAGGTGTGTGAAAAAATTCAATCAAAGCGGCTAACACCTATATTCAAGAATCACAGGGATCACGTCAAGCATGTAAAAAGTCTGATCAAAAAAAAACAGCAAGGTAAAACTGATGAATTTTGTCATAAGTGTGGTAGTCCAATGGTGCTGAGAACAGTAAAATCCGGCATCCATCAAGGGCATCAGTTTTGGGGGTGTAGCGCCTATCCAAAATGCACAGCCGTTAGACAAATTTCCTAAAGTAGCCTGCTATTTAATCTGTTATTTATTTTCGCAGATTTTTTTTCGAGTGCGTTTATGAAACCAACACTTTTGTTTGGTAGATTCGATAAAGTCCCAGTCATCCGGGTTATCTATCGGGTTGGTTTCGTTCCTAGCTTCCTCAGGCCTTAAGATTTCTTTACCTTGTACCCGTTGGGTATTATGCTGCATATCATTAGTCATTCGGCCTGTCAGCGTTTTAGCCCAATCATAAGTAGCATTTGTAATCTCCTCGACGACAGAGCCCGCATCACTTGCAATAGGGCATGTTAATAGGCAAAATAACAAAATTGGTTTTATCGTCTTTAAAATCATTGAATAATGGTTAAATGCCTAGTAAAAGGCATGTAATAAGAAAGGTTTGATCTAAAAATCGTGGCTATTTATCACGACATCAATAAAGATTTAGCTTAGAGGTTAAGTATAAATTACTTCGGCGCTCTAAATCCAGAAGCTTCAGCAGCTAAAGGTGTCGCAAAACAGTTTTTGGCCTTAGTACGATCATAATCACGATCTCCCACAACATGATAGATACCTTTCTTAGACACTTTTATCGGTGCGGAGGATGGGCAATTCACGGCTTCATCCGGACTGGTATCTACATTTTCTTGAGGTTTGGTACCGATCACTGCCACTTTATTTGAGACAATGGGTTGTGTCATCGCCTGACTATGCTGTTCAGTCTTTTCACCGGGCAATGGTCCGACATACTTTTCATAGGCCGCAATCCAGTTATTGGCAATGTCCCGTTGTGCTTGTTCGACAGGCAATTGGTGCGAACAGATGAGTTCATGTAGCTTATTTTCGAGTTCATCTTTGATATGCGCATTCAGCGGATGCGTAACAAAGGATTCAGGCCACAAGTTTTTTATAGAATTTGAGCCTCCTAGCTCAAGACTAATCAGGTGATCAACTTCGTATTCACCTGGTTGCCTGCTATAAATACCATAATTGCGATAAGCTTGATCCTTCACTTGTTTTGGCACATTACGAACAGTCTTGGTGTATCCTGGCACACAGATGGCATTGGGGTCGGTTGTCAGTACATCGCCAGGCGTTTTTTGACTATCCGGAGCAATTGGAGAGTCTGCATAACATAGAGTATTTACACAAACCAGAAGCAGTAATATCAACCTGGCTTTAGTAATGATCATGACGACTTTCCTGTAATCTTTGCCACAGTTGTTTGATGATGATCATTGAGACATCATCAGCGTTTAGGTGGTTACACGATGCTATTAATGCACTATCAGACTCATGAAGCCCAAATGCATTACGTATCATTGTTCCTAGACCAAAGTGTAAATTGATTAGATTATCTTGGTCTATGCTCGAAATTTTTGATTTATCTTCATCAGTTAATATTATGAGCAGACGATCGACTGCACTGTCAATTGTTGTCGGTGGCGCAATTTCAGAATCTACGGCTGACCATTTTTTATACAATTTAAACATTCCTGTAATGTTGGCATGGAGTTAGGTGTATTTGTCACTGTTTTGTCACAAGGTTATCCACAGTTTTTGGGGATAAAGTGAATAAGAATATATTAGGATGCGCATTTTTCAAATTATTGGCATCAATTCAGCTGGTTTAGCTGATAGTTTAATACGCCCGCTCAAAATATAAGCCCAAGACAATCTTGATTTATCGGATTGCGCGAAAAACCCTGTCGTTCAGGGCGAGGATGAATAGCGCGGACACGATAGCGTCCTGATCGTTAGCTTGGTGTCTTCTGTTGCTCGATGTACTGCCGAATGATTTCAATCGGCGCACCGCCACAGCTGCTGGCAAAATAACTTGGCGACCATAAAGCGCCGCCCCATAGCTTTTTCTTAATGCTCGGATAATTCTTTTTGCGAATCATCCGGCTCGATACGCCTTTCAAGCTGTTCACTAGCGCCGATACTGCAACCTTGGGCGGATAGTTCACTAACAGGTGAACGTGGTCATCTTCGCCGTCGAACTCTACCAGTTCGGCCTCGAAGTCGGTACATACGCCGGAGAAGATGCCCCGCAAGTCATCTATCACTTCTTTGGTGAACACGCCTCGGCGGTATTTTGTCACAAAGACCAAGTGGACGTGCATGTTAAAAACACAGTGTCTACCGTGCCTAATGTCGTTGTTATTTTCCATAGACCAAGTATAATGGCAAGCATGAAACGCTTGCAAGCCTACAAATACGAACTACAGCCCAACGGCGAACAGCTACGCAATATGCGCCGGTTTGCCGGTGCTTGCCGTTTCGTGTTCAACAAGGCATTGGCTTGGCAAAGCGAGCAGTATGCCGCCGACAAAACAGTCAAATTCAGTTACACCACTTTAGCGAACCTATTGCCATTGTGGAAGCAAGACCCGGCCATTCAATGGCTCAAAGTGTCGCCAAGCCAACCCTTGCAACAAACTCTGAAAGACCTGGAGCGAGCCTACAAAAACTTTTTTGCCAAACGCGCAGATTTTCCGCGCTTCAAGAAGAAAGGCCAATCAGATAGCTTTCGCTATCCGCAAGGCTGCAAACTTGACCAGGCCAACAGCCGGATATTCCTGCCCAAGTTAGGCTGGATTCGCTACCGCAACAGCCGGGAAGTATTGGGTGTCGTGAAAAACGTCACCGTGTCCGGCAAACAAGGCAAGTGGTTCATCTCGATTCAGACTGAGCGCGAGATCGATGCACTGGTACATCCATCGACCGCCATTGTCGGTATCGACATGGGTATCGCCCGTTTTGCCACGCTGAGCGATGGTTCCTATTTCGCTCCGCTCAATAGTTTTAAACGCCAAGAGAATGCCTTGGTGAAGGCTCAACGAGCCATGAGCCGCAAGCAGAAGTTCAGCAACAATTGGAAAAAAGCGAAAGCCAAAGTCCAAAAAATCCATGCCCGTATCGGCAATGCCCGCCGCGACTACCTGCACAAAGCCACGACCACGATCAGCCAAAACCACGCGATGGTGTGTATCGAGGATTTGCAGGTCCGGAATATGTCCAAGTCGGCGGCAGGCACCACCGAAACGCCGGGTAAAAACGTTCGAGCCAAATCCGGCCTGAACAAGTCCATCCTCGATCAAGGATGGCATGAGTTCCGTCGCCAGTTGGACTACAAACTGGCCTGGAACGGCGGGCAACTCGTTGCCGTGCCGCCAAGAAATACCAGCCGGACTTGTCCGTGCTGCAGCCATGTCGCCAAAGAGAACCGGCTAAGCCAGGCGCGGTTCGAGTGCGTGGAATGCGGTTTCGAGGAAAACGCCGATCTGGTCGGTGCGATCAATATGTTAAGGGCGGGACACGCCCGGTTAGCTTGTGCAGATACTTCGCCTGCTGTTGGGGCGTCGGGCCAAGAACCCGCCGAAGCGACTCAGGCAGCATTAGCTGCTTGAGCGCCGTAGGAATCACCGTCCTTTAGGGCAGCGAGGATGTCAATAATCGATAGTAAAACGAATACTTGTAGCATTCATAAGTGCGTTTAACTGGACAAAACTTGGTTCTAACCGGCCATTGGCAATTTCTACTAATTCCCTCACTTCTATTCCAGTAGCATTAGCTAGTCCTATTACAGGGATATCACTTAGATCCATAACGCTACGAAGTGCTAATCCGAAATCGGAGAAGGAATTAATTTTTGGAGTACGGCTTTCTACTTTTTTTATCAAATCATCCTTGGTATAAGGTTTGGGCGGATCACCTACTTTTTTTAAGAAAACCCAGAGATCTTTAACGGCAAGCCAGTATTTTTGAGAGGTAATGTCACTGAGAGTCCGGTGCGATTTCCAATAGCCCAATACATGATTATTTCCAATCTGCCCTAAAGATTGCACTCGGTATTCAACCTCAATCCAGTTTAGAATTTCAGATATTTTTGAAAACTTTTCTTTTCTATAGCGTTTACTGCCATGCTGCATGAACTGTCCATAAAATTTCAATTTGGCCTCTTCAACTAACATTAGTCTTATCCTACATATGTTCTGGTGATCTGTGCACGCTGATGACCTAGCTCAATAGATATCTGTAATCGAGCAGCAGCATCAATTTCCTTAGCTTTTTCAAAATCAATCTTCAGCATGATTGATAAATTTGAGATTCGTTCGCTTTTTGTCCAGCCCGCATTTATTGGGGCAGGAGCTCCAGTTAATTCCGTGTAGCGTTCTTGGGCGTAAAAATGTCGCTCAGAGTGAAATCCTCCTAACTGAACTGCAGTGGCTCGGTTATAACACCATGTATGAAATTCCTTGTATGTCTGACCTGTCGGTATTAATGATCGACCATCTTGAACGGCTGCTGCTTTTTTTAAGGCGTCAAATCCGTATTGATCACACGGGACTGTTCTCGGCTTTCCGCCTTTGGTGCCAGAAATTAATTTAATCTCGTTGTATTTTTTCGCATGTCGAAGAGCAGCCTTTGCGTCAAGTAAACAGGACTCTTTAAACCTTAGCCCAAAAGAGCGTTGCAGATTCATAATGGCAGATAATCTATCGTCATTTAGTTTTGAAATGGCTTCATTATGTTCACCTTCACTTAATGCTTTAGATTCCTTTGGAATATAACTTCTCGCTTGTATGCCGCAATCTTTACCAGGCCTTACTGTTTTCCATTTATCACCAATCGCCAGATGCATAATAGTATTAATTGATGAGATTAAATTCTTAGGTAGAGAAGATGTTTTGTATAAGCCAGAGTCAATTCCTTTCTGAAGGTGTTGACCGTACTGAATAACTATTTCTGCAGTTATATTCTCAAGTTTCTTAACACAAAATGGCTCAGCATAAATACAAAATTTTCTAAATCGTTGTGAGATGTCTGCAATAGATTGATCACTACCTGCAAACTTTTTATTCAGCAATAGTTTTGCCGCTTCACTCATTACTCGACTACCGGCACCATAATTCCTAGACATAAATTAAACCTCGTAAATTAGATGATAATTTAATGCACATTCACAGAGCAATACTTATATTTTATTATTCACTATCAGATAAATAAATGTTGGTTTCACATTTTAGTTTTTAAATTTATTCGACGGATAAGTTAGTGTCTGACTTTAAATATTCTGGTGACCAAGAAAGAATTTCAGAAATAAGACCTTTCGCTATATTCAAATTAATATAAAATATCTAACAAAGAATTTTAATGAGTTAGAGTAGTCAGTGTCAGTGATATTGGTTACTATTTGCGATCCTATTTCTTTGTTTGTAGAAATCGCAAACTATATATTCTCTATAACCGATATTTCCGGGTACGTTTTACGCGGTGTCATCAATAAATCAACAATCAACCAATACCAACTTATTTCAATCAGAACTTTTACATAATGATTGGAAATTTTCCTTTTATCAATTTTATTAAGACGATTCCTATGCGAAAGCAATGAGTATTCGTATTCAAGCGTAAATTGATATGAAATCAACTCGAATTTCGTAATATCAGCAATAAGTTTATAGCCGTCTTTTCCATAGCAAGAACAAATCAGTTTGGCTAAATCAAGCACTACAAAAATATCATCTTCGAATATAGAGGTCTCCGAACTATAGATGCCGGTACGAATATATTGGTGATCAGGTAATCGGTATTTATGGGGCAATCCGTATACTACTGACAGCAAGTTTACATCGCTCACAGAAAATTTCCGGTATAGAAAATCGCAGCTGATGAACCGACTTTGCACTCCAAAAACCCTCGCCGATATAACAGGAAGAATATTTAAGTCAGCAATAATTTCTTTTCGTCTTATGTTTCTTAATATAGCCATAAGTTGTCCAAAATTAGACACACTTTTACCTGGCAAGTGGGAAGCCATTTTTTAAAACACCAGAATTTATCTCCGGTAAAAAATCCATTTCACAACACCACCTCAAAGAATTCTCATAAGGAAAATTCTTTATGGTGGAGTCGTAGGTTGTCCGAATAGTTTTACTTGCGAGCGAGGGGAACCTCGACTCCGAAACCCCTTCTTTCAATGCGGACATGTGCTCGCAAGGTGAAAGTTGATGCACAAGATAATTCTCTTGGCAGGTTAGCATTGACGACAGGGGTTATTACAGACAAGAGGCGTCTGCTAGAAGCATTTGATCTGGATGGGTTGTCAATCGTACATCGAGCCGAATGCTCTCAGTCACTACATCGTTCGCAATCAAATTCTCGGTTGGAATAGTGAAAACCTTAAAAAACCTTAAGATTCTCAGTTGTATGCATATGATTCTATTCGTAAAAGAACGAAAAAAATAATACGTCTCTTTTTAAAAGCCAGGCTTTAAAAAAACAACCAAGGGGGCGCTGTAAGCGCAGATCGAATCGGCGGCGTAATCGCAAAGCGAGAGCGGATAAGATATGCAGTGATGACTCCGGCAAAGGCGGGAGTATAGAAAGCAGCAAATTGCTGCAAAGAATTCGGACAAGACTAGAGCGTGTCCTTTAAATGAACAAAAAATTTGAATGCGTTGAAAATCAACGACTAAGTTTGACGCAAATGCGTATAGGGTGTCGGTTGGTGGCTTCCATGTCACTCGCGACAGGCGTAGTTTCTAAGTGCCTTTCTGTTACTCTTTATTGGTCCGAAACGCTTTTCTAAACCATGCATGGGTTACCCGATGCTCATACGAAGAACCTAAAATGCTAATGATCAGTTGAAATAAAGTCAAGGAATTTTGAGGACACATCTTTTAGATAATGATGGATATTTGATTTGTAAATAATTTGAATTAGGCTTTTTTTTGGCACCTTTCGATCGTTATAAATAGTTAAAAATGTGTAAAAATACTTTAAAAGATATTCGAAATATACGTCGAGATGGCTTGTCGACCAAATGATCGACACAGTCGACCGAGTAGACGTTTCGATATTTATTTGAAAAATTTCTAGTCGACCAATTGGTCGCAACGTCGACCATGTAGACATTTTTATGGTTTTAGAAAAATTGCTAGTCGATCAAGCGGTCGACAATGTCGACAAAATAGCACTCTAATAGAAATATTACTTTAAAAGCAGTATAAAAGATGAAAAAAGGAGTATGTAAATGAGTTTAAATAGTTGTGTTGCTGCAGTTGATATAGGGTATGGAAATGTTAAGTATAGCTATTATAATAACGGGAAAATAGTCCTGCCAAGTCATTTTCCATCAACAGCAAAATTAGTAAATGGTAGCGTAAATAAAGGTGTATTAGACTGGTCTGATCAGTTCGATATTTTAACTGTGATGGCCGAGGGGTTCAAATATATGGTCGGCCCCGATGTGACAAAAACAATGTCGGTAGAAGAAAGTAGAAATAGACCATTATTAAAAGATTATGTTGAAACACCTCAACATATGGCGCTATTAAAAGGTGCGTTGCGATTTATTGGGAAAAGGGAAATTAATATACTAATTACGGGTCTTCCAGTAGATTACTATAATTCATTTAAAGATGTTATGCGAGAAAAAGTAACTGGAATTCATGATTATCCAGATGGCGAAAGAATAGTAGTACATGAGGCTAAAGTTATGCCACAGCCAATGGGCGGTTTTGTAAATTATTTTTTGGACAATAATGAATTAAGCAGATTTAAAGATTTGAGATCTTTAACTATTGATGTAGGTTATTGTACGCTTGACTGGTTAATGTGTGAATCATTAGTAATGAATGATGGCCGCAGTAATTCTATAAGACATGGAATGTCTTCTGTACTGGAAAGATACAAGAACCTGATTAACGCAGATACGGGTTATGAATGTTCCGATGTTAGTCGTATTGACGAAGGGCTTAGAAAAGGTTGCGTTATGAGAATTAACGGTGAAGAATACAATTTCAGTAAATTCACTCCTATAGTAAATCAGTTTATACAGGAAGGAGCAATGTTATTAATGGCTGGAGTTGGTGAGCTTCAGGATATTGATGTAATTTTAATAGTCGGAGGTGGTGCTATATATTTTAAAGAGCAATTTGAGCTTGTTTTGAAACGTAAAATAATTCTATGTGAAGATGATATTTATTCGAATGTACGTGGTTATCTTAAAGCAGGCATTAGTATAAATAAAACTAATGTAGCGACAGTTGAACCTCAAAAGAAAATAGCTAAAAAGTAAGCACTTTAGATGTTTTATATTTGGCAGCCGCACTAAGCCAAGTACAGAGTGCAAAAATAGACTTTCAACCGTTCTTATAATTGCACTGAGGGTGTTTTTAAGGAAGTCGATTGACCAGGAAGCTACGGGATAGAGAACGATAGTCAAATAGTCCATTGAAGTGCCTCATGTGCCTGTACTGTTTACTTGGAAGCATGCATGGCCGCTTATTTAGGGCAAGGGCTCAGCAGTCATTAAAATGCCGGTGTAGACCGATTTTAGGCCAAGGACGGACTATTCTTTGCGCTCGGAATACTGCACTCACTGCGTAATTTATATGCTCTGACATAAACGCTAAAAATCATAGAGTGAAAATTACTTTGGAAAATTCATTTGCGAGCACGGCAGGAAATTAAGTGTGCATACAACCCTCTTTGTTGGGTGGAGACATGATTGACGAAGACGATCGATCAAAAATGAAGTACTCATGTTCAACATGCAGATGGCTATTCATAAACATAGATAGCAAATTACAAAGGAGATGCGAGATTGGCCGCCGTACAGCGGACGCTATCCCTCACAGCTGGTAAATCGGCTGTGTTTCTCGTGTAAATGATGATAAATAATGATAATGAATTGAGAATTCTGTTAAGGGTCACTAAAGATGACGATCCGGAAATTTGGAATTGGTTAAGCAAAATATCACCAAGAAGAAGAGCGTCATTCGTTCGTGTTGGATTAAGGAATGGTTTAGTGGGTCAAGGAATTGGAGTTGTAGGAAAAGAAAAGATTGATCTTAATTCAAATGCAATTGTTAAAAAACAAGATCTTAATGATAATAGTGCAAACTTGGTCGATAATGATTCTGAAAAACAAGTGGAAATAAGTAGAGCTTTCGCAAACTTTTAGATTTTATTGGGTGAAATAGATATTATTTGGCACTGTCAAAAGCCGTCTATCGCTGTTTGGAGATGAAGCTACGAGTGGATCGATGATAAGGGTAATAGCTTTTTGTGTGAAAAACTTGGTTAGGGAGTCAATGCACGTTATAGGCCAAGAGCGGTGGCCAGCAAAGGTCTGCTTTCCAGATCAGTTGTCGAATAATCAAAAATATAAATAGCGAGGGGTGCTTGTTATCGATAGATACCGATGGAGCACGCAACAACTAGATAACTTGGAAGGATCCTATGTTTTTAAAAAGTGTTGACGGCGAGTACGAGCCGTCGTTTTTCATCATTAGACTTCGCACTACGCAAGCAATTTCGGTAGGATTGTCAAAGTTATTGTGACTGAGGTTCCGATTGAAGAACATGGATTCAAACTCTATCAATACGATCTCAGGCTGGATGATGGGTCAACTTACCAGTTCGGGGCTCGGGACCTACTTGAGTACATAGCTTGCAAGATTGAAACAAAGCACTTTCCCTGTGAGCAGAAGCCTCCGGATCTACCTTGCAACTCGGTAGACATTCTTGTCAGGCACTACGGGGGATCTCACCTAAGCGACTTCAAGCGTATAGCCCTAGGACGATTTGTGCCCTTTCGGCGCATTTGCCAAGACGCATGGCCTTGATCAGATTAGTTGGTACGTAAATGACAGACTCGTCTCAATTCAGGGTTCAAACTAGCCTTGATTTATAGATGGTTGTTCTGTGAGCGGGTAATAAAGTTTCATACTGAAAACAAGATTCTTTAACAAAATATCACTTTATTGATTTATAACTACTTGCGCTGTTTGGACAGGAAACTACGCGATAGCGAGTGTCGTCCAAATAGTCCCTGGAAGCGCACAGGTGCCGGGCGGGTTTTCATGGAAAACCTGCAAGGCCTCCCGATAGCGCGTAGAGTCATAAGAGAGCAAGAAGTCCTACCTTCGAGCGACGTGGACGGCCAGGGCGTCGAAGACATTAAGCCGTGCCGGTGTAGACCGATTTTAGGCCAAGGACGGACTAAAATCTTTACGGTTGAATCCGGCACTCGCTTTTTTTTAAATCAATATGCATCTTTATTACTTCACCAGTATGATACTTTATTACCTGGTATGAAACTCTATTGCCTTACTACATGTTCTTTCGACTGCTGTAGCAACTACGTGACACATTTGCCTTAGATTCAATATGTCCATAGTATTGTGCGTTTTTACACAGCCAGGGTCGTTAAAAGACGATCATAAGCCGACCAACCAAGCCATTAATTATCGAAAGTCGAATTCAAATCACTTAATGGTGTTCAATGTTAAAAGCCATCAGTTTTCATTCAAAACGTATTTTTACAAATAGCCTAATAAAGATCCGCAGATAATGCCGGATTTAGATCATGAATATTTTGGGATGTATGGCCAAAAATCGATCTACACCTGAAGGATTAATGTCACCGGCCTAGGGACCGTTCACTTCACTCGAAGATGAGACTTATTGTTTTGGTATAACTATATGCTATATCGGGAACGGTAATACTCGTTGTTAGTTCTGTTATGGTACTTTTGAAACAAATATTATTCAATGTAACATTATGCCTCTCGCGTAACATTATTATGCTAATTAATAATAATGTGCTGGAATTACTAATTTATCGTATACTTTGAAAATAATACAAAAACTGGGTATTTTCAATGAACAATAAATTTAGTGAATTTAGAGATTTTGGTGTTAGGGCTAAACTTGCGCAGGAATTCATCGGCTTTGTAGATGGTAGTAACAGAAAATTTAGATCTTTGTTTGATAGTAAAGGAATTTATGAAAAAATTTACTATCCACACGAAATTCGTCAAGCAAGATTACAGCTATTAGGGCATACAGAGTTAACTGCTTCAAAAAAACAAGCAACACTACCACCAATCATCACTAGTCGAATGGCGAAGGGCGGGACCGGGAAAACGACCCTTTGCGCTGGTGTAGCAACCACTTTAGCTATGAACGGATTAAGGGTTCTACTTATCGACGGTGACCCTCAAGCAAGTCTAACAAGTCTTTTTGGGATTGATTGGAGTAAGGTGGATATTACCCATATTGGCACATTAATGTACAAGTACCACTTTAAGCAGCCATATAACTTACAAGAAGCAATAATTCCACTATATAAGCACGGCATGTTGGACTTAATTGCTTCTGACATTTCTTTAGCTAACGCCGATTCATGGCTAATGTCAGCAACGAATCGGGAGTTTACATTTAAAAAATTACTAGATTCAAACGTTGATGTTTTGAGTAATTACGATGTTGTAATAATTGACTCTGCACCATCTACCAATCTTCTTACCAATACTTTTATGTGCGCATGCAAGAAAATACTTGCTGTCGTTTGGCTTGATGGGCAATCACTTATGGCAATGAAAGTGCTAGCCAATAATGTTAATGAGCTTAATGAAGCATTCCACCAAACAGGATTTCATCTTGGTGTTCATATAGTCGCAAACGGATACCATCAAAGTTACGGTACTTGCAAAGAAGCAATGGGGACGCTGTGTAGCAGTTACCCAAACAATGTAAACGACAATATTATTCCTCATTCCAGTAGCTTTATGCGTCAAGTAGAGCTTCTTGCGGATAAAAAAAGTGGCACGGTTTTAGAGCGCGAACCTAATTCAGTTGCGGCCAGATCAATTATTGAGCTCACAAAAAGTTTAATCAAAGAGTACGACATTAAGATTGGTACTGTAAAAATAATTTAAGGTAATCACGATGAAAAAAGAACGTTTGACAGTTGCATCCTTGGTTAGTAGTGGAAAACTACCGACAGGAAACACAGTTTCATTACCAGCTTTCAAGCAAGAAGAAGATTATTCAACTGGCTATAAGATTGCTAATATTCCTTTAAATCAGATCACACCTAACCCATACCAGCCTAGACAAACTTTCCCAGACTTTGAAATACAATCGCTTGCTGATTCGATTCAATCAGAAGGTCTTATTCAACCGATAGCTTTGCGGATGCTTGAGGACGGTAAATATCAAATCATCGCCGGCGAACGCAGATACAGAGCTTTTCGAATCCTTGAAAGAATTGAGATTCCTTCTGTATTATTCGAGGTAACAGAAACTCAAATGGCTGTTATGGCTCTTGTTGAAAATGTTCGGCGAAAAGACTTGTCAGATTATGAAATTGGGTGTGCCATACGGCGTATTGAGAATGATTTCAAATCAAAGAAAAATCTTGCTGAATCTCTAGGTCTTGGTAGAGAAGATATGTATAAATACCTTAGCTTTGAATCGCTACCAGATTTTATAAAAACTAAATTTATAAATGATCCTTGGTTTATATCAAGAAATGCATCGTACGATATAGTTGCCACTTTGAATAAACTAAAGGCAATGCCCGATATTAATTATCAGAATGCAATTCATCACCTTGGTTGTGCAATCGAATTACTTGAATCAGGTGATATCGATCAGACAAAAATATCAAAATTTGTATATGATAAAACCATACTGTTAACTGACAATATTATTAGTAAAGAGCAGGAGTACTTTTATACCGGCTCAAGACGTATCGGGTTTTTCTCATCATCAGCAAATGGTCTATCAATAAAGTTATCAAGCGGGGTTCTTACCGTAGATCAAACAATGCAACTTAAGGCATTAATTAACGAATTTGTTAGTCAAAAACTTTCGACTCCAATAACAAGTGTAATTGATAAAAAGAATTAAGTGTAGCTAGTAGCTACACATTAAAGATTAAAGTGTAGCTACTAGCTACAGATTCAATGTAGCGATTGCAGGTTCCGACAGTAAAGATTTTAATCCTCCTTGGGTGAAAATCGGTCTACACACCTACACTGTTTAATTTCTTCGATGCTATTGACGTCCATCTCGCTCTTGCGTGACCGGCGATTTTTCCGATCGTGCTCACGCCAAATAACTGCATCAATGTAGGCAATAAGCAGTATGCCAACTTTCACATGTGGCAGTCGAAAGTTGTGAATGCTCTCGATACTTCATATCCAATCATTTCGTTCATACAGATAATTTAGGTTCACATTCTAAATGCTATTTAGGATGTTCAATGTTGAACGGTAACGACTTAGGCTGTACTCAAGATTATTGCTATATTGCGAATAAAAACTTCTTACAAGTTTACAAGGAACTCTATACCGTATTCCCTGAGCCACAGAGCTTCCAAAATAAATAGATAACTCCGTTGACCGATTTAGTGTGCAATCAATCATTAAATAGCGTATTTTAAAGGCCGTCACCGTCTTTCACGAATCGGCCGATATAATGGGAAGTATAGCTATGGATGGTCAGTCTTTGATGTTCATTAGTGGTTAGGCATAATGAAATGATGTTATATTTGCATAAGAACGCTCTTCTGTGTAATTTTCTTAGAAAATTTTATTAAACTGAGCATGATTAGCATCTTCCTCAGCATGAATATACTGCGATGTTGTTTCAAGACTAGAATGCCCCATATTTTCTTTAATCATGGACAAGGGAACAGATTTTTCTGCAGAAATAGATCCATAGGTATGACGCAACCAATGTGTACTAGCTTTATCAATCTTTTGAGCAAGATCAGGATGCTCTTCCTTTACCATTAAAGATATTTGTTCAAAAAAACCTTTAATGGTGGTGTGAATGGCCAATGGCATTACATGCTCTTCAACAGATTTTCGTAAAGAAGGAATTAGAGGGTAATCAGGTGATGATGAGGTAAATGAAAGACCAGTAAGCAATAAATAAGTCTGTCTAATTAAAATATAGGTACTATTTGGAAGGGGGGTTTTACGAATTTTTTGACCTTTACCCAGAACTGTTATCCAAGTTTGTATGCCGTCTATCCTTTCTATATATTTAACGTCTTCAATTTTTGCTTGAACAATTTCGTGTAGTCGCAATCCGGTTGAAAATCCCAAAAAGCTAATCATTCTGGCTCGTAACCATTTTTTACGCGTAGCCAGTTTATCAGAAGAGTCAATCAGCTTATTAGAAGCTGAGTCAATAATATGCCACTGGGCCTCGGAAAATGATCGATTGACTAAAATAGCACCCTCTTTTGTTTGTTTTTTAAACATGGGTAATACACTGAACGGATTATGTTTTAAATAGTGCACTTCAACAAGAAAACCAAACAATCCTTTGATAATGGTGTAGGCCAATTTTTGGCTCTGGTGAGAAAGAGGACCTTTAAATGGCCGCCAGCGAATATCATTCTGTTTCCGTGGCCTTCCAACCCATTTTTCAATAGGCTTAGGTGATTTAATAAATTTAAAATATTCTTTAATATCCTCATGATCAAGAGAAGAAATGGCTTTAAATTTTACAGTGAGACTCCAAAGCAAAAGCCGTTCCGCTTCACGTTTATAGCTTCTATAGGTATGAGTTTGAATATCGTGCCTTTTTAACCAAGCATAAATTGCAGACAAATCATTATTGATTTCTATATCTGGCCGAGTTTCAGAACGATTGACGCCCATGGAACCATTAATATGCTCAGGTATCAACAATCGCTCAAGAGGAACAACTCCGGTTTCATAGACAATAGGTGTGCGATCAATCACAGCGACTGCTTTGATCAAGCTTTCCGGAAATAAATTGGTAAATATTTCTTGAACTTGTTTTGCGTGTACTTCACCTAGACCATCAATTCCTGCCCACCAAAATTTTTCACTGGTTGCAAAAAATGTTATAAATTCCTGACATGTTGTTAATTTAAGATGTTTTAATTTTAAAAGAATTGTCGGTGGCACCCAATAGCTTAGAGGATCTTCATAAGAGGGTGTAATGTCTGGTTCGGAAATCAGAATAGATAACCTGTGTAATGTCAGTTTTTCTGATTCCTTTGAGGTGGGTGGCTTGTTAAGCCATATACTAGACCAATCAAATTTTAGACGCAAAGATTTTAGATAAAGCTGGTTACGCACAAAATTTAGGCGGGAAAAAGTTAATTCATTTACACCTGAGTCAGTTAGTGATGAAATCGGTATACCACGTATCCAGGCTCTAGCCAGTAATTGGTCGTCAAGACACAGTCCTTTATTCATATAACCTCCGGGAATGTTTAATATGCCATTAAAAATTTAGCGAGTGCCGAATTACGACCGTAACTAATTTTGGGCTCACAACCATTATCATCTATTCAATGATCTTTACACACAAGATAAGGGATAACCCTAAAAAGCAATATAGCCATGGGATGGACTATAAAGCATGACTATTTGATTAAGCTAGTCTGAAAAGGCATTAATATATTAATTCTGACACCTAACGTTTGCGCTACATTAGCTGTTAGATATGGACCTGCGCCTAGGTCTGCCATTGCACCTAGATATTTTTCTCCCAAGATATCAGTCACGCTGAAAACTATCACCCATCCGCTTCGAAACAATCGCGCCAGAGTTGATATGACATACCTTTACCATACTGAGAGGTATTTACTTTGGCATTTATGTTGGAAGTAAAAATTATACATTGCGACAAAAAACCTAGGTATAACTTTTACTTCGTCGTGTCGAATAACTGCATTAGTGTCATAACGGCTATTAATTTATAAGGGTTTTGACATTAATTGTGTCACATGCAATTTCATTTATGACATAGATAATGTCATTTCTAGAAAATTGTGACACGGATAGCGTCCATTTTTTATCTATCTTCGCCTGTAGTTACTCGTCTCAAGCTTACTACTAAGTTCAGTAGTCTTTGTAAATAAGAACGGTTTTTACAACTGAAAGCTATTTAAAGATCGATGCTTGCAACTTCATCATCATCTTGATCTAAACATAATTCGCCATCAGCCAGTTTACGAATTAATTTGTCATCAATCGCCGCAAACCATGTGTTAAAACCTTTTTGAGTCGGAGTAAGCGTGAAGCATTGACTTTATTATTCTATTTTTCTGAGATATTTTGGTTTAAGCCAAGCGAGTATAGGACTTTATTATTTTTGCCACCTGTTTTTATGACGGTAGAATCAAGCTTGCAGATCATTCCAGTATAGAAGGTGTATTATTCACCTGTTTTGGATTACGACCAATACGTGCCTTTCGTGATAATGATTCAAAACTACCAAAACCGCGAACGCTGTTTGGACAGGAAACTACGCGATAGCGAGTGTCGTCCAAATAGTCCCTGGAAGCGCACAGGTGCCGGGCGGGTTTTCATGGAAAACCTGCAAGGCCTCCCGATAGCGCGTAGAGTCATAAGAGAGCAAGAAGTCCTACCTTCGAGCGACGTGGACGGCCAGGGCGTCGAAGACATTAAGCCGTGCCGGTGTAGACCGATTTTAGGCCAAGGACGGACTAAAATCTTTACGGTTGAATCCGGCACTCGCTTTTTTCAATTCTATTGTAGGATGCTAAAGTTTCGGTCAATGTTTGCACAATATTGTTGATTGCAAGCGCCACGTCTTTTATGTCGAAGTGTGGCTGTTTGCTGGAAATTAAGGCAATGAGTTCAGATTTGGTCATTTAAGCAGTCTACATCAAGCGTAAATCTTAATCATAGTGCAACAAATTTATAATGTAATAAAACCATTATTTCAATATGTGAAACGATTTATATATAAAACCAGGTATTGTGAAAAACTTAGAATAACCTATCATTTAACTCAAGATTAGTGATTTAGGTATTTTATGAAATTTGACAATTTACACAGAGACATTATGGTTAGCCTGTTATTTTTGACAGGTACATTTGGTTTTATGTCAGGCGAATTTATTATTTCCACATTGCTATTTAGCTTTGCATCCATATCTAGCAATCTGGATTTTGGAACTCCCTGTCGTAATTAGTTTTATGTTGTTTCTCTCCTTGCTGTTCCCTCTTTAGCCTCCACCTTGCGCTTTAGGTGGGGGTATTTTTTGCCAATCAATTTTGGCATTTAATTTAGCAAATGACTAAGGTTTGAGGAGGAAATATATTCCGAAACCTAGCCAGGTAAGAATAAGCAACAACCAGGGCAACCAGTGTTGTTGATACACAATTATTTCCTGTCCTTCAGAATCATTCTGCTCAACTGTATTTTCCCTCTGATTTGCCAATTTTTTGCGCGTTTTGTTTAGTTCCCTCGCTTTTTCTTTTTGCTGTCTTTTATAAAGATCAATGCCTTGCTGGATACCTTGAGAGATCAGCTTGGTTTGTTCTTTGGTTTGAGCAGGACGTTGAATGCTTTTTGCAACTTTCAACGCTTCTTCTTGAGTTTGCGGAGATGGCTTTTGATAATTACTTTTTATCATGACTGTCTTTTGATGGGTTAAGGTAAGGATCGGATCAACTCCTTTAGATAGCTGGGTGCTAATTGGCTATTTAGATTTAAGGTAGTAACGGCGGCGTTCGCCTTGCCGTCTATCTTCTGGATAGAACCGGTCAAGGTTAAAGCGCCTGTCATTACTCCATATTCTGGTATGATAAATTTCAATCAAGTGCTGATTGCCACCGATTTTTTCTTTCAATAACTTGACTATTTTCTCTGCCGGTTTATTAGAAACTCTAATTATTGCGTTCCTTTTAATGATTTTCTTTTCTTTGCTAATCAGTTGAATAATCTTAATGTCTTCAATAGTACCAACTTTTCTGAATAGTCTTTTTTTCAATGCGGGCGCTAGGAAGTTTTCAATTTCTTCATATTGAACACATGGACACAAATTTTTTATAATTAATAACATGCCGCTTGTCCTTTTAGAATTGAGTTACCGGAAGCGTGGCTCAATTATAGAATTTGATGTTAGCTACACAACCTTCAAATTTTTCGATGCCATTTTTTATATCCTTTCTGACCGATTTTAATCCGATACTATGTAACAATTGTTTCATTGGTCTAGCTTTTGGTAGACATTCAGCAACTATAATCGCATCCTCCTCTAAATTGACAATAGCCTTTTTAATTAGACGATTGCCCAAACCCTGCCTACAATGGAGCTCATCAACAGCACACATATATATTTCATGGCGATTTTTTGAGCCTGGAAGTCTCCGCATAATAATGAAGCCCACAACTTCATGAGATATTTTTGCTACCCGCATGTGTGTTTTATGCCAACTGCCATCAGGTAGTCGAATACGATCTAGTAACAACATTGAAAACAACTGAATACCTAATCCTGCTTGGTATCGAGGTTGCAAATAAAAATTATTGAAATAACCTTGAGCACTGTAATCTTGGATCAGGTTAAAAATCGGAGCTATGTCTGAAAGACTTACCTGGTCGATTGTTGTTGAAAGTTGACGATTAGTATCGGTATTGATTAGCATTAATTGATGTTTCTTGTTCGAGTCTAGTAACGTTTAGTTTAAAAAACTTGGTCTGGTCAATGCCAAGATTAGTAGCAATAACCTTTAAATCAAATATCCGCCATGATTTCTGATATACAAATAATTTAGCTAGCCCCAACCTAACCAAAAATTTTACTAAAAACTTTATGACCTTAGCCTAGTAACTGTCCACTGTTGCTCTATTAGAAATATAGTTCAATAATTCTCAAATGCAAGCGATATAAGGGGTGCATGCAAGCCGGAGGAGGTAAATAAACTAAAAATGGGAACAAACGTTTCTGGCTCTCGTATCCAGGCTTTCGGCGGGAAATACGGTGACGCAACCTATCGGCAACATCACTTCAAAAGTTTGGCTTTGACCGCCCCGGTTTGCATGCATTCCTTCTACGAGAGAATATAGCTATACAATTCTAGATAATCAGGTTCAATTATCATTAATAAATGGCCCATTGGGAGCGAAGCTACAATTTGACGACATATAACGGGTACAGCCAACATACGTATAAATATAGGACATAGTATACAGCTTGAGCTGCTTTATCAGATTTTAAGAATAGTTTGCTTTAGTGATTCTTAAAGCAGCATTTCGGCGTCAATTTTCGACCCAGATTATGCGAACTGGAGGGCTACAAAGCAGACATTGGCGACCTCACACAATCGGCCATCAAAAGTCATTGGCATCCCGCAAAACCAGCACTGTCGAACGGCAGATCTCTGCGCATTAGCGGCCACTGGCGAACTTCTTGGCTGCATGTAAGTTGACCAAAGCTGCCAGTCATGTTTGGCGCTTACTTCATTCCCCCGAATGGCGGTTTTCGGGAATACAGTCGGGGTCAATGCCGGATTCCATCATCGCGGCAAGCTTCGCGTCCCGAATCACTTCTTCAATGTGGGCAAGTATCATAGGTGACAAAGGCTCTGTTTTCTGAAGCTTACTTACCAATAGATCTCTAGCAGCATAGGTAGCATGATGTGAGCGGTAGTCCATTAACATAGCACGCCTTTTGCGCTTAAGTGACAATCGCGCGTGCCAAGACGTTGTCTTATCTCTAATTTGATGGCGAATTACCTTCAGGGAGAAAAGCAAGCTGGTACGTAAGTAAGCCCGTTGAGTCTTTGAGCGAAGCGACAACGTTATTTCGGTAAGCTTGAGGCAGGCTTGGGTCCAGTCTGCACGCTCTTCAAAAGACACATCAGGTTTAGAGAATTGCTGATCGCGGGCGTAAGTTTGCTTCTCCAGGTGATTCCACAGATAGACTTCATTGGCGAATGTTAGGTACTTGTTGACTAGCTCGTATTGACCCCAGTCACCTGCCTGTGTAGCGGACTGGACAATTTGATCGTAAATCTGTTGGCCCATCTCCTGGCTTGCGATCGATTGCTCAGATAATCTCGACTGGACCAACGCTTCAAATTCCTTCAGTTTTCCGATAATGTCTTCAGTCCCTTGCCGTTGCTTTACGATTGCGGGTAATAATTCCTTTCGCTCTGGGTAGCAAAAATCGCTCAACTCGCCTTCAATATGCTCCAATTGCGATAGGTCAATGAATGCCTCCGGAACTTCTTTCAGCAGGCTTGAGTTTTCGTCGAGGTGGTTAGGTGACACGCTCTCAGCGCTCCTCGGCTTCTTGAATAGCGTGATGCCCAGAGCGTCGAAGTACATCGCTACCAGCTCTGAGCAAAATACTCCTGTATGGCTCGATACCCCTTTCCGGCTTTCCATGAGCTTGACCACTTGTTCTGAGATCTCCTCGATCCGGTCTGAAAGATCTACCGGCTTGATCAGTCGTGAGAGAATAGAGTAGCGGCGAAAGAGCACCTTCTCTTGCAAGTCTGACGCAGCTTTAAGGAGTTGCTTGGGAGTCTTGCTCTCGATTGCGGGATGCCGAAGCAGCTTGTAGGCCTTGGGAGCATCTGGAATTGAGTACACAGAGAAGTTTCCGAACTCCGTGCTTGAAAGAAACAACAAGGGCAGGTTTGTAAAACCGACACCCAACCCATCCGCTTCCACAAGTGTCGGCTGTAGCGCGTATTCCAGTGGAAGAAAAATCGCGGCATGGGAAAACTCTCCTCTGGTAGCTTTTGCGATGAATGTCGACCGAGCGGCTCGGCCGCGAGTCAGTAAGACATCACCTGGACGGATTTTGTCTATCCGGAGGAAAGGTGCAAGGGATTGGAGTTTCTTCGGATTTATTTTTTTGCTCTCTTCTGACAAGAAAGTCTCCTCGCTCGTAATTTGGTTCATCTGGCTTTCATCTCTTTGAGTCTTAGCCGCTGTACGTCTTTAGAATCTAAAGAAAGCCGCCATCGGCGAATGGTAGACTTTGGTCAGGCCGAATAACTGCTGAGGCCGATCAGTACTCTTTCGTGGTGTGGAAACCAGCGTCAGCAATACCCCTGATAGCTGCCCTTAATGCCATCGAAGGGCGAACGTCTCTTGTGGGTCGGCTGCACTCATTGACGACTGGCCGCTTTAGGGAATCAGGATTCACTGACCGCTTTCTGGCGACGAGGTTGAAGAGTGGACGGTCGCCAGACGACCCCTATGTATAGTGGCCAACTATGTGTAGTTACAATTTATTTTGAACTACAACCAGCGCGCTGCCTGACTTTACTGGCAGCACGCTTTACATAGTTAAAGTGCCTGAAGAAACTGCATCAATGTATCATCAGGATTGTAACGGCAATTTGTTGTTTCAGGCGGCTGTAGCCTTGCCAGAGCTTTACTCTTCATCGCCAAGTCGGCTTCAACATACCGATGGGTAGTGGTTGTGCTTTCGTGTCCCAGCCATAAGGCAATCACGTTAAACGCCACGCCAGACTGTAGCAGATGCATGGCCGTGGTATGACGAATGGTATGCGGCGATATGTTTCGTTTGGAAAGACTTTTGACGGTTTGGGCTGCATGAGCGACTGCAATATTGAGTCGCTGGGTAACATTGCAACGTGTCATCGGATTGCCATCACGGTTGGGTAGTAACGCGGCATCAGCACCTAATACTGGATTACGTTTCAACCAAGCTCGGATTTCTTGGACTGTACTTTTCCATAAAGGCGTCGAACGCTGTTTACGACCCTTGCCACGCAAGTGGATACAAGCCGATTCACTCATGACGACGTCGCCGACCTTGACGCCAATGATTTCGGAAACGCGTGCACCGGTATTGTAAAGCAGAGTCAGCAATAGATGATCTCGCTGGGACGTCCAGGTTTCGCCGGGTTGATCCAAGATCGCCAACATTTCTTCGCGACTCAGGAATCCCAGCATGGGGCGTTCGAACCGTTTCATGGGGATACCTAGCGCCTGTTCAATGACGAAAAAAGACGACACATCACGTCGGGCAGCGAATTTCAAAAATGCGCGCAAGGCTGTCAGCCTCAAATTCCGGCTACGCACCGCATTGTGGCGTTGTTGTTCTAAATGATCCAAGAAGGCTAGGATCAAATTCGGTGTAATATCGGCCAGATTCAAGGTTGTCGGCATTTTCCCCAGGCGATGCTGGGCGAAGTCCAGGAAAAGCAACATGGCGTCCCGATACGAGGCAATCGTACGTGGACTCATGGCACGTTGATTGACCAGATATTCGGTAAAAAACTGCTGGACTAAAGCGGGGAAGGAAATAGGATGTGGGGCCTTGGTTTCAGTCATGGCTAGTCTCCGGTAGCTGCGCAAAGGTTTCAAACCGGTTTGCAGCGACTGCCATGAGTTCAGGAATACCCGTCAGATACCAGTAGGTATTGGTGATCATGGCATGCCCGACATAGGTGGATAAAGCCAACATCTGTCGGTCGACATCCATACCTTGTGCCTGCCATAGCAGTATGCGGCGAACGACAAATGTATGTCGTAAGTCGTGAATGCGAGGGCCATCGTGGTTACCCCGATTGATCCAGCCCAGTTGGTTACGCAATTGGATAAATACCCGATGAACTTGTCGAGAATCCAGTCTTTGCCCCAGAAGTCGTCCTCGGGTACTGATGAAAAATGGCGTATCTTCCGTGACAGAGATATGGATGTTGCGTTGCGACCGATACCGCTTAAGTACCTCTATACAGCTGGGATGGAGCGGCACATAACGTGATTTGGCAAACTTGGTTTGCCGTATGGCGAGTATGCCAGCCTTTAAATCGACATCAGAATCCAGTAAATGCAAGGCTTCGGAAATTCGCAGCCCCGTGGACGCGAGTAACCCGAACAATGTTTCGTAAGTGGCACCCCGCAAGCCTGGAATAAAGGAATCCAGGCTATGCGCGGCGGCCAGCAAATCGATAATCTCCAGCTCACTATAAATGTGCGGGGCCAACCGCTGGCCGACTCGGCCAAAGATGCTGTCATCGGGTACCTCGGTGCGCGGTTCAAATTGTTGCAGGTAGCGACAAAAGGAGCGCAAATTCTTCAGTCGCCTTGCCCAAGTAGCAGGATCATCACTATGTCCCTGGTCTTGTCGAGCCCAATTTGCCATCATCTCGACAGTGAGCGGTTCTTGGGTATTCAGTGCATCAATATAGTGAGCAAAACTGAGTACGGCATAGCCTGGGTTACGTAAACCAAAGCCCAGTTGCCGACGTTCGCTCAAGTAATTTTCAGCGTGGGTGGTCATCTCGATAGTGGTATTCATGACACAACCCCAGGCCAAGGCAAGGCAACCGTTGCCAGGTTCCGGCTGTCGAGTTTGGCATAAACCAGCGTGGTATTGAGCGAGCGATGCCGCAAGACATCCGCCACTTCTTTGAGGGAACTACCACTTTCCAGGAGTCTGCTGGCCATGGTATGCCGTAATAAATGCGACCGCGTGTAAGGTAAGCCCGCTCGCGCATAAGCCTGACGGATCGATTTTCGGATCAGATCAGGCCCGACGGGCTGATCTCGTGGCGCCATATTACGCACAAACACCGCACGATTGCTGGTAGGGGGGCGTTCATACTTCAGGTAATCAGCAATAGCTTGACCGGTGGCCGTCGGCAAGGGCATGACATCTTCACGTCGTCCCTTGGTACCACGTAAAGTAATAGTGGCTGCCGACCAGTCAATGTCATCCAGGCCAAGATAAGCCACCTCGCTACTGCGCAAGCCTAAGTCCAATGCACAATGCACGATGGCGGCAGTTCGGAGTGCCGCTGATCCGTCATGTTCAAGTGCGCCTAGCAAGCGTTTGATCTCACTCTTAGTCAGTGTTTTCGGCAGCGAGGCTTGTTGCCAATTGGCCGGAAAACTGGTGACGCCGATCAGATGATGAACTGCATCGCCCAGCGTAGCGCGATACCGAAAATAGCTACGTAATGCCGAAACCGGTGCGCTGATACTGGCAGGCACAGTACATCGTGCACTTTGGCTGACGACAAACTGGCGAATCTGTTCGGGTTTGATGGCGGCAATCACCACTGCTCGATCAGCAAACTGTGCCAACAGTAGGCAGCGAACGATAGAAAGATAGTGTTTACGAGTTTTTGAAGCGAGTCCACGAACGTGGTTCATGTGATCATCGAATCGCCTCAATTCCTCATCTACCGGCGTTTGGCCTATTGATGGATCGGCGATGATGGCATTGGCTCGCAGGAGCACCAGTAAATGTCCCAGCGCCGCATGTAAATCTTTGGCATTAGAAAATGCCGGTTGCTCGCAGCAACAGTTTGGCAGATGGTCATCCAGAAAATGCTGAATTATCCCTTCGTCGATAGTTTTGACATCAATAGAGCTCTCGGTAAGCCAGTGAGCAAAATGCGTTAGGCCAGCTAGGTAATTAGCAATGGTGTTTGATGCATAGCGGCAATCAAACAAGTGCAGCATAAATGCATCAACGAAGGGTGTTAATGGACTTTCAAACAGCCAACTGCTTGTATGGTGATCAGATTTCATTAGAATCTCCTGTAGTGGGTAAGATTCCACTTCGGGAGATCGGTAAAACTATGTCAAGCTAATTGATAAAGATAGGGGGAAATATCAATAACATCGTGCCTTGCAAGCAACGTCCATTTTGATCTACACATAGTTGGGCACTATACATAGGGGTCGCTATGGATAGCTATCCATAGCGACCCCATGCGGTCATTGACCCCATATTTCCGAGCGGCAGCAATAAAGCATAAAGCGGACTTTCGATTTTAGCTAATCAACTTTGCACCCTATGGGTATAATCATCGTCGTTCTTAAATCGCTGTGCCCCAATATTTCTGAATCGTGCGGATATCGTAGTTTGCCTGCAATAAATGACTGGCAAAGGAATTCCTGAAGGTATGCCGAAGCCCGTTTAGTGATTTTGGCGTCATTCACTGCTTTTTTGAACGCTTTTTGTACAACCGATTCATGAATGTTATAACTCCTATATTCCTGCGCTTCGGCCAACAAAGTTAACGATTGGGTTGGAAATAATTATTGCCAGATAAACTCTTTAACAGCGTTCTTATGCTTACGATCCAATTGATCCGGCAAAAAAGTACCGGCAAACTTAGTCTTCAGGTCGGTCTCATGTGCAGCGATTACTTTCTGCAATTGCTGTTTTAAGGCGGGAACAATCGTTTGCGGAAAGGGTAAGCGTCTTTGACGAGTAATGCCGGATTTTGATTTCATTCAACAACCTCCGACCTGTCGAACACAAAAAACCAGCTGGCTCCGGTTGTTGCTGGAGCAGTCTGAATGATTGCAGAATATTCTTGTACGGGTTTTCGTTGTGCATTTGGCTTGTGTTGGCCTACTTTATGCTGGACATTCTCGGGTGTGGTTATCTTTTCAGCATTAAGCACATCGCTGTCGGCGCTCTGACTTTGGTCTTTTGTATTCTCATCCTTTGGAAGGGGCGAACGCTTCTTGAGGATCACATGCACGTCGCCAATTGACATATAACATAGCTCTCAACCGGAGCGCGGTTATAATGGGTTTTGTTTTTTCAGCATTCCGGGCCGCGCCCGGTTAGCTCTACGTTAGCGCCTATAAAGGAGCCACCTTGACAGCCGACAGTATTATCACAATTCTTGGCGCCATGATTACGATTGCCGGTGCCCTCTTCACCCTTGATCAAGCAAGAAAAGCCAAAGACTATTCCGATCAAATCAAGGTGGATGTTGAAAAAGTTTCTCTCATGCGTATCACGGAATCGTTATATCGATGCCAAGAGGAGGTTCGAAAACTACCAAGGGATCAAACAAACGTTCCTCGCGGATTTAAAATAAAAGATGCTTTGGAGAGAATATGGCCACATTTTGACCACATCCTTAGCTCCCATGTATTGAGTGGGAATAACGCCGCTATCCGGCAGAAGGTAATGGATGCACAGGGACTTCTAAGAACCTACGAGATCAATAGCACTCAACCAGCTATCGATCCATTTGATGTTCAGTGCCTGATTCAAGAATCTCTATCTGAGATCAATTCAAAAGTATACAAACTTGATGGGAAAGCATAATGGAAAATATTGAAGCGATTATTGCCCGGCTTGAGAAGCTGGAGTTTCACGTCAAGCTCCTTGCCGAATCATTGAATCACACAGAAAACCCAACTGCATCCTTAGTGGTTGATTTTGACTGGTCATCAGCGGACTTGAATTGTGCCCACGATATATTTGAGATGTTTGATAACATGATGCGTGAGGAAGTAAAAATTAATTGGTACGACTTTGAAAAAGAATTCAGCGAAAAATTGAATATATCTTATCAAGGACTGAAATCAGTCGTTCTTGCTTTCTATCGAAATGGGCAATGGTCTGAGGTTTGCCATGCATATGCTTCAAGTTTTGGAAACAGCGTTTCCCTTGAGCTAAAGTCCATCGCTCAAGGGAAAATCCTCTAACAAGTCAGTCAAAGAGACGTGCCGCCCGGTGGCGGTTTTGAAGTTTGGTTTTCATCAAGGGTTTGGCGGCTTCGTTTAAGCTCAGTGAGCAGCGCGCCCCTTGCCATCAAAGGACAACAATGCAGAGTTTAGTAAAACATACCCTATACCTTTTTCTGTGGATTACGGGTTTGACGGCTGCCATGACTCTAGCTGGAATAGGCTATGTTTGGTTTTTCCCCGATGCAAAGGAGCTGCCACATTTAGAATGGCTAATTGGATCGGTCATTGTTGAAATAATCACTGTAATCCTGATGCTTGCGAAAAAGGGAATGAAATACCTGCCTGACACGCAAACAGACAAAGTGCCCAAGGACACACTTAAATTTATGCAAGATTTTATTTCCACTGGAACAAGCGCAACAGTAGTAAGTAACCGGGTTTCATGGCTTGCAGGAAACGATAATCTAATATCCATTCTTCGGTCAAAAATTGAAAATGGAACACGCATTGAAATTATTACTCCGAGAGAAGTGTCCGAAGCACTTAAAGAAAACCTTAACGGTGCTTCATTTATCGTCACAAATGAAAGCACTTCGCCAGAAGCTAGGTTTACATTGGTCAATGGTGATCGCAGTGGTGCTGAAAAACTTGCGATTGCCAGGGGTGTTCACCCTGACCATGAGATAACTATCTTTGATAACGATTCTGGGCCTCAAATAATAGCAATGGCCAAGGACATAATTAGAAAATCAAAGGAATTGGCCAATGCCCAATAGGTGGTGTAACTCGGCAAAAATACGTCGTGAACAAATCGAGTCTGGAACAGACCTTACATTCAATTTGGTTTTCAAACCGCTGATTGTCAGCCTCATATCAAATCTTTCCCCGAGAAATGTTCTTGAGATTGGTGCTGGCACGGGGCATCTCTCAAAAGAGCTCTTTAATATAGGTCTATCAGTTACCGCAATTGAGCCTTCCAAAGGGATGTTTGAAGTGGCCAAAGAAGTTTTGACAACGTCCAACGTAAAACTAATCAATTGCACTTCATTTGAATTAGAAAAAGACGAGATTTACGAAGTTGCTTTTTCCCACTTGGTTGCTCATGTGGTTGATGACTTATTGGGTTTCTTTCACTCAGTTGGTCAGCATTTAAAAAAGGGTGGCCACTTCATATTTTCAATCCCACATCCGTGTTTTTATAATGAATATAAAGGTTTTTTTGGGAATGAATACAGCTACATGACCCCAATGGCAAAAAATGTGTCATTCACTATTACCAAAGACGCTGAAAATATAATTAGTGGTGTTCCTTACCATCATCGCCCTTTATCTGAATACATAAATAAATTGGTGGAATCTGGGTTTGCGATTGATGGGTTTGATGAGACCTATCCAAATGAAGAAATCCAAGAAAAGTATGGAACCAAGTGGGAAACTCCTAGGTATTGCGTATTTACCTGCAAAAAGCTCTAAAAAAGGACTGCTGTCGGACAAATTTTCCGTTATGTTCCAAATTTGCCGCAGAGTGCGGCGGCGTTAAGTGAATTTATGAGTATTGAGAAAATAATTTCAGAATTTAAAAATCAAATTGAGTGGGAGATAGCACTAAATAATCGCGGCGAAGTACATGAGTCTCCTGCTATATATGCAATCGTCACGCTTGCCCCATTCACTCGACTGCAGAGCCTAAGCAGAATTATGTACATTGGTAAGACTGGCTGCCTTGGTGGCGATAGCGATCTTTGTAGATTGTATACGGTTACAGGTATGCTCCAAATGGTCAGCAGGGTTCAAGAATAAGATCCTCGGTATTCCAAGTAGCAAATATTGGTCACTCTGTTTATCTAAAATGGCGTGTGCTGGATTCAAAAGAGCAAGCCACTGCACTTGAAAGGGAATACCTTGCCCTCTATGCGCAAGAGCACATTGAACTACCACCGCTAAATAGAATGTCATGAAAAATTCACTTAACAAATGCAAGCTGGCTCGCACTACTGTGTGGTGCTGGACTCACAAAAGCTTTTGTTTGCCCTTGTTGATAGCGTTAAGCGACTGCTTTCGGATTTACTGCCGCCATACGCTGAAATCTTTGAATGTCGCAAAGTGGCCGATTGTGTGAGGTCGCCAATGTCTGCTTTGTAGCCCTCCAGTTCGCATAATCTGGATTAGACTGACTGGTCGCTTTTGAGAAACGCGACCGTCAGCAAGGGGTCGGACTTAGTCACTCTGGCCAGCAATCGCACCAACACTCCACGGTGAATTCTTTCGCTGGCCCTGCCGTCCACGTTGCTTGAGGCCGGAACTTCTTGCTCTCGTATGATTCGATCCGCTATCTGGAAACTTTGCAATATAGTCGGACAAATCAGAGACCACATTATCAAAAAATTTTCATTATCTGTGTCAGAAGTTTTTCACTGTTTTGTCAATTTTTTCATTAATGGTGTCACTCGACAAGTTTTTTCATTAATGGTGTCACTCGACAGACGTTCAAAACCTAAAAACGAATAAGACCTATAAAATAGATTATTCGACTAATCTATTTTATATAATTCATAACATACAAATTTGTACTATAAAACTACAAATTAGTAGTACAATTCTGTAGGTTAAATTTCAGGAAATGACCATGGCACTAAGAACAGATACTTTTGAACGCGCAATGAAAGCGTGTGACACGATTTTGTATGAAGAAAATGAATTTCCAAATATGGACGCAGTACGAAGGATCATCGGTGTAAATAACCCGGCCACAATAAGGTCGGCAATTTCTGTTTGGAAGGAACATTTAGCTGAGAAACTATTTGAAAAAAATAAGCAACTCGATATACCCTTAGTATTACTTGATAGCGTTAATCACGTGTGGAAACAGGCGGTTTCTGAGGCTGAAAAAAATTATGTTGCCCAAGAGAAAACGTTGACAGATCAAATATCAATACTAAACACCGCTGTTTTAGAACTACAGACAGAGCTGACTAATACTCAAGAAGCATTAAAAAAGTCTCTTGAAGAATTAACTCAAGCCTGTATTTATGCTGAAAAGATGCAGTCTACGATCGACACATTGCAAATTCAATTTGATGAAAAGGCTCGTGAAGTAGATGAGCTTCAGAACAAACTAAATGAGATAACAACTCTTCATACCGAAAATGAGTTGTCATGGCAAAAATCAAGAGATAAAGATAATGAGTGGTTTGCACGGCGTTTGGATGAAGAAAAACGCTACACAGAAGAACGCTGGAAAGAAAAGAATACGCAAAATATCCAAACGATACAATCACTCAAAGAAACAGAAGCAATGCTTAGGCAGTCCGGTTACACATTGAAAACTGAAAATATTAGACTATCTAAATTAGTATCAGAACTTGAAGCAGCCGAAAATAACCGTAAAAAAATGTTAGGCGTACCTTTTAAGACCAGAATTAAACGGTCATCAAAAATGGTTAGTGATTGAGTGTTTGTGAAAACAGCGACCTAATATGTATAATTATAATTTTTAATATAAAGAAATGCATCATGCCTACAGTTGCAAAAGGTTTTCACCTTGATCCAGATTTGCCCGAGGATTTTGATTGTACACCGAATTGTGAGCGCCCCGCATCACACCGTAACTGGTGGGGTATTCCATATATAGTTACCCTGCGAAACAGTGATTACCAAACTGTTGGTTTTGATGTGAGGCGATTGGATGGTGGAGCATGGGATCGATCAACATCCATTGGACATTCCGATACATTGGATAGCGCAGTAGAAATTTGTCAACGATCAGCCGAAGACGAAATATTTGAGTGCCCTGAATGCCAAGCAACTATTTTGGCCAAATATTCTGGACCGATGACGTTACTTGAAGGTTCTGGGGCATTTTTAGTTATCATCTGTCCTATTTGCTCATTTATTGCAAGTAAAGTGAAACGTGACTAAATGAAAGATCTCATAAACTTTCTAGCTGGGAATCTCTGTATCAAGCAATAAAGCTTAGAATATACGTTTTTTATAAACTTTTGATTAAAATAACAAACTTTCTGGGGTCCTGTGGAACAACCCCCATAAGTGTTCGTTCTAGCTATGTTTCTTCATGAATTGATCGGAACTGGCTTTTTAAATGCATCACTTGATGAATAAGGGGGGCGCATATCCTATTTTCATACGGATTAGTCCAGCTAAACCCTGAAGTTTTTTTGAACCTGCAAGACGAACCTATAGACTTTCAGAAATTATGTTTCCAATCTTGCGTGTAAAAATGCCTTTTAAAATCAGTCTCATAAACTTTATAAATTATTTAAAATGGTATTGATGAAAAGTGGCTTAGATCAGAACGAACACTTATGGGGGTTGTTCCACAGGACCCCTAGAAGGAGAAATAATCTCAAATATTTTCATCTGTTTAGCGTTACGGACGCGCATTTCTTCGGCTCTTTGTCGTAGAAGTTTTATGCCTGCTATCCATTGCTCTACTGTTGATACATCACAAAGCTCAGCATAAAGCAATTTTAGTTCACCTGTAATAGTTATCGGTGATGCCAAACGAATAAAACCAGCGCCACTTAAATCCGCTCGAAATTTTACTGAGTACGGTTGTTCAACTGCGTCAGCTCGAAAGTTATCATACCGAACAAGCGCAGTAACTTGTGATGCACCGAGTGGATTTGAGCTAGCAAAGTTTCTAGCTTTTTTTGCGTCAATAGGTTCTAAGGATGATTGGCGAGTGATGTCATCGTTAGACTTACAAAAAAGTGCATAATGTGAACGCTTGCCATCAATTTTACCCTGATCACCTCGGCTTGTAATGAGCATGTGACTCGGTAAATTTACTTGTCCATGCTCATTGTCAAAATAATCCAACCATAACAATAGCTGATTTGGTGAGACATCTTTATTTTTTGCAGGGCTTTTCATCGGAGAAAATAAAACATCTATTTTTTTATATTGTTTGAGTGCAAGCTCAACAGTATTGCCAAGCGAATTTCCAATCCCCCAAGAAAAGACGCCATTACCAGCACCTCTTTCCAGTTCCTTCCGCAAAAGAATTTTCTCAATTGGTTGTCCAGCCTCTGTACCCATTTTTGTCCAACAAAAAACCTCTGGAATACGTTCAGCTTCAGGTTGAATTGGCGTGTTTGAGTTAAATGAATAATTAGATGTAATCATGGTCTACCAATATTTGCACTTTTATAGTATTATATCACGCATATATGAATAAAGTGCAAAAACCTTGGAGTGTTTTAGCTAAAGAAATAGTTGACAATTTACGTAGTTGTACATTGTCTAATAGAGAATTAGCTATTAAATCTGGCGTTGATTACTTTGCGATTCGTCGGTTTCGCAAGAATGGTGTGCACAACAAAACAAAAGGTGCAGCTAGTCTTTGCACTTATTTTCAAATTATTATTGCAGTTGAAGAAAAAGTGCAAATAAGTAAGCTTGAACAATTAGTTTCTGAATTGACTTCCGTGTGGGATGGGTCCGAATCGCATGCGAAACTGTTGACTAATCTGATCAGAAGCACTAAATCTTTTAAAGTGGAAGAGCGCAATAGTTAGGTTAATCAAATGTTCTGCATAGCTGCATTTTGTGCTAACTCCCGACATAATTTCTTAGTGTTTTCGAACTTGCCCAGAATTTTTTTTTGCAAAGTTAATATTTTTTGTTTTTACAAAGTAAAATGCTGCTTATGATCTCTTAAATACCAATGTAGCAAGCAAACACTGATGAATATTTCGTTTGAAATCGTACCGAGAAGCTTGCATGCTTTCGATGAGCAATATACCTTTGTACAAAAGCTGGATGATGGCATTAATTTGATCAATGTTCCAGATATTCAACGATTCGAAATTCGGAGTTGGGAATTGTCTGCACAAGTTGACCGTAATAAATATAGATTTATTCCGCATTTTCGGGCAATAGATTTTAAGATCGAAAATGGCGAATTACATCGAATTATTGAGATGTATCAGCTTGATAGTGTGTTATTGGTGACGGGTGACCCACCTGAAGGTTTAAAGCGTGCTTATTACAATACAGACGTAGTTGATCTGATTCGGGATTTACGAAATCACTTTCCGCTGTTAAATATTTATGCAGGGTTTGATCCGCATCGGAAAGGTTTACTGGACGAATGTGATTATATTCAGCGCAAAGCTGATGCTGGTGCAACTGGATTTTTTTCGCAACCTTTTTATGACCATCGACTGATCGATATATATATAGAACATATGGAAGGCTTGGAAACTTACATTGGTATTAGCCCGATTACCAGTCTAGCCTCTATGAATTATTGGGAGGTAAAAAATAGAGTGAAATTCCCTAAGGACTTTAGGCCGGATTATGATTGGAACGTTGAATTTGCAAATCGAGTCATTGCTACTGCGGGAGCTGCAGGAGCAAATGTTTATTTCATGCCAATTCGGATTGATTTAGAAAGGTATTTTGAGGGAATTAAGTTGCGTTGAGTTCGCCGTTTTCTTTTAAATTTCCGATTTGTCAATTATTAGCGTTGAGTTTTCCAGAAAAGCCGATGAATCCTGATTGATGGCTCCAGTCAACGATGAAATGGTCTAAGCTTATAAGTTCATTGAGCAATGACTTTACCCTGTTCAACGCTCTCTATCCTATCCCGCCCTAATGCACCACTACCTGCCAACAAACGCAAGCGTGCCGACCGCCATTCTGCCAGCGTTCTAATCCGTTCTTGCGCCGCATCGGCAAACGCTGTTTGGGTGGTGAGCATCTCCATAATATCTGCAGCACCCTTATCATAACGGCGTTGAGAGGTGGCAAGCGCCTCCTGTGCGGCGTTCAACAATGTTGCAGAATAACTCAGGTTTTGCAGAGAAGACGTGGCATCGGCATAAGCTTTAACCACTTCCATCAAGGGGGTCCTGTGGAACAACCCCCATAAGTGTTCGTTCTAGCTATGTTTCTTCATGAATTGATCGGAACTGGCTTTTTAAATGCATCACTTGATGAATAAGGGGGGCGCATATCCTATTTTCATACGGATTAGTCCAGCTAAACCCTGAAGTTTTTTTGAACCTGCAAGACGAACCTATAGACTTTCAGAAATTATGTTTCCAATCTTGCGTGTAAAAATGCCTTTTAAAATCAGTCTCATAAACTTTATAAATTATTTAAAATGGTATTGATGAAAAGTGGCTTAGATCAGAACGAACACTTATGGGGGTTGTTCCACAGGACCCCTATAACGCTATTATTTTAAACACCGTTTATGAACGGATGCTTGCCGCTGGGACGAGCCAAGCAATTATCGATGAATTTGCCAGAATCTCACCCATTGCCTGGTCGCACATTGCATTCACTGGCAAGTACAATTTTAGAAAAAGCAATGGTGATATTGATGTGGATGCGATGGCAAATGAGCTTGAAAAACATTTAAAACGGTACTTCTGGAAAGAGGCTTAGATCAGAACGAACACTTTTGGGGGTTCTTCCACAGGACCCCTTTCTGGCATAGTCATTTTTAATTTGCTAGAATTGGATCGTACGATCCATATTCTGACTGAGATTATTATCATGACTTCGGATAATCGCGATCTATTAGATCCTTCCTCACAGTTTTATTCAACGCTGACAGCGGCGTTCAATCATTTCAACGAGACTTTGTTTGACTCAAAATTGCCACCTGTAATCTTTGTTACGCAGCGAAAGAAGAATGTCATGGGACATTATTCATATGCCAGGTGGCGTAATGATACTAAATATTGCGATGAATTGGCCGTAAACCCAACCTATTTTGCAAAATCCGCACTGATTGATTTGCTAAGTCTTTTGGTTCATGAGCTCTGTCACGAATGGCAGGCGCATTTCGGTAATCCTGGTCGCAGGGGATATCACAATCGGGAATGGTCTAGAAAAATGCAATCCATTGGGTTGATGCCTTCTGATACAGGTAAAGAAGGTGGAGCAAAAACCGGTGAGAAAATGTCAGATTATATTATTCCACGTGGAAAATTTATCATTGAAGCTGGCAACTTGGTTTCATCGGGATTCTTTATGCCGTGGATAGATCGATACTCCGTCAGCAGAAAATTGTATCTGCCTACTATACCACCTAGATATGGTAAACCAGAAAGAATCATGGAAGCCATAGAATCGAAAGAAACACCCCTGGAAACATCAACGAGCATTGAGAATCCCAGCAAAATAAAAAATATGTTGGAATCAATGGGATTGAATGACAAGGCGGCTGAAATTCTCTCGGTTGATCTTGAGTCCTTATTATCTGCGGAAGACAACCCTTCCGGAGTGGAGATATATCCTCCTAGGAACTTTAAGACAAAATATACCTGCCCAGTTTGTAGCGTTAACATTTGGGGTAGGCCTAAGTTGGATGTTTTGTGTATAACCTGCAATATTCAGTTCATCGAGATATAAAAATTTATCGCACCCAGGACACCTACTAGCGAGCAAATCATCTATGAAGTTGCAGTAGCGGAGTGATATAGAATTTATTTTATTGTTAGATAATGTGTGTTGATATTTGAATTATTTTGTTTCATTGTTTTAACTATTGTTGAGCTATCAATCCCAAGCAATTGGTACCGGCACGGTTAATGATTTCGACGACAAAAACATAAATCCATGAATCTAAAATGGGAACGCACTATCGTGAGGTGTTGCAGGTTACTGAGAAAACACACCCTGAAACTGGAAGCGTAAAGAGACTATTTGGTTGTGAATCGCTGAACGTAGCTTCAATCTGTAAACAGAGTTTTCATTGGGGTTGTAAGCCGGAACCCCAGAAAATTTTGTCACATTGAATAAACCTATTTTGTGTATTCCAGCAACCAGTTCCGATTCCACTCAGACCATCGATTCCGGCACGAATCCACCAGTAGTGAATGTCGGCTTTTGAGAGTGGTGAATTGACGCAACCGACCCATTGCGGTCAGTCACTCGATCTGATTCAATGGCCGCAATTTGATCAATTTCGGACGTTGTTATTTATTAATGATAATATACAGAAAGGAAACTGCACGTGGACGAGTCAAAATTTCAGAAACTTCTTACCGAACGAGGTGTTGTGATTGTTCACTTCTCTCACTTCGCCGTAATGGGGCACTATGTGGAGTTTCCAGATGATCTTGAACATGCAATCGCCTTCTACCAATCTGAGACTCGATCCTGTTGCGCCTTCTGGCCTAGGCACAACATGAACCTACCAGGCTCTGTTGGCGTAATATTCAGACCCAGATTTGAACAAGTTCTATCTGTCCGGGCAGACGACTCTGGATCATCTGACTTCGGAGGCGCAGAAAATTCAGGTGGTCACGCACCTTCCGAACAGACCATTTTGGAAAGCCTCAATGTTACTGCGGGGCGCTACAACGAGTGGAGAGTAAGAGGCGCAGAGCCAGTTGGTATCTTCGTAGCCAACACTAACGATATATACGCCAAGAGGAAGACACAACTTTCACATAACGGCGAAACTTTTGAGGAAATTGGTTACACAAATATCGCAATATCATCAGTTTTCGAGGCGTTCCCAGAAATGCCAATCTTCACAATGAGGGCAGGCGAACTTTTTTGCATACGCGATAATGCCGCTAAGATTTATTGAAACCATCGTCGCTTTGCGGCACAACTTAATTAAGGCGTTAGCGCCATGAAGGAGATGATCTTTGATTAGCGAAAAAGGTATTTCAGTTGGTTTGGTAGCCTTTTTTAGACATTCTAGGCTTTGGAGACAAGGTGTATGTAGATCTTCCTTCTTTTGTTACGAGAAAATTCTACTTTTAAGCGGTCCTTTTTTCAGGGGTGGATTACCCTCGAACCAAACTTTAAGTTAAAGGAGTTCTTTTTGCTTTCATATAGGGAAATCGATGACGATTATTGCTTGGGCATTGAGTTTGATGTTACCGATGTCGACTCATTAGCCAAGACAATTGCTTTAGTTCTTATTCAAGAATACGACATGGCTCGTAACTTAGTGACTGGAAATACTTTTTCAGAGGACACTGCCCAATTTGACCAAGACGAAATTGAAGACATCATCCAACGCCGCCTACACCCGACAGTCGTTTACCACCGCGATGGATTCCTGTTTCAACTTATGATGTGGCTCGCGGCCCATCTTGACTTGCAAGACAGCGATCTTGTAGCACTTCCACACTCGCAGGGTTCTGCGAAAGGTCAGGACAGTATCGTTGTCCATCGTTCTACGGATGCAGTGGTCGCGTTAACGATCTGTGAAGATAAAGCGACAGAGAATCCTCGCGATATGGTTCGAGATGAGGTTTGGCCTGAAATTAAGGAGTATGAACAAGGAGGAAGACGGGACGAACTGCGATCAAACATAATTGCAACGCTTGGTACTGGTGGCATTCCTAGTGCTGAGGCTCAAAATCTGATTCGCGGTATCTCTTGGAGCGGCAAACGTCGTTATCGTGTGCGTGTTACCGTTGAACCTAATCAGCGCACATCTAAATTATTCAAAGGTTTCGAAGAAATCGTCAACGGCGACAACGAAATGCGTAGAGGCGAAACTACAATATTGCCGTCGATGCGAAACTGGATGACAACCCTTGCTGGCAAAATTGAAAACGAGCTTCGTTGCTTTACACCTGGAGTTTAGCAATGTTTGATGCTGAGACCACCAGTTTCATCCAGTCGGCTGTTCCTCTTGAAGGCTTGGATTTAGAAAAACTTCCGCAACAACTTACAGAAGCCTATGCAAATGTAGTCTCCGCTCGCCTTGGTGCAGTGAATATTGATGCTGAAGAAACACCTGCCAATTGGCAGGCTATGATTTTAGAGCTACGGCGCATAGCTGAAACATACGAAGGTCTTACGATATTCCTTCCCGAGAATGATAATCACCGTCCATCCTGCGCTTTCGTAGCAGGATCGGCTCATTTCACTCTGAATCAAGCTGGGCGTATACAGGCTAGACTTTCTGGAAATGAGCAATCGTTCCCTTCGCTGTCTCCATATGCAGTAGCCCCTGAAGTCGCCGCGGCGTTACTTTTCCTAATCGGCGGACATCAAGCCGATGCGGCTGAAACAGCCAAGACATTCAATAAGGAAGATGCTAGTCCTGTAAGTAAACAATTGCTCGATTTTATAGCAGCGCTTGCATCTGGAAATGGGCAAAATCTTCGCCAAATCGCAGATATATCGCTGGTAACAGTGCAGAGATCCGATAGAGATTATTTGGCTGTGGCTGCTGATGTCATGTGGCGATCGCTTGCCAGTGCTGTTCAAATGATTGCAAAAGCCGTCCTTGGATTAGCGGCGGAAAATCCTATCGTGGTAATCAACGATGTTATTCAGCGGTTATCGAGTGCTAATCAACCATTACATATTGGAAATTCAACTGTAAGACTCCAGCTCCAGCTAGCAGGCCCATATCATCTTGCTAAGCTTCTTTATGCAGCGACCGAAACACTGCTCAACTCTGCCGTTACCGCAACGAATCCACCAACTGGTACTGATAGTGCGACATGGTCAAATCTCACAAATCACCTAGCTGCTCAACGACCGTTTCTTTGGCGAAACCACATAAAAGCCATTGATGAGGGATTTCTTGAAAGCGGTGCTTCATTTGTACTTACTTTTCCTACGGGGGCAGGCAAGACGACGATTACCGAACTTCGAATCGCTACTGAATTGATAAGGGGGCGAACGGTTGTCTACTTGGCACCAACAAGAGCGCTCGTCGATCAAGTGGCTAATGAAATTTCTCGTACCGTTCGGCCTATAGCTCGTGATGTCGTGCTAGGAAGATTTCTCGAAGATTTTGGTGAATTAGCTGAAGGAAAAGTATTTGTCCAAACGCCCGAACAATGCTTGGCTTATCTGACACATGATCCAGATGGTCATAGCAATATTGGTTTGATTGTTGTCGATGAATGCCATCAGCTCTGCGAACGTCCAAACGCCGATGGTTCGTCTCGTCTTCCTGGCCGTCGGGCTGTCGATGCCATGTGGGCCTTGTTGTCGCTACTTCAGCGCTCCCCTGCTTCCGACATCATTTTAATTTCTGCCATGGTCCGCAATGGTGGTGAGCTGGGTCAGTGGCTCGAAACCATAACGCAGAGACCGGCAAGGGTACTTGATCTCGGATGGAAGCCAACGCGTCAAGTGCGAGGTGTGGTTGCTTACGAAAATTCCGAGGTTACTTTACTTAATGCAGAACTTAGAAGACGAAAGAATGCAAAACCGGGCAAAACGCCGGGGGCCGCAGACAAAAGAGGGCTTATGACTACCCCTGTCGGGCTCTTCTGTCATACGCAAGTTTGGAATACTACAAGTACTTTCGCCAAATTTCCTTTGCTTCCTGAAAGCGTATCGCTCGGTGTAAATAATTACTGGGGACTTTCGGCAAATAGAAACGAGATCGCAGGAAAACTTCTCGGAGCAACGGCGCTTGCCGGAATGCGTCCTATAGTGTTCAGCCAAAATATTGATTGGACGAGTACGATTGCCGAGCACGGAGCCGCCGAATTGGAAAAAGCTGGCATAGGTCCAGTCATGTTACAGCCGAATGAAGAAGCCCTATTCATTGCGGCTTCGATAGAATTAGGCGACACCAGCTTAGTGGAGCGTCCAGTCCAGCAGCGGGTAGGTTTGCACCATGGCTTACTTCTTTTGCCTGAACGGCTTGCCATGGAATCGGCATTTCGACGAAAAGATGGATTGCTAGCCTTGGTCGCTACACCGACAGTCGCACAAGGGATTAATCTGCCTGCGGAAGCAGTCATCATCGCCGGCGACGACAGGTGGACGGCGGACGGTTCGGAAACTCTAGCCGTTCATGAACTGCTCAATGCTGCAGGTCGAGCTGGGCGTGCTGGACATTATGCCCATGGGATCGTTATAGATCTTCCCGGTAAAGTCTTTTCGGTTGGTCGAAACAGTAGCGGCCGTATCACGTTCGATGGATTAGCGCACGTGATGGAGCTATTTGGATCGCCTGATCAATGTTTGAACATAGTTGACCCTATAACCCAAGTGATCGATCGGATTGCAACAGCCGGTGTTAATTCGGATATTGGCGAATATTTAGTCCGTAAAATTGGAGGTGTCGATGACAATATTCTCCGAAAGGTACTCGGTGCTACCTTGGGAAATGCTTTGCGTTCAGAACGTGACCAAAGGGTAGAAGCACAAGCTTTGCTACTCAAAACAGTAGCCGCAGAAATAGATATCGCCGCGAATACGAACCAACTTGATACTGAAACCTGGATTGAACTGGCCACTCAAGCCGGAGTATCGCCCGTAACCCTCGCAACCCTGGCAGCATCTTTACCCGAAGTGGATAAATTTCAAGCTTGGCCCTTCAAGGATTTGCTTAATTATCATGCTCAGCTTTTACTCAGATACCCTGGAATGCTATTTGGTTTTGTTGATCCTCAATCGTCTGATCTCAACCGCATAATGCCAAGTCGCAGTCAACCCATAAATGGGCAAACTGTTTATGAAGATGTTCGTGATTGGGAGCAGCGTTGGCAGAACGCTCTACAAGATGTACTGCCACAGTGGCTATCGGGTCAACCGCTAAATGTGATTGGAAATTCTCTTCACGCCCACCGAGGGGCGAAAGGGCACGTAAAAGCAATACAGTTGGGTCGTCGATTTGCGCTCCAGGCTGCCGGCGGATTAGGTCATGGAGTTTCATTAGTCGCCCAAGTATTTGAGCGTAAGTACTCCGAAAAGGCCTCTCCAACACTATTATCTTGGCTTCGGTTAATAGCAGGCTGTGTGAGGGAAGGTTTTGACGACCCAGATAAATTACTCCTATTCTGGTATCTACGACGCTCCGAACCTGGCCTCTACCCTCGGGTACGTATCCATCAAATTTTCAACGAAAATGTTATCGGGCAACTTCAATCATGGCAAGATGAACCAGATATCGAAGCTCGTAGGCGCTTAATTCGTAACTTGATCGGCGAGGTTTCTGAATGACGCCAGATGCCATTTCCCTGATCGACATCGCCAAGTTACTACACCGACTGGCTAACCGAGTTCAAAACCCGTAACCATTCCGCCCAGCAACGCGCGGCGTTATCCTTCAATTGCGAATTGATCTTGGTGTATTGGCAAATCGGTCGCAACATACTGGAACTGCAAGAGCAACAAGGCTGCGAGAGGGCGAAGGTGATCGAACGGCCTTCAGCTGTTTTCAAACCAATTTTGTAGGGCGCGTCAACCCGAGCGTCTGGGCAGGGCAATCGTCTGAATTCAACCGTTCGACAGGTTTTTTAACCGACTTTTCCGGGGCTTCAATGTCTGCAATCAGAAGGTTTTCGCTCATTCGGAATCGCGCATGGATGGCAGCAATTGGCCGATACCCAGCATTCAAAATGTGGCTGGGTTTGTAGTGTAATCAATGGTGGATTTCATCGGGATACGCACCTATTTCCAGCCGCCATCACATTCATCCCAATAACGGCCTGTTGATTCTTCCTGGAGTGACAGGTCGGTTATTTCGCAATTGCGAAAATCAGCTATTTGATAAATCTCATCCAGAATTTCGTCGATTTGTTCTTTCAGATCGGCATCGTCGGCAAACTGAATCATAATCCGAGTTTCGATATCGTTCAGCTTCTGCCCTTGGTAATTTGTCAAAAGCATCCATGCGATTTTCTCTCGTACTGCTTTTTTGCCGCGAGTAAATTTGCTGCCGTTTTCAACATGAACCCAAAGAATGATTGCAACGGATTTGTTCGCTTCGACTTCTGGATCGGCGCATTGTGTGCTTACTGCCAGTGACTTATGCTTGATTGCGCTGCTTATCGTACTGCGACTGCATTTAATAGTTTTCTGTACAACGTTCCATGAAGGGTGACCGTAAGGATTGCACCGTAAATGGGCAATAGCGGCTATTTTCATGCGTATCTAGCCTCTAGATGGGGTATTCTTCCATATTTGACATCGTTTTGTGAATTTTATAAGTGATTTAAGCGAAAGATTTGGTATACTAAAGCCAATTATTGGCAAAATATGGTGATTTTTACGTCAAATAATCCTAAATCACCTGAGTTTGTTTACTATTACCCATTTACGGTGCAATCCTTACGGTCCCCCTGGCGCGTCAGCAGGCACGCATGGATGAACACAGATTTTACCGACTGGAGTTACTTGCGCGTAGACGATATTCTAAATCTTGGGTTGAAAGGGGAATGATTTGGTTGTATGACGTTTCCAGTCTATGTGGTACGTCATTCGTGCGGCCACTCTTGATTCTTGTGGTATTCATGCTTCTTTTTGGATTTGGATATTGGGCCTCGACACACAAACCGAATGAACTCGTTGCTGCCTTGAACCCCTTACCATTCCGTTCATTAGACACCAATTTCGTCGACGCATTACGGTTTTCGGTAGAGAACACAGTCCAACCTATGAGTGTGTGGAAACACAACTTAAAAGAAATCAGTTCTCGCGATGCTTGGGTAGTCGGATTTCTGAACGAAGAAAATGCACTGCGCTATCTTCTTGTTCGCCTTATCGCTACGCTCCAATCCTTGATTGCCGTCACCTTACTTTTTCTGGCTGCACTAGGGGGTAAACGCCGTTTTCAAATGAGTTCATAATTAGAGAACTTCTCAATCATGAATATGTAATTTTATACATAAGATAAATTTATAAGTGAATTAGATTAGACGCTATCGTACGTTTTCGTACCACTGGACTTCAACCCCCTAAAACCATCATTAACGACGAAGCGGGTAACGATATACAGATTACCGACCGCAAAACGCAAATCACCCAACAGTATTTTGATGTGATGAACCGCAAAGTGCAAAGCAATCTGGCCGATAGCACCAGTGATATTTACACCTATAACAGCTTTGACGATTTAGTGCAGGTGCAGAACAATGCCGTGAGTTATACCTATGGCTACGATAGCAAACACCAATTGCTGAGTAAAACCGACAACCGGCAGAACCTTAGCCTGAACTGGACGTTCGATGCGGTGGGTAATATCCACAGCAAAAGCGATTATCAGGGCAGTTTGACCACCTATCAATACGATGATAGCAACCGCCTGACTGCCGAAAGTAATCCCAGCTATCTGGAAGTCAGCTATCACTACGACCCTGCCGGACGCATACTGGACCGCATACTTAGTAACGGCGCACAAACCAATTATACCTACGATAAAGGCGGGCGATTAACCTTACTGAAAAACAGTAGCGCAACCGGTGTATTGGTTAACAGCACTCAATATACCCGCGATAGCATTGGCAATATCCTGTCCGCTACAGAAGCCGCCAGCACCAGCCAGACGGCCGGGGTCAGCACTTTCAAATACGACCCAGAATACCGTTTGCTAACCGTCACTTATCCAACCACGGCCAATAACGAAACGATAAGCTATGATCCGGTCGGCAACCGTAAAACCTATACCAAAGGCACACTGACCCTGTATTACAACGTCAATGCCGCCAACCGCCTGCTTACCACCCGCACTGTCAGCGCCACCGGTACGATTTACGAAACTTACGGCTACGATAATAACGGCAGCATGACCAGTATTAGCGGTAACCGTACGGTTGGCATGACTTGGGATGCACATAACCGCATTAGTCAAATGCAAATCAACGCCATTCCAGCGTATTCTTACCAATACGATCCCTCCGGGTACCGTATCCAGAAAAATGCCGGCAGCATCAAAAACTATTACCTGCAAGCTGAACACTTGGAAGCCATTTACGATAATATCGGTACCCTGCAAGCCAAATACATGCGCGGCAGCGTCATCGACGAAGTGGTCAATGGCTACCAGTTGGATAGCACCGGCAAGCTGGTCAATTATACTTACCATCATGACGCGCTGGAATCGGTACTGGGGCAAAGCGGGCATGATGGCACGGTATTAGCCGCCCAAGGCTACACCTCTTTTGGAACCATATCCAACGCCTCCGGTAGTAGTAACAACCTGTTGAAATATACTGGACGTGAGCAGGATACAGAAACGGGGTTTTATTATTATCGAGACAGGTATTATGATCCTATCACTGGGCGGTTTATTAGTGAAGACCGTAAGGGGTTTGGAGCAGGGGTTAATTTTTATACCTATGCCAATAATAATCCGGTTAATGGGAATGATCCAACTGGTTTTGTTGATGTTACTTACACGGCAGGTTCAAACAATCCTACAATTACGAACTCGCCATTAGCAGGAGTTAATTATCAGGTATCTGATTCAAATGGTAATACTGCCTCAATGGGAGTTGGTGTTTATAATATGGTAGTTCAGCAAGGTAATAGTTTTAATACTGTTTTCAATGTTAACCAAACTAATTCATACATAAACGGTGGCGTTAATTATATTCTAAATAATAGGCTAAATGGTGCGACTGGCGATGCTAGTTTTGACGAAATTGCACAACAGTCTGTAACTGGTGGCCCATGGGATACAAAACAATACTTGCCTAATAATGCAGTTTATTTTTTAAATGACCAAGCCGAATTAAATGACTATGTTGGTAATGTAATTTGGGCAGCAGGTGTTAATTCTTTAGGTTTATCACAAACAACAGCAATAATTGGCGCTCAGGCATATGCTTTGAAGTCAAATGGCACTTTTGATGATCCTAGAGATCAAGAAGCCATAAACTACGGATATTCTCTTACATTGCCTTTACCCACACAATCATCAGGTAGTTTATCCCTATCTGATGAAGAAGATAGTGCGGCGGCTGATGGAGGTTTTGTTATTTATCCAAATAAATCAAATACAAATCAAATAAGATCTGTTTATTCAAAATGAAGTATTTAATTTCCTTTATTCGTTATTTGATTATCAGTTCATTATTCGGTATTTTGTATGCAATAATGTTTCTTGAGGTTGATGAATTACTGTGTAAAAGTAAAAGTGGTCAAACTGCCGCTGGGGGTGGTGCGGCGATTGGACTATTATCTCTAAAATATTTTTTTATATCATGGATAGTTTCAATGGTTATTTTATTTGCCATTAATATAATGCAAAAATATAGTTTATTGAAATCAAATACATCTTTTTCGTTTAAAATGCTCATTGTTTTAGGAGTGACATTAGTCATTACTTTTGATTCTATTTTAAGCTTTTGGCGGTCATTAGATTGTGTGTAGTTCTAACTTTTATGCTTATTGTTTGAATAATCCGGTTAATGGGAGTGATCCGAGCGGGTTGGATGTAATTAAGTTTTCTGTTTCAGGAAATTCATTTGGTATTGGTGGTTCAGCTGGTTTATTCATAAGTTACCCGGGACCCGGTGGGAATGACAATAATGATATTGGAGGATTTGTGACAGGCCAACCACCTTCGTTACCAGCAAGCTTGGCCTTGCAAGCTTTGGATCCTAGTAATCCAGTTTTAGATATGTCTGCAGGTATTGGAGCAGCTAAATTGACAGCGGATTTTGGATGGGATGCCAGTCGTAGTTCCATGGATGGAATAGGTCTCACTAGTTATGGTGGTTATGGAGTTGGGCTTAAGACAGGTGGAAGTCTTAGTTGGGATATTCCATCAGGAGGTGGCGATCCAACATTATCGGAATTAGCCCCATCGGGTGTTTCAATAAATTATGGTTATCAGGGTGTACCTTATCTTCCATTCAATGCTGGGTTTCAAGTTGATTATACAAAGTCATTTTCAATAGGTGACCTTTTGATTAATTATGTTTTTCCATTAATAGACAATGTAACGAATGGTTGGTTTTCTGGGACAAATAATAAATCTTCTAGTGCCGCCGGATCGAATACTGTCGATGATCCTGCTATAAATAACGAAACTGATGGAGGCTTTGTCCTTTATCCAAATATGTCAAATACTAATCAACTGCAAAGTGTTTATAGAAAATAATGCCATGCACATAATACGAAATATTTTTCTAGCAATAATTATTTTAGTTTTGTTTATTTCTTGTCTTGTTTATACGGCTCTATTGATTATTTCATTAGCAAAGTTTTTGTTTAATTTACCTAATAGTGAGCATGAAAGACAAGTTAAGATTAATGGGGTATTTTCATATTTCCCTCAATTTATTTTGTTTTCAGAATATTTAGATTCACCACATAAAGAAAATGCAAAGTTGGTAGTAAGAAGATTTATTTTTACATTGATTTTATGGTCACTCTTTTTTATTTTTAAGTTTGTCATAGATAATGGTTTTATAATCCTTTGAAAAGTTGGCGGATGTCTACAAATAACGCTTTAACAACGGCAGCATGACCAGCATCAGAAACTATTATGAACGTACCTCCATTAAATAACATGATGGTACATCTGTTTAATGATGAAATCCAGCGACGTACAAATAGGTTGATGAATCAAAGGACAATTTGATAAAAAAGGTATTAATTATTTTGTAGTTATTGCTGACGGCCTAAAACTTCGAGACTAGGCTGACATTGATTTAATCAGGGAAATAAAACTAGAAACTTATATTTAGATCATTTAAGGAACTGTTATGAAAGTAAAAGTGTTATCAGCAGCTATTGCCACTGTGCTTATAGTTGACGTTTTTTATCAAAACCTACAAGCTGCTACGGCAACGACTGGGGTTACAGTCACCGTACCCACGGCCGCGGTCAGCATCAATCTGGCTGGTTCTTCCGAACAGGACAGATTACTGCAATCTATTTTAAGCGGTGATATTTGTACATCCGGATCGTTAGTGATATTTAAAGATAACGATGGCGGCACCACTAATACCACATACTGGGGCGGCAGATGGACCAGCTACTATTGTACTGTTGCCGTAAAAGCGTCTACACCTGTGTCTCTACAGAGTAAGATTTTAGCGGTTAACAAACGTTCTGCAGGCGGTTCCGGCTATGGTGTTCTGCCTTTGGTGAATAACCCCACCACTGGCAAGACGCCTTTTCCGATTAATTTTATGGCAGAGACCGCCACTAATTGCAAAATGCAGGATACCACGCAAACTATTCCTACCTATGGCTGTACGGCCAGCGAAACTAGCGGTCATATTGCCGGCACCAATACTGCCCTGGTTATACCGGATGCTGGAGTATTAGATTCCAATCCCGGTTTATACACAGGCGTTAACACCGTACTAGATTTTGGTGTGCCCATTCTAGCGTCGGATGTTGCTACTTTAACGGTTGCCAATGGTGCAGCATTAACTTTTGGTGTACCGGTCACTTTAGATTTGTATAAAGCTTTACAAGCGGCGCAGGGTTTAAATACCGGTAGCTGTAGTTTGGGTGCATACGGCTATACCGGCGCAACTGCCGCCTGTATGCCCAGTTTGACGCGCTATCATATGGCAGCACTGATTTCGGGTGGTGCCCAAAACTGGGAACAGTTTAGTTTTAATGGCACAAATTTAGTAACCGCTGCCGAAAGTGCTGGTGTTGCTGCGCCGGGCGACATGCTGGTGCACTACTGCCAGGGTACGGCCGGTTCCGGCGCTGCCGCCAACCAGTATGCAAAATTCTTGAACAGCCCTTGCAATGCCAACGCCGCCTCACCTGTTGCCGATAATCGAGCCGCTGGCGGTGTTGCGGTGTCGCATATCTATACATCCGCCGATATGGAAGCCTGTCTGGATGACTTGCAAAACGGTACGAGCAACGCTGTGGATTATGTGACGGGCGGTTCTGTAAACGCTAACGTAAAGGCTTGGGGTTTTGGGGCTATTGCAGCCGATAAAAACGCAGTGAGTAGCACGAGTACCTATGCACACGGCTACCGTTATATCAAAGTGGATGGTTTTACACCGACTTTACAAAATGTCGTCAACGGTAGTTACAGCAATTGGGCACAAACCAGCTGGGTTATCAGCAAAAGCGCAACAATTGCGCCCACTGGCGCTAAACTGGATGCTATTAACTACATCCGCTCTGAATCGACTTTGGGCACTGTTCTACCTTTGGCTAATGTGGTTCAATCGTTCGGTACAGCGGGTTATTTAGGTTTGCCTACGCCTTATGGGCCCGCCGCCAACGTCATCAGCAATCCTGTCAATACCAGCAACCCTGTAACCCCTATGGCCTACACTGCGGGTGACAACTGTTCGGTGCCGGTTCCGGTTACGCAAACCGAAATCTTTACTTTTCAATAAAGCTTTTAGTATAAACTTGCTTTCAAGTGCAGAAACGGATGCAAGGATGCATCCAGATTCCTCACTCTCATCATGCTTCAACAAGGCTCTCCTGAGTCTTACCGAAGGGCTCAGGACAAACAGTGAAAACTGGCATGCTTTCTAATCGCATACAGTCGTGTCTATTCACTCTCTGTAAATTAAGTACAGCTAATCAAATGCTTATAAAGAACACTTATCATTTTTCGATGGCTGCGTATTATGGGTGGTTGCAATGCATTCTGTTTATTGGCTGTTACGTACTACTCGATTACGGCTATTTTACTATTCCAGAAGAGTGGTTTACTCAGGTTATTCATTACCGCTGGATGGGTGTCATTTGTGCTGATTTTATCAATATGATCGCGCCGCTAGAACAGGTTTCGGCAGCAGAAAATCATTTGCGTTCAGCCAAGGCAGGTATGGATATTGTACGTGGCTGTGATGGTGCTGGAGTATTGTTTTTACTCGTGTCTGCCATTTTGGTATTTCCGTCAAAACTGAGCCGGAAAGTGACTGGCCTGCTGTTGGGTATTTCTTTTATTTATGGCATCAATCTCCTGCGTATCAGTGCTTTGTACTTTATTGTTGCCTATTATCCTGATTGGTTTATGTTGATTCATCTTTATTTTTCGCCAACGTTAATGGTTATTGCTGCTTGTGCCTATTTTGCTTTGTGGGCGTACGGCACCACTAAAATGCTTCATGAATCAGCTTAATATTATTATTCTGATATCGAAAGGTTTAGCGGTATGGATGGCCTTGTCGGTATTGGTATTGTATTCTGGAGAATGGTTGCTATCTGGTTTGTTTCCGCTAATTAGAAACGTCATTACATTGATGACATCGGAATTGTCACCCAGTTTAAAGCTAATAAAATTGCATCAATTTCAATGGGATGCTTCAATTGAACTAACCGCCAAGGTACTTAAACCTATTTATTTGAATGCAGGTCAATATATACCCTCCGGCATGGACTTAAAAGCTTCAGCGCACTTGCTGCATGTACTGGTGCCAGTGGTTATCGAATGGACTATTTTGTTGGTCTGGCCACTACAATACTGGTCGCAGCGCTTATTGTTATTCGTATTGGGCTTATTTGCGGCTGCGTTGCTGGTTATCGCGATATTGCCTGCGCAGTTATTGGGAACACTGGAAATCTCTTTGCAGAATGTCGCCCTAACAGGTGCTGAACCTCGACCCGCACCGTGGTTTGTGGCCTGGATGGTATTTTGTGAAATGGGTGGTCGCTGGTTACTGGGGTTAGTGGCTGCAGGGTTGTGTATTCAATTACAAAGAAAGCTTTTTTGGAGAGTATGCAAAACTGGTTAGACAGTTAAGACCTATATTTACTCCGATACAAAACCTGCCACAAAATATCTGTTTTCCCTCGGCTCAAAATTTCAATTATAAACATTGGCTCTGGCAGCGTTCTACGGTTTCCATGCTTTTTCTTTTTTGCGATCCTCGAAATCTCTAAACCAGACATCTATATTCAAACAGTGTTATCGTACTTTTTCAATGAATTAAAGCCAACTACATTGCATCACATGTGATAACAACCATTATCGCACGTTAAAAAACTGATATTTCAAGCATTGATATTTCAATAAATAGTATGTAATATAATATTACGTAATACGGTATGAAATACGAGGTGAGTCATGGCTAGAGCGGGTATTTATAGAACAGAGGTTGCGAGAGCACGTAACAATCTACTGGCAATGGGACGACGACCCTCCATTGACGCCATTCGTATCGAACTGGGCAATACGGGTTCGAAAACCACCATCCAGCGCTATCTCAAAGAGATTGAGGAAGAAGAAAACGGTAATCATGGTCCGAAAGTGGCCGCAAGTGATGCAATTCTGGAATTGACGACTCGGCTGGCGGAGCAACTCCACCAAGAAGCAGATCAGCAAATTTCTGTATACACAGAAAAACACAAGGCGGAAATTGCCGATCTGAACAATCTAATCTCGTCACTGAGAAACGAGGCCGCGTCATTCCGAGGGCAAACAGAACAGTTAGCCCTTGACCTAGCAGCCGAAAAAGCCGCACACATGGAAACTCAAAATAAGCTCCAAGACGAGCGACTGTCGGTAGCGCAATTAGGACAACGTATTCAGGATATCGAAGCACTGCGAGCCAAAGAAGAAGAGCATCGACTTTCTCTGGAAGAAAAGCATCGACACGCCCGAGAAGCTTTGGAACATTTCCGTGACGCCGCTAAAGAACAGCGCGAACAAGATCATCGACAGTTTGAGCAACAAATCCAATTCCTGAAAGGCGAATTGCGTACTGCCCAGAACACGCTTAACACCAAGCAACAAGAACTTATTGTCAGCCATGAAAACAACGCCAGGTTATCAAGCGAGCTGAAACATTCTCGAAGCGAATTTTATCGTGTAGAAGATGAAATCCGATTGTTGGCTACTGCAAAAGAACAGTTAAGCGTTGCCGAACTAAAAAATCAACAGCTATTGTCACAAATGAACAAAGCCACCGATAGAGAAGTTGAGTTGATTAATGAAAATAAAATAAATGCAGGAAAACTACTTGATGTAACAGCCGTATCCCAACGACTTGAAGCAGAATTGATGGCGGCAAATGCTGTTACAGCGACTCAGGAACAAATTCTGCAATTACTTTCCCCACATCATAATTCGCAAAAAGAAACTATTGACAATTCTGTATCACCTTTAGATTCAAAGCCATAGGTCTGTTTTTTGAATTTTTTACATGAATCCCGGCCGACCCTCTAGAGCGGGTATTTATAGAACAGAGGTTGCGAGAGCACGTAACAATCTACTGGGGGTAGTTACCACATAGCTGCCAAAACCGCCATCTTGGTTAAACTTAACCAAAAGCATCCCAAATGCAGTGATCGAGTGCCTCTCATAAGTCGAAAACGAGCCTATTGAGAGTGATTTGGCGTATTTTGTGGTTTAGTGATCAAACACGGGTTAAAATCCGAAAAAACTTAACCTATTGATTATATTTAATTAATGCCCCAATCAGGAGAAGATGGCACTTTTGGCAGCTATGTGGTAACTACCCCATACCACCACCGACAAGATTTGCATGCAGCACTTGGTCATCTTCTTGTTCAGCTGCGCGCCAATGCCGTCATCGCCGATCCAGCAATAGGGCTAACGCCGGTGGATGAGGAGTTGCGCCGATTCGATGAGTATATGAACCGTGTCCGAGGACTCGCACCCATAACGCGTAAACAATCTATTGCTGTCATTCGCCGCCTGCTTTTTGGGCAGTTTGCCGATCAAGCCATTGTGGTCAGCACTTTCAGGCCCGACGATATACGCAAGTTTGTCGCCTGTCAGGGCGAGTTTTGCAAAGTTCCCGCCAGTATAAAAGGCACTATCTCGGCATTACGCGGCTATTTTCGTTACCGTACCACCCTGGGTGATAGGGTGCATCATTTAATTGGTGTCACCAGCTATCCAGCCAATTGGCAACAGGCTTCTTTACCGAAAACATTGAACACTAATGAAATTGAACGTTTATTGGCCGCCCTTGACTATGGCGGCGCAGCTTCACGCAGAACGGCAGCCATCGTGCATTGTGCGCTGGATCTTGGCTTGCGAAGCTGCGAGGTGGCCCAACTTGGGCTTGATGACATTGACTGGTCGGCTGCGACTATCACGCTGCGACACACCAAAGGCCGTCGCGACGATGTCATGCCGTTACCCGCTGCAACCGGCCAAGCCATTGCCGATTATTTGAAGTTCGAGCGGCCACAAACCACCAACCGGGCGGTGTTTGTGCGCAACGTTGCACCACGCGACCAGCCTGTCGGCCCTGATCTCATCCAAAAATCGATACGGCAGGCTTATGCCCATGCCGGATTGCCCTACACGCGTTCACATCTTCTGCGGCACACTATGGCCAGCCGACTATTGGCGGGCGGCAGTTCGATTAAAGAGGTGGCCGATGTCTTGCGGCACCGCTCACTGAATACCACCCTAGTTTACGCTAAACTCGACAGCAAAAATCTTGCAGCGGTGGCCTTGCCTTGGCCAGGGAGTGTGTCATGAATGCATACATCACCCTGCAAACACATGCCGAAAATTACCTGGGTGAGCGTCGTCGGCTGGGTTTTGGCTTGCGCAGTTCGGGCTATTCGGTGATGAGTTTTGCCCGCTACGCCGACTCCCTTAATAGCCAAGAACCCTTGACCGTTGAGATCATGGCCGATTGGGCACGGCAAGACCAGGGCAAGAGTGATAAACCATCCACTTGGGCGCGACGACTGAAAAAGTTACGTCCGTTTTGCTGTTACCTACAACAATTTGAACCCCGTACCGAGGTGCCAGACGATAGTATCTTTGGTCGAATTGGCCAGCGCTTGGCACCGCACATTTATAGCGAGCAGGAAATTATCGATTTGTTGGCAGCAGCCCGTAATCTGGGTTCATTCATTCCAGGGTTGCGTGGTGCCACCTACGAAACGCTGTTCGGCTTAATAGCATCCAGTGGGCTTCGTGTTTCTGAAGCGGTGCATCTGCTAGATACGGATGTCGATCTAAAATCAGGTATGCTGACCATACGGCAAACCAAATTTGCCAAGTCACGCCATGTTCCGCTCCATCCAAGTACTGTAGAGGCACTGAAACACTATCGGTCACAGCGAAATTTGTCTATTGAAGTGGTGAATGATACGCCATTTTTCGTCGGCACACGGGGTCGGCATCTCGGGCATAGCCTGGATCTTCGGCAAGTTCATCGTGTCTTCATCAATTTACGTGACCAATTAGGTTGGCTCAATCGCGGTGCGCACAACGGCCCACGAATCCATGATTTGAGGCACACCTTTGTCGTACGCCGCGTGCTGCTTTGGCAGTCACAAGGTTTGGATGTCGACCAGCATATGTTGGCCTTGTCCACGTATCTGGGCCATACCAATGTGACCAACACATATTGGTATCTGACCGGCATCCCCCAGCTCATGGCGGTGGCGGCAGAAAAGTTTGAAAGCTTCACGCAAATGCCGGAGGTGTACCATGACTGAAATAACAGCGCCTCGGCCGGTTTCATTTGCTGCTTTAGTCCAGCAATTTTTTACGGAATATCTGGTGACCCAGCGCGCATTAAGTCCTCGCACGATTGCTTCCTACCGGGATGCCATGCTGTTGTTCCTGGACTTTGCACGTCATCGCCTGGGTAAAATGCCGACTTAAACGACATCGTACCGGAGTTGATACTGGCGTTTCTGGATCACTTGGAACAAGAACGACAAAATTCGGTGCGCAGCCGCAACCTGAGACTGACGGCGTTGCGTGCGTTTCTTAAGTTTGCAGCACGGCGTGACGTAACATCTTTCTTTGTCATTGAACAAGCGTTGGGCGTACCCATGAAGCGTTTTGAGCGTCCAGTGTTGGGCTTCTTGAACCGTGATGAAATGTTGGCGGTGATTGGGCAGCCCGGGGATACTTGGACTTCGCAACGTGACCATCTATTATTCGCCATGCTTTATAACACAGGCGCTCGTGTCTCAGAAATCATTGGTGTTAAGGTGGGCGATGTGGTGTTGGGTGAATCCGCATGCGTACATTTACGTGGCAAGGGTCGCAAACAGCGATCAACACCTTTATGGAAAAGCACAGTTCAGGAAATCGGACTCTGGTTACGACGTAACCCAACACTGGGAACAGACACCGCGTTGTTGCCCAATCGGGATGGTAATACGATGACACGGTGTAATGTCACGCAACGCCTAAACATTGCGGTAGCTCGTGCAGCTAAGGTGTATAGCAGCCTCTCCAAACGAAAAATATCGCCGCATATCATAAGGCATACGACCGCCATGCATCTGTTACAGTCGGGTGTTGCTTTCAGTGTAATCGCTTTGTGGTTGGGTCATGAAAGCACAACCACCACACATCGATATGTTGAGGCCGATTTGGCGATGAAGGAAAAGGCTCTTGCCAGGCTCCAAGAGCCAGACACCATCCTTTGTCGTTACCATCCGGCTGATGATGAATTGATGCAGTTCCTTAAAGAACTATAACTATGTATAGCGCACTACCAGGCTTTACTGGTAGTGCGTGGGTTTCTGAGCAAAATAAAACGCTACTATACATAGTTGTCATCTATGCATAGCGGCCACTATGGATAGATATTCATAGTTACCGTTTGGAGCAATTCAAATTATTTTTTAAAGCAGACGCTCGCAAATGCTTCGGAATATCATTGGATTTTATACGTAGATATTTATACAACGCCATGATTATAAAGAGTTTAAAAAATAACGAGGGTTTGGGCTTAGAACCCCTGTAACGCTTGAAAACGATTCGCCGGAATTTTCGGCGGTTTGGGCTTACACCCCCTTTCAAGAAATCGTCCGCGCAAAGGCGTGCGGATCGGATCGAGATATTAGCCGCTCAACTCGAATTGTCGCGTGATGCACTGGAAAGCCGGCCTGACGTGGCGATATTCAGCCGACCCGATGGCATACCAACCCAAACATTTACTGACCCAGACCCATTCAACCAGCTGACGTACCCCAGTGCACTGGCAGCGAAACGCGCAATTTCGGAATTTTTGGGGCTGCCGCTGGCGAAGTTATCGGCTGATCAACTCGCTCGTATCAACGAGCTTGTCCAGTCCACGCTGAACAAGCAGGAAGTGCTGGCACGGGTTCCGGCCTGTGTCGAACCTATCGAACTCTCAACGGAGAACCAACCCCATGCTGAGTGACATTAGAAACTACTACAGTCTTACCCGAGATATTAGTTTGATTAGCCAGATTGCTTATTTCGAGACGACCCAGTTACAACAGGTCGTCAACGAACTCAAACTGGCGATTAAGGACAGTAAACTCATTGTGCTGGCGGGCATGGTTGGCACCGGCAAAACGTCGATGCTGCAAAAAATCCAGGAAATGCTGGAACAAGATAAAGCCATTTTGATTGCTAATTCCTTGGCATTGGATGTTAGCCTGGTAACACCGGCAATTCTGGTACAGACATTGTTCAGTGAGCTGTCCATCGACAAGGATGACCCAATGCCAAAGGTAGTAGGGCTACGAGAACGGGCATTGCGCGAGCTGATCCGCAAGCGGAAAAAGCCGGTCGCGTTGTTCATTGATGACGCCCATCAACTGCAAACAAAGACCTTGATTGCCCTAAAACGTCTGATGGAAATCGTGCGTAGCGGCAAAGGTACATTGTCAGTAGTGTTAGCCGGACATCCTAAGCTCAAGAATGATTTACTTCGACCCTCAATGGAGGAAATTGGTGCGCGGACGACGTTTTTTGAACTGAGCGGCTTCGGGCAGGAGAAGAAAAAGTATTTGTACTGGTTGCTCGATCAAGTAACGGAAGCGGAAACTAAGCCGGAAACCTTAATAACCGACGCAGCCGTGACATTGTTATGTGAGAAGTTAACGACACCGATACAGTTCGAACTTTATCTGACGCGCGCTTTCCAGGAAGCCTTCCGAGTCGGCCAGAAACCGGTCGATGCCGATACCATTAAAGATATTCTGGCGCCGGATCTGGATGGGTTGGAAGCACGCATGGCGCGCAACGGTTACAACATCAAGTTCATAACAGAAATACTCTCCGCCAAACCCAGGGAAATTCGGTCTTTCCTGAACGGCCAGTTGCCACCTGAACGCACTCAGGAACTCCATGATCAATTGCTGGCTGCTGGCGTTCTGCTTTAAGCGATGAGCAACATTTACATCGAAAAATCCTTGGAAGAATAACAATGGCGACTGCTAATGCGTTAGAACAAATTCATCAACGCCGTAAAGCATTCTGGCTTTGGTTTCCGATCGCTCTATTAATAGATGCATTGATAATTGGATTATTCCAATTTACTGTGGGTGAGCCACCCAAATGGATTTTTACAGTACTTAACGTCCTGATGAATAGCATTGGCTTGGTTTTGTTAATGCGCATCGGTGCGGTTCGTTGTCCAAAATGTAAAAAACCAGCACTTCGGGCAAGCCTAGTATTTACATCAATCAACAACCTACGGTGCTATCATTGCGATTATCTATTAAATAAACAATTAAAAGGGAAAAAACGTTCACTAATAATTGGAAAGGACACGATAAATACCAATTTCACTAAAGTTGTTCGGATGCCTGATACTGACCCTTGGACTGGCAAAAGAATTTCTAAAGATTCAGAACAGGACGAAGATAAGGCGTCGCCCAATTGATTGATTTTGACTCCCTCCCTCTACATGATGCTCTCGTAAAAAGCATCTACATCGACTACGAATCAAAGACGATAAATATCCGCATGATGGCATTCCTTTCGTCGGGTTCAAAAGCAATCCCCTGCACGCTCTCATGGTCAGACTACCAATTTTGTTCCTTCTCGCGGAATGAACCATGGGGGCCATCAACTTCGATCAACAGGTATCGCAAAATTGGCGGCATGTTCGAGATTGAAATGCAATCGGGAGATGTATTTCAAGTCAAAGCACCTAGCCACTCGTTCAGCCCAGAGTAGCCATTCTCAGTTAATGTGGTTCCTGGCGGATGTTATCGGGCTGTTCTCAATTAATCTGGTCCCATTCTCATTTAATGTGGGCCAGAGTGCTCCGATATTCTCAGCTAATGTGGTCTCGAAAAACGGATGTTATCGGTTCCTGTGATTTATGTTCTCGGGCCGCTACACCTATCTTTTACGGGTAGCGGCTTTTTGGATTATGGGGTTTTGTGCTTACGCGGTTTTGCGGCGATTAAAGCCAATGAACCCCGCTAAAGCCGAACCGAATAGCCAAACGCTTGTCGGAACGGGAACGGTAGCAGGGGTGGCTACGAAGCCAATAAGAGAGACCCCATGGTTGTTAACAAAATATCCAGTCACCTTTCCGCTATCGTTAATACCAAAGGCATAAGTATCAAGCGTTGGGTTGTTGGGTGTGGTGTTTGGATAGTTAAGGGTAGTATAAGTGCTGCCGTTATATACGAAAGCATGATTTCCTGTGGAATCTGTGTAATACCCCACCACCTCACCATTATTGTTGATGCCTAAGGCATAAGTTCCATTGGTTGCATTGGGATCGATAAGAGTAGTGTAGGTACTACCGTTGTAAAGAAAACCATTTCCAACATTACCGTTGTCAAAATATCCAACCACATCACCACTATTGTTGATGCCATAGGCATAAGTTCCTTTAGTTGAATTTGGGTCGTTAAGGGTAGTGTAGGTACTGCCGTTGTAAAGAAAACCATTTCCAACATTATTGTTGCCAGTGTAAAAAATCCCAGCCACTTCACCGGTATCGTTGATACTAATCGGAATCGTTCCTCCACTGCCCGTTGCGTTAGGATAGTTAAGGGTAGTGTAGGTACTGCCGTTGTATAGGAAACCATGGGGTCCTGTACTATCTTGGAAATCTCCAACTAGAATTCCGTTATTGTTAATATCACTAGCAACAGTAGTTCCCGCTAGAGCGTTTGGGTCATTAATGGTTGTATAGGTGCTGCCATCATAAACAAAACTATTTATAGTTTGCCTTTGTGCGCCAGTGAAATAATAACCCGATATCTGCCCGCTATTGTTAATGCCAAAGCCAACAGTTCCACCAGTTTGATTGGGATTGTCAATGGTGGTGTAGTTGTAGGTGTCGGCTTGACTCGCTTGAGAAACTGTCAAAAGACTACTTAGGATCTGGTAAAAAATAACTTCCCATAATTTGGATGAGAAAGCTGTAGCAAAATGTTGGATAATAAGCAAAATATAGTGTTTATAAATGAAAGCGAATGACAGGTTACGAAAAAAACATTGAGATCAAAATGCAGCGTCTGTTTGCAACGCTATCCGAAAAAGACCGGCGACGTTATGCAGGGATTGAGGCGGCAAAGCTGGGGCACGGTGGCATTGATTATGTTTCGGGGTTATTCGAAATGGACCCCAAGACTGTCCGAAGAGGCTTAACAGAACTGGAGTCCCCTGAAGATCCCGCGCCAAGCCGGGTCAGAAAAAAAAGGTGCGGGCCGTAAAGTCTCAATTGAGCGTAAGCCGATGTTAGAGGAAAATTTCCTAAAACTGCTGTCGGAGTTTACGGCGGGCGATCCTATGCGTGATGGTGTGTTATGGACCAATTTATCACGCAGTGAAATTAGTCGCCGTCTCGCTGAAATGGGTACATCGGCGAGTCGACATACGGTTCGCAAGTTATTAAAGAAACATGGTTTAGGGCAACGTAAAACGCGTAAGAAGAAACCGTTAGGTTCTCATCCTGACCGGGATGCACAGTTTCAGAACATCGCCAAACTCAAGGTGGAGTATATGGACAAAGGTGAGCCTGTGATCAGCATTGATACCAAAAAGAAGGAACTCATCGGCAATTTCAGTCGAGAAGGCCGCACCTATACACAAGCACCCGTGGACACACTGGATCATGATTTTCCCAGTGCTGGTGAAGGTAAATTGATTCCGCATGGCATCTATGACTTGGCGCGAAACCAAGGGCATATGAACCTGAATACCAGCCATGACACCAGTGAATTTTGTTGTGATAGTATTGCACATTGGTGGAGACACTATGGTTGCCGACACTATCCCAATGCCCGCCGCTTGCTACTGCTTTGTGATGGCGGCGGCAGCAACGCTGCCAATCGGCATGTCTTCAAGGAAGCTTTGCAGGCACTTGCAAACTCACTTGGACTGGAAATTCGTGTGGCACACTATCCGCCGTATTGCTCAAAGCACAACCCGATTGAACATCGTTTGTTTTCGCATATTACGCGTGCCTGCTTGGGTGTGGTCTTTCATTCGGTCGCCATCGCCAAACAATTCATGGAGAAGGCTAAAACCTGTACGGGCTTAAAAGTAACCGTGGATATTTTGACAGAGGTTTATGCTACAGGGAAAAAGTGCGCCGATAGTTTCCTTAACAATATGAAGATTATCTTTGATGACTATCTTCCTCGCTGGAACTATCGAGCTGCACCACAAACAAGTTAATTTCGGGAAGTTATTTATTACCGTATCCTTACCAAGCCCGTTGCCAAAATCGATTTTTTTATAAATTTGAAATCCATTAATAAATCCTCTTTGAGTATTTTGAATAAATTTACTGTCGGTTTGAATGATGCTAAATGGCTTGCTGTACAGACTTGCGGCGATTAAAGCCGATAAAGCCAGCCAAAGCCGAACCGAACAGCCAAACGGTGGTGGGAACTGGGACGGTAGCAGGAGATGCAATAAATGAATGAAGTACTGTTCCGTCAGAAGTATTTCCAGCAATTTGACCTAAATCATTTATGCTACTTAGCGTGGTGCTTTTATTAATGGATAACCCAGTAAAATCGATAGTTGTATATACACCAGCGTTATATAAAAATCCGTGCGTTATGCCTGTTGCATCGTAATAATACCCTACGACTTCACCAAGATTATTAATGCCGGTTGCAACTGTACCATAGCTATTAGACGCGGCGTTTGGGTCGTTCAGCAAGGTAAATACGCCGCCAATATCAATGAATCCAGAGTTAACATAGCTTGGACTGCCGACTGCTGTTCCTGAAAAAGCTAAAGACCCTACAATTGCTCCGCTGTTGTTAATCGCGTTTGCAGAAGTTTGGTACGCATTTGAATCAATAATATCCGTATAAACCCCATTACTGTATTCAAAACCAATCCAGCCATTTGATTGACTGTTATATGCACCAACTACAGTAGCATTGTCATTAATACCATTCGCAATAGTATATTGTTGGGATCCAGTTGTTATATTAGGGTCACTTAAATTGGTAAAGCCGCTACCGTTGTAGATGTAGCTATTCTCAATATAAGGAGCACTTAGATCGATAAAATAGCTTCCTACAATCTGTCCGCTATTGTTAATACCATTACCAAAAGTGTCTGAAGGTGATATTGTTGTATTAGGATTGCTAAATGTAAGGTAGAAATTGTTGGCAGTATTATAAAAAACACCTAACGCTCCGCCGGAACTAGGGTTAAACGTTCCAGCAGATTCTCCGTTATTATTAATACCGATAAGAGTAAAACCACTAGGAGTGCTTACAGTAGTAAAATTGTACCCGTCAGCCTGAGCGACTAAACTGGTGGACGAAAGAACAATTGCCGCGAGAAAATCACGTAAATTCATAAATAAAATCTCATTGATTGATTAGAACATTTTTTGTCAAAGCTTCGCTGTTTTGTACAAAATCTTTTTTCGTTCAAACAAAGAGGCAATCCGGCTATCCGTGAAGCACGAACCCAGTGATGTTCCTTACAGAACCTAGCGGCACTGTTTAGCTTTTTCTCTTTCGCCCGATTCTAACACTAAAATCATTTCAATGACTAGCGCAGCGCAAGGTGCGCGGCTTGCTGCCGTTGCTGGTTGGTAACGACAAACTAAAACGTTGGTTATTACTAGCCCTTTCCGGCTGTGAATGATTGCCCATGATTAAAGCAAGGATTAAAGGCTGATTAAGTCAAATTATGCCCTTTTGGCTTGGCGGCTGGTCGCTGCCGTTCCCGTGCTGCCTTTAACCCTGGCTTTTTCCGCGTCCATTGCTAGCTGATGCCATTATGGATCGCATTGGTCCACAATGCGTATAAGATCAATTTGAAAGGCGAATCGTTAAGAAAAAAGCAAGCAAATTTGACGACAATTCAAGACATAGAGTAAAAAGAAAAACCCGCGTCGCTTCGCTCCGACCAACCTTCGATGGGGTGGCAGCTTTCCCGTGGTTTGGGTGGCGCAGACATCACTGGAATACGCAAGCATCAAATAAATTATGTATTCAGTTATTTTAATAGGTACTACGCACCCGATACAGCTTGGAGAGAGCTCACTTGATCTTTTTAAAAAAGTATTGCGTGAACAGTGTCAAAGTCACAGAGTAGAGGGAGTAGCTGAAGAAATAAAGAATGGAGATGCAACTGTTGCTTTAGCTCTTGCTGCTGAACTTCAACCTCCCATTCCTCACTTGTACGCAGACCCTGATATAAAAGAGAGAATGGAACACGGCATGCCGAGCAACATTGCGGACATTATATTAGGCCTGCAAAATGAATATGCGGCTAGGTTCCCAGAGATAAGATGTTGGCCAAGAAACGCTAGTAGCGAAAATCTACCACAAGAGGTGTGGAACGAATACTTAAAACGTTCCAATGATGCAGATAGGATGCGAGAGCAAATATGGCTAAATAAAATTATTTCATTTGATAAGTGGCCTCTTTTGTTCATATGTGGTGCAGATCATTTTATTGAGTTTTCTAAGCTTTTAAAACAAAACGGGGTTCGAGTCGTTGAGGTAAACAAAGATTGGTCAGCATAAAACTAGCCGCGACCGAAAACATAAATCAATCGTTAAATGTACCTGCTCGCGTTTGAAACTGGTCTGGCTCGCAATCAACGCCGTTTGTGCCTCACAATAATTGCAAATGAAATTGGCTTTCAAAGGGGATTTAAAGTCCAGTGGCACCGTTATGCGAAGCTCAGAATAATCATCCCGTTGGACTTCAAATCCCCAAAGCTATGTAGGCGTCAACCAGTGCGAGAAGCGGCGGCATTAGACCGCAGGAATGGCGTTGGTGGCCACGCCCCAGATCACAAGTTCAAGTTCCTCATGCATGGCGATAACCGTTAACATTTGTTCGTCAACATCAGACATAATGGTGGCGTTAAACAATCAAGTGTTTTTTTAACGTTTTGCCGCACCCCCAAAAAATCGTTTAAAAAATTTATCCACCCCCCAAAAAACGTTAAAAAACTAAGTAAAAAAAGTATAGGCGTGTTATAGTTAAATAATGATACGTAAAAAAAGTAAAAATGCTCATGTGTAAATTGAAAGATGATTACGAGTCTGATCGAATGGATTCAATATAATGAAAATTGGTTACGCCAGAGTATCGACCAATGACCAAGACACCCAACTTCAGTTGGATGCGCTTAATCTTGTTGGTTGCGAACGGATTTATGAAGAAAAGCAATCCGGAGCAAAAACAGATAGGCCAGAATTACTACAATGTCTAAAATCCCTTAGGGAAGGGGATCTATTGATAGTATGGAAGCTGGATCGATTAGGTCGTAGTTTGCCGCATCTCATTGAGACGGTGACTGATTTGGAAAATCGCCAGATTGGTTTTCAGTCCTTAACTGAAAACATCGATACCACCAGTCCAACCGGAAAATTGATTTTTCACATTTTTGGCTCGCTTGCTGAATTCGAGCGTGGTTTGATCCGGGAGCGGGTCAAGGCCGGTTTGGCTGCTGCCAAAAAGAAAGGCAAGAAATTTGGTCGTCCTGATGCGCTGAATGAAACAGATAAAACTATGGCGTTAGCAATGTTCAACGGCGGTGCGACCAAAATTGATATTGCCAGGCACTTCAAGGTGACCCGGCAAACCATCTATACAATGTTAAAAGACTACGACACCTGATTTATACCGGATACCACCAATGACTAAAGCCCGAGGTGAGCCATGAACCACATATACTTGGAAAGGCATGATGCTAAACAAAACATGCATCGGTTTTATCAGTTGTTTGTGATGCCAGGCCTGTTTGATGATTGGTCCTTGGTTAAGGAATGGGGCAGGGTGGGATCACCGGGTACGGTGAGGAAGGAATGGTTTACCACGGAAGAAGAAGCGGAACTGGCCAGCCAAAAGATCAGCGGCAAAAAAATTAAAAAAGGTTATCATCTAAAATCAGCCAAGGTGGATTTATGATTTTTAAAAGGCTATAGGGAGTTGATTTAATGCCGATACCCAAAATTCTCCAAGCACTGTTAGATGCAGGCGAATGGAACGATGCCGAATTCAAGGAATCTCGTTCAGCACTGCCAAAATCTGCTTTCGAAACCGTTTCAGCCTTTGCTAACACACACGGAGGTTGGATTGTGCTGGGTATCAAGCAGGACGGTGAGAGTTTTGAGATTTGTGGTGTCGATGTCCCCGACAAAATACAAAATGATTTCCTATCCGTGCTGCATGCGGACAACAAGGTCAATCACGACTTGGACATCACCGAACGGCGCTATCAACAGGATGGCAAGATCGTGTTGGCATTTCACGTTGCTGAAAATCCCCGTACCCGTAAGCCAGTTTATCTGGATGGTGACATTCGCCGTACCTTTATCCGCAAGGGCGGTGGCGATTACAAAGCGCAGTCTCAGGACATTGAACGGATGCTGCGCGATGCCAGCACCGACCGCTGGGATGGGCAGCCCTTCACCCGAGTCGATCTCGACGAGACGTTGCACCCCGGCAGTCTCAAGTGGTATCGCAATCGCTTTCATACAGTCAATCCGGGTTTCGATGCCGACCAATCCGATCTCGATTTTTTGTACGACTGGGGATATCTGATCAAGGATGGCGGCAGACTCCTGCCCAGCCATGCGGCTATTGCGTTGTTTGGCTCGCTACGTGCAGTGCGTAATTTACTGCCTCGCCCGATCCTGGATTTGCAGTTTCTTGGCTATGGTACCCAGGACGAGATGCCGGAAACGCGCTGGATAGACCGTTTGGTATGCGAGGAAAATATCGTACAGAGTTGGCAGCAGCTTTTGGCAAAATACTTGTTTTTCATGCCGAAACCATTCAAGGACATCGATCCAATGACTTTGGAGCGTCGCGATGCACCGCCCAGTTTTCGGGTGTTTCGCGAGGCAGCGATGAATCTGCTGATCCATCAGGATTATAGCGACCATTCTCGCAAGGCGACCATCCAGTTCTTCAATGATGGCATTCGTTTCTGGAATCCTGGAGATATTTTCGGCGACGATACCCGTTTGCTGGAGCCCGGCGAAAAAGATGTTCGAAACCCGGCCATAGCCATGGCTATGCGGCGTGTCGCTATGTGTGAACAAGCAGGTACTGGTTTGCGCATGATGCAAAGAGAATGGACCGGTATGGGTCACGCTGCACCGATCTTAAGCAATGATCGGGCTAGAAAATCATTCGAGTTGTTCATCCCGGAGCGTGATCGAGACGCACAGCCCGTCGCTGAATTCGATGCGACCGAAAAGAGTTCCCCTCAAGTCACCCCTCAAGTCACCCCTCAAGTCACCCCTCAAGTCGGAGCGCTTCTCGCCGTGATATCAGGTGAAAACGACAGGGAAACACTACAGCTAGCGCTGGGATTGAAAGACCGTGCTCATTTCCGCCAAGCTTACCTTAGCACAGCATTGGAGGCTGGTTTGATCGAAATGACTATTCCCGAGAAACCCACCAGTCGCATGCAACGCTACCGGCTCACCGATTTAGGGCGAAGCGTTAAAGAAAAAATGTAGAATATTATTGAATTTGAGCCGCACTGCGGGTCAAGGTATTGCCTGGTTACATGTGCGCATTGAAAATGAGCCAAAATACTATCATTTTTGCATTATGCAGAGTCAGATTAGGCTTGCAAATTGGATTTTATCAGGATCGCCGGCAAAATGATCGTACTGAGCCTTCTGTACTTCGGTTAATAAGTCGAAGGCCATCCATGTGCTCCTGGTCAGAATTGGAATTGAATGAAATTAACGTTCTAGGTGTCTACAATATTATAAGTTTGTAGAAGGAATGGTTTACCACTGAACAAGAAGCAGAATTGGCCAGCCAAAAGATCAGCAGCAAAAAAATTAAAAAGGGTTATTGCTTTAAATAAGCACGATGAAGAGATGTTCAGCTATGTGCGACAATGCCTTATGAAACGCAAAAATGCACTTATGTGCAATGAATGTCGCTATTTGGTAATGCGAGCTTTTAATCGAACAGGCAGCCTTTACCGGCTGGTAAGTAACTATTAAACACTAATGGCCATTAAAAAATCAGAGCTTTACAGTTCGCCAAGGAAACGATGCGACGATTTGCGCGGCGGTATCCTACCAACTCATCATTTAATATCTACGATTTGTGGCATGGATGTTAGGAAGACGAGCCGTAAAAAACGTGGTGGGCTTGTGCTATGAATACTGAGCTAACGTTTTATGGTGATTTATTAGGCGATATCAAAGCGCGTATCCAAGCAGCGCAAGTATGCGCGTTGATCATGGTCAACGGCGAATTGCTGCGTTTGTACTGGGAGATCGGGCAATTGATTGAAACAAGGCAAAAACAGCAAGGTTGGGGGGCGTTTGTCATTCCCCGTTTGGCGCATGACCTGCATAACGAATTGCCGGAAGTCAAAGGTTTTTCCGAACGGAATATCAAGCGCATGTTGGCTTTCTACCGCGCCTATCGGGAGCCAGACTACTTTGTGCCACAAGCTGCGGCACAATTGTCAGACAGCGAAAAAGTGCCGCAACCTGTGGCACAAATAGCAACTCGTAATTTACTCTGGCAAGTACCATGGGGCCATCACGCCGTATTGTTGGAAAAAATCAAAGACCCGGCGACCCGGCGCTGGTACATGGCTAAAACCCTCGAATTTGGCTGGAGTCGCAGCATTCTGCTGATACAAATCGAGAGTGTGGCGCATTTGCGCGAAGGAAACACAGTCAATAACTTCGCTAGTCGTCTGCCGGCACCGCAATCTGATCTGGTGCAGCAGACTCTCAAAGATCCATATCTTTTCGACTTTCTGACACTGGAAAAAAATTTTCACGAACGAGAATTGGAAACCGGGTTGGTGCGCCATTTGGAAAAGTTCCTGCTCGAACTCGGCCAAGGCTTTGCCTTTGTCGGTCGCCAATATCAGGTCAGCGTAGGCGAAGAAGACTTTTACATTGACCTGCTGTTTTATCATCTTAAACTACGATGCTTTGTGGTGATCGAACTTAAACGCGGTAACTTCAAGCCTGAATACGCCGGAAAACTCAATTTCTACTGTAACCTTGTTGACGACGTAATCCGGCATGAGCATGATCAGCCCACAATTGGCCTAATGCTTTGCCAAGGCAAAAACCGGGTAATCGCCGAGTATGCTCTGCGCGGCATCGATAAACCGATTGGCATTGCCGATTACGATTTAGTGCGAGCATTGCCGGAATCTTTACAAAGTAGTTTGCCTAGCATTGAGGATATTGAGGCTGAGTTGGGGGCTGAAGCAGGACAAACGGAATGAGCGGCAGTGCTGTCTATGCAACAAAAAATGGGTAAGTTGTCTCGGGACAGCAAATGGCGACCATCCGGTTGGAGGTAGTGTTGCAAAAAAATCTATGAAACAATTCAGTCGTTTGTTTAAACTCAACCAAACCTCGGAACCATTCTAAAAATGATAACAATTATCGAAGCGTCACCAAACTCATGGGTTTTTCATCATAATCTTCCTGAGGGAGTGGAAGAAAGCTTAGATAACGCAATTGACTGTTTTCAAGCTGGAAATCTTGATGAAGCAGAGGAAACACTACGCAAATTGTTGCTTGTGTGCCCGTTTTATATGGACGCTTTACATCATTTAGCTCTCGTGTTCTCAGATTCTGGATTAGAGCTTGAATCCTATCTATGTTCACGCGAAGCTGTCCGCATAGGACTAGAGGCAATCCCATCACAATTCTCTTGGCTTACAAGCCGTATGCTTTGGGGACATATCGAAAATCGGCCATTTATGCGTGCGTATCATGCATTGGGTCTATCGATATTAAATAATCAAGGAGCGGCTCCGGCCATTGATATTTTTGCCCGTCTCGTATCCGTCAATCCCAACGACAATTTAGGGTGTAGGTATACCTTGATGCAGTGCTATCTTGATCTTGATGAATGGCAGGCAGCGTTAAATTTAAGCCAACTATACAGTAAGGGGTAGTTACCTCATAGCTGCCAAAAGTGCCATCTTCGTCAGAAGAAAGATTATAGTTCAATATAATCAATAGATTAACTTTTTCTAGCTTTAGCCAATACCCTATAAACCGTAGCTTCGCCTACGCCAACCTGATTGGCAATCTCGATCTTGGTTAAACCTTCAGTATTTAAACGGATAATTGTTGCCCTGCGAGTGGTGTCAATGGGTTTTCGACCCGTATATTTGCCATCCTCTTTTGCCTTAGCGACACCCTCGCGTTGCCGCTCAAGCATCATTTCACGCTCGAATTGGGCAATGCCACCTAAAATGGTCAGCATTAATTTACCCGTTGTGGTTTTGGTATCCATGCCCAAATTCAAAATACGTAAACCGACTTGTTTACGTTCAAGCTGATGAATTATAGACATTAAATCCCGCACTGAACGAGCTAAGCGATCCAGCTTTGTCACCACTAGGACATCGCCTTCTCGAACAAACTCTAAAGCAGCATCAAGTTGTACCCGGTTGCCAACCGAAGAAACCTGTTCCTGAAATACTTTTTCGCAACCGATACTATGCAGCTCGGTAATTTGAGATTCAAAACCAGCCATTTGGTCGATTGTCGATGTGCGTGCGTAACCAATAATCATTTTACTATCATAAGGTTCTAGTATATGTGATAGAATAACTATCTTAATTAAAAATAAACTCTAAAGATAGCTTTTACCGCCATTTTTCAAGCTATCACTAGAGCATGCCCTATTGGTAGTGTTGTGCGGCTTCTTAAGTTCAATTTATTCATTAGGCTGCCATTCTTTCGATGGGCAAGCGCTTGTCCATATCCAATTCAAACCACCCGTAGGGATTTATGTGAGCATAAATCAGCGGTGTCAACGCCCTGAAATCGGCAGAGGTCATTCGGCTATGCCAGATACTTTCCTTCAGTACTTGCTGTATCATAAGTGTGTTCACATACACTAGGCAAAGCTGGAGCAGATGCAGCGATAGTACCGACAGCTCTTGGTCTTCAATTCGGTTACTCGCTATTTCGCGACCGTCGCCATAAAAAATAAATCCGTTAGCGCTGTTCCAATTTTCAACCACGTTCAGACCTGCGTGAATCTCCTGGCGCAGGGTTTCTGAAATAATGTATTGGCACAGAAAGATGGTTTTGATGACTTTACCTAGTTCCGCCAATGCTTTGTAGGTCGGATGTTGGACGTTATTACGCGTGAACCGGGACAAGATAGCCTCAGCCTGGGCCGTACCCAATTTTAACGCCGTTGTGTATTTCACCATTTCATCGTACTGCTGGCGAATCAACTCCCAGTTGATGGAACGGGTCAATATGGGATCAAGATGGGGGTAACGAGTGCCACTGCCTTTTTCCGGCAGGTAGAGTTTTTGTGAGGCAATCCCTTTTAACCTAGGCATTAAGCTAAACCCCAGCAAATGGCAAAATGCGAAGCCGACTTCACTTTGTCCATGGGTATCGGTATAACTTTTCTGTATATCAATATCCACTTTATGCCGCAGCACACCTTCAATCATTGACGCCACTTCAGAGGATGAACAACGCTTTAACTGAGAGTAGATACAGACAGATTGTCCCTCGACGTGCCAATAAATCATCACTCCGCGACCACCATAGCGAACATGCCATTCCGTCATGAGATTCTGATCCCAGGCACCGATTTTTGTGGAATCAGAGGCGCAACTGGTTGTACCTTCACCCCAGATTTCAGGAAGCCTTACGGCCAGCGTCGCATTGGCGACTTGCGAAATAGCCTCACGTAAGGTATTTTTTTCAAGAAATGAATGTTTGATGTGGAGTAGTTCTTTATAACTGGCGTCATGTCCGCTTGCGGCAATCCTCTTTAATCCAGCATTTGTACCCAGCGCAAATAGGGACAACAATAAACGTTTTTGTATCGTGTCTTGGTCTAGCGTTTCACGTTGTCGGCTGCTCTGAAACAGCTGGGTAAAATTAACCCGTAGGTCTGCTTCCTTTAGAACATCAAGCAGTCCAGTCGCTGGCCAGCGATTGAATATCTCGGCTTTGAGTCGAGCCAAGTTTTCGGGCTCCGCTTGAGGTACTTGGGGAGTAATCCGAATGCGATTCTTACCCGTAGGAGTAATTTTAACCAATGGATTTTTGGGCATTTCCTTATTCGTATGCTTAAGAGCCTTCTCTAAATCCGTTTTCAGTTTCTCTATCAGGTCTTCCGGATTCTTGGGTAAATTTAATGCCTCATAATAAGCGTCACTGTTGCTGCTAAAATCGCCCGGTAAGTCTTCATCCGGATTACGGTAACGACAAGCATCTACCACCCAGATTTCTTTGCTCCGCAAACGCTCACGCAAAGCCTGTAATACCTCGATTTCATAATTGATGCGGTTAATCCTATCATCGCCATCCTTATCTTGTTCGATGACCGTATCGAATCGTTTGGATTTAACCACGCCGGCGACGGGGATATCATCGATATCAGTAAAATATTGACCACGATATTCCTGATTGCTTTTGAGGTAATTTATGGCATCCAGCACAGGCGTGTGCTTGCTGTTATTGCTACGGAATTCCAGTGTATTGAGTAGCGGTACGATCATACGCCGGTAATGGTTGCCGTAAGAACGCCGAAGCACTTGATGGACTTCCTGCTGATAGGCCTTGCCGCTTGATTTGTACTCTTTCACCAGGTTTTTCAGAGTTTCTAAGCTCACTTTAGGATACAAGACATCTTTTATAATCCCTTCAGGCTGTTCAACAGCCACTTCGGCCAACTTGAATAACAACCCGGTTTTGCCATGGACTAGTTTTAAATCCTCAAGCAGTTTTTTTTCAATTTTATTTTCGGCACGTTTGCCAATGTTATGGACGACTTGAATCAGCAGATCAATCAAGTTATCCGTTATTTCCATTTGGCGTTGCCAACAAAAAATGGCCACTAAGGGATAGCAAATCACATCAGGGTGGCGGCGCAACTCCCACGCCGATTCAGTCGAAGCCCGACGGTAATATTTTTGCAGCCATTTCGCAGGCAGAGATGCAAGCAGTTCGCCTGGGATGGCCAAGTTTCGTAGGTAGTTTATTTTTTCGACCGCTTGCAAAATTCGGTCAAGCCCTACTTTTCCCGTATCGTCTTTTAACCAACTGACGCTCGAAAAGGTGTTGCTTAACGCAGAACTGCCATCCGCATCGTCTTCAGCAACATTCAGCAAGCCATCTATCAATTTTTTTGTGTTCGGATTTAAACCTTTATCGATCCGGTTGAACAAATCCGTTTCAAACGTGTGTGTCGTTGAGCGGATCAATCGCTCAAGCCGCATTGACCCAGGTGGCTCTATGTGGCGATTCCTAAACCAATGGATGGCATAGTCCTGCAACGCATTGAAGGTTGGATCGGACGGTAGCATATCAGTCAGTAATACCTTGGCAAACTCAGACTTGTCATTTTTATTAGCACGACGTATTCCCAAAAATGAAAGGATTTCAGTCCGGTCACGCTTGCCCGTGCGGCCAATGAATTCGTATTGGCTTAAATTGTCGCCAGAAACGCCAATTTGATTGGCCAAATAACCCAAAACCGCTTCAGGGATTTCACGGCAATGCTCGGGGAAATGACCTTCATTCTGAAAATATTTGAGCGACACAACAAAACCCAAACGGCCATGAGGGGTTTTTTTATACAGCAGGTCGGACTCTTCAGTCGTCAAATACCAATGGGCATGTAATTCGTCTGCTTGCCATTGCCATTTCACGATAGAATCCGTTCACACTGAATTTAATTGATAAAGATACTATCATTAGATTCATATAATTGATAGAGCTTTTTAGAAAAAATTCCTTATGGATTTTTTGCTGCCATGAAATTCAATTCAACCAAGATGGCACTTTTGGCAGCTATGTGGTAACTACCCCATATTGAGGCCATTGCCAAGGAAAAACCGAACTTCGATCAGATTGTCGCTACTCTTGGCCTAAAAGAAATGACGCAAGGTACGTTGATCCGCAAGTTATGCACCTATACCGCGCCGAATCCGACACGCCGTGCGATCTTTGACTTCGATAAACTAATACGCAGCATTTACACCTTACGATATTTGCGCGATCCGCAACTGGAGCGCAATGTTCATCGCTCACAAAACCGTATTGAATCCTATCACCAGCTACGCGCAGCCATCTCGAAAGTTGGCGGAAAGAAGGAATTGACCGGACGCACCGACATAGAAATCGAGATCAGTAACCAGTGTGCAAGGCTGATTGCCAATGCGATCATCTACTACAACTCGGCGATATTGTCCAAATTGCTGACCCGATACGAAGCAAACGGTAACGCCAAAACTCTGGCATTGATTACTCAAATATCCCCGACCGCGTGGCGACATATCCTGCTGAATGGGCACTACACATTCCAAAACGACGGCAAATTGATCGACTTGGATGCGCTGGTGGAAGGACTGGAATTAGGGTGACAAAAATTTCTGGGGTTCCGGCTTACAACCCCTTTCATTGTTAAATATATTTAATGCGCCCTAAAAAATGTTGTGATATTTTTTTAACGTGTGATAGTTGAATAAAATTAAAATCAATGGATTTCGAAATGAAAAATATAGGTTCGTTAAAAATACCAGGGAGCATTTTAATTTCTTTGATTACGACTACCGTCGTAGGTTGCTCCGCTGCAAATCAATACAAATTAAAACAGCATTTTGAATACAGTGCGTGTGCTCAACAAAGACAACATGACACCTATGATCCGGGTGGTTACGCGGAAGCTTATGAAAAATGTAAAAATACTGTAGCGATTAGTCACATGCGTCAATTGGGTTCAGAAATAGCTGAATACCGTAACGCCGTTAAAAAACCGAAAGACCCAATAAAGGATAATCGTTGCTGGAATATTGGTGTTGAAATGTACAAAAGACACCTGTTGCTAAACGGGGTAAAAAAGGAAAATTTGCAGAGTGTCTTTGATGAAAAAATGTTCATCGACAAGCCTATCGACGCCATTGATACCCAGCATTTGATTGAAATTCGAAATGTTATGGCTGATAACGATTCGAAAATAGCAAATTTTGATAACTCAAAATACGCTAGATACCAATGCAATTTGGATAAGATGATGACAATCGAGGCTGGCATCGGAAGGGAAATAATGCGAAGAATTCATACAAATGAGTGACCCGTCGAAAATTAAAAGGCGAGAAA
>NZ_CP157007.1 GCF_039904985.1 Methylomonas sp. AM2-LC
ATGGCCGCTAAAGCAAAAAAAACAGAAAATAGTATCTCTTCTAGCCTGGGCCTTGAAGGGCTGGATGATCTATCTGAACTTTTTAAATCATCGACTACGCTAAATAACGGTGAAGCGTTAGAAATCGATATAAATCTAATCGATGAAGACCCTGATCAACCACGTACTGCATCTAATATTGGATTTTCAGATGAAAGCTTATCTGACCTGGCTAAAACAATAACCGATCACGGTGTAATACAACCCATTGCCCTTAGAGATAATCCGGACGTTTCTGGCCGGTACATTATTATCTTTGGAGCTAGACGTTATCGAGCGTCAAAAATAGCTAATAAAACCACTATACCCGCATTCATAAAAAATAATTTAAAACGGACTGTTCAAATTATTGAAAATTTACAGCGCGAAGACCTTTCTACTCGCGAAACCCTAGAGTCAATTAGGGCGCTGCTGAATGAAGGTTTAACAAAAAGCCAGATTTCAAGAGAAATAGGCAAATCGCCTTCATACGTGACCCACTATGTAGCCTTATTAGACCTGCCGGAAACCATTAAAACCGCTTTCGACAGCAACAGGGTCACAGATGTGAAGTTAATAGGTGAGTTGGTCAAAGCATTCAATGCAAGTGCTGAAGAAACGATTAAATGGATGGGCGATCAAAGTCAAGAAATCACTCGCGGCACTGTCAAACATTTGCGCGACTTTTTGGATATTAAAAAGCGGCAGGAAGAAGATGAAGACATTCTCAATCGGATTGTAGGCGATGATGCGAATGATAACGATAATATTGGCAGTTTGCCATTACCAATTTTAACATCTGATCTTGCGCAAACCTCTGATACTTACCAGAAAGGACATGATCCTGTTCAGACTAATGACATCGAGAAGATCATATCACCACCGTCTTTTGAACAGACCGCTGAGCATCACAATAGCGATGATTCAGTCGTGCTGCCACCACAAAAGCCTGTAAAATCGGAAGAAAATCATACTGACTCAGAAAAATTTAAGAAAGCCATTGTGATAGTTGAGCATGATGGGCGCCCTGCCCGCTTGGTGTTGGATAAAAGACCGACTTTCCTGGATGGCGCTTGGTTAAAATTTGAAGATGACGGCCATCTTTTCGAGGCACCGATATCGTCTGTACAACTGGTAAGGCTAATAGAGGGTTAATCAAATGAAAAAGCGCCTTTTGGTGATGAACGGAAGTCGCATTGTCGAAACCGAACAAGGCGATGGGAAATGGAAAACCGATAGTGTTGCAAAAGCTAATGGCGTTAAACCTGGTATTTACAATATCTCTTTAGCTAGTCAAGCCGATAAAACCAAGGAATATACAGGGGTTATTTTGCATTCCGATAAAGTCAGTGTATACCAACAAGTCGGAAAGAACAGTTATGTCTCACATAATCGTGATGATTTTGCCAAAGTGCCGGATGTAGGTCAGTTAAAAACTATTAGTTACGATTCTAAAGATAAGGCCGTTGTTACTGAGGCTGCGACCGTCAAATTGGGTTTATCACGTTAGTCACACTATCTGTAACTAATGGGCTACTTTTAATCACCCGCTGGTCACTATTGACCAGCATAGACTTACTGACTATACAGGCCAGATTTGTTTAATAATGACCAGATTTAAGGCTAACACCGCCCTCATACCGGGTGCTTTAAAAGGATCTTTACAATGGCTATCGAAGAAATTAAACGCAGAGGCTTTACTTCACCTGATCACCTATCAGTAGAAGAACAGGCGATTGCATCGGTTCTTACCGATCCTGAAAAGCACATTAAAGAGTACATACAGGACGAACGATCATTCAATGGCCGTTATGTTTGTTCCGATTTGTTCAAGGAGACTTTTGATACCTATCGGGCTGACAAGGATTCTCGGAACCGATATAACAATGCTGTTCATAATGCGGCATCGGTGCTTGCTGCTGAGCAGTTCCGACGAACCTTAGCTGATAATTCTGTGCCGGAAATGGATACCGCTATTTTCATTACCGGCAGTCCGGGTGCAGGTAAAACTTCGACAATATTATCAAGTAGTGATTTGCCAGCCCATATTCGAGTGGTATTTGAGGGCCAATTATCGAACCCGCAGACCACGAATGAAAAGGTACAGCAAGCCATTGATGCTGGTTTAAAGGTCGATATTGTTGTCGTGCATCCAACCCCAGAGAATGCACTTGATAACACCTTGAGCCGGTATTATCGAGAGGGCCGTGGGGCTGGCATCAATGTCATGGCAAGCATTCAAGGCGGCTTGCCCGATTCCTTGGAAATGGTGCTCGAACGATTTGGCGAAACTGTATCATTAACTGTCTTCGACCGTAGAGATAAAAATAAAACCATAGAACTATCGGGTTGGGATAACCTCCCCTTATTAAGATCAGAAGGTAATTATGAACAAATCAAGTCCAGACTTAAATCAACCCTCGACAAATATCGAGATCAAGGAGTCATTGACGAAAACGCCTATAGACAAGCCAATGGAGAGCCGCCCCTCAGTAAAGACACGCGTGTGGTTCGGCAACCTGGTGGACAACTTGAACAAAATGCAAACAGACGAGGCTTACCGCGAGGAAATAGCCAAGAAAATTTTTTAGTTGGATCAAGAAGCGGAGCCGTTGAAGATGATCTAGTTGATACCGCGCAAGAAGTCGAGCGAGAACAACAGGCTTTGCTAGAAACGACTACTCCGTCTACTGACCAATCCTATCAAGAGGCTTTAAGCGTCTACGTACAGGCTAAACATGATCAAGTGGAGAGGATCGAAGATCAGATTGAAAACCTCATTGATCGACAGCAATCAAGATTACAGCAGTCGCAAGCAAATCAGCCGGGTATTTTCTCAATGCCTGGTGCAAAACGCGCATGGCAAACACAACAGTCCAAGCAGCAAGCCAGATTACAAACATTGCATACTCGGTTAGAAACAGTCAGGGAAATTGCCAACGATATGGGCGTACATGCTCCAAGAGTTGAGGAATTGGCAGCTCGAAAGTTGAGAGCACAAGAGCCAGGTCTTGCCGCCGAATGGGATGAAACACAAGTGGCGAGACGGCAGCACGATGCAATGATGAGGATGAAAGAGAAACAAGCCAAGCAACTATCACAAAGCGGAGGGTTGTCTTTGAGTTTGTCTAAGCCGTAATTCCTGTTTGTCATGACATAACAAATTTTGGCGGCCAAAAACATTTTGATTTTAGGTCTGATCAACATCTAAGCAGACCTATATTATATTGTCCTGCCCTACCCTACCCTACCCTGCAGTATAGCTATCCGTAACTATGCTGGATATTCGTTCGTTAGTGGTGAATACTTAGCCAAATTACGACCGATGCACCAACAATTGTAATACTCGCCGCTAAAATGTTCAGGACGCTAATGCGGTATGCATCACGTAAAGAGTAATTCAGTCGATTAATCGATATATCTACTTCGGATTTCAATTTAGCCAGATATTGATTCGTGGCTGTCTGCATCAGTTGTTCCATAGATTGTTTACTAGCGTTCAATGATGCCGTTAATACCTTTTCCGCCTTATCATTCGCATCAAGCCCCCAGCGTTGTGATATGGCTTCCAGTTCCGATTTAAAGGACTCCAGCATTTCTTCTTGTGCTTTCTGGCTATCTTGCATCAACCGTTGATTGATTGTATGTAATATCATTATGGGATCATCGCGGCCAACGGCGACACCATGTTTAGCCGCGACTTCCTTTATCAGCTCATCAAGATCTGTGCTCATTTTTTATAATACCGCCGCATTAGTTAATAGGTCGAACAGTTGTGTTTTGGCGATTTTTAAGCGCTGCCTTGTCATAATGGTTGATGCGGTGTTTCCAATGGCTTCGTCGAATGTCTGACGCGCTTGTAACATATCTGCAATGTCTCTACCGAAAGTTTCCTCTTTCCATGAAGGAATTTTGACAATGGCTGATACCCTGTTTTTGTTATTGACATAGACTTTCATTTGCTCGAAACTTTTTCCTTCGTGTTCGATTACGCCCCAATAAGGGTTTAACCAAACCACTATTTCATTCGTAGAGAAACTATTAACAATAGTCGCGAATCCATTAATCGTGTCATTCATTGCTTGACTGCCCGTTATTACGGTATGCACAAGAAGATTATGGCCTAAATCCTTTAACAAAGCCGGTACGTTATTGCTGATCAGATAATGCGATAACGGTACGAATGAGCTGGCCCCATTATCTATTATGACATCTTCAGTAGCTGGTGCAATTAACTCAACTAGGGCATCAAAATTCCGCGAATTAATTTCGTCACCATCCATGATTTGAAGCCTTATGGCATTTAGGGATTTAAAACCGTTAAATGTAGCGTTAACCGGATCAGTATCGATGCATAGCGGTTGTTGTTCTTTGCTTTGTTTGTATTGAGCAAGCACTGATGCGATGAATGATTTACCTACCCCGCCTTTGCCTTGCAGAATGATGTGAATTTTAGCCATTAGTATAAATCCTCTATGTTTGGTACTGGGTTATGTTTGAAGCTTGGTAGCTCAAATGATTGTTCTACTTTAGTTTCGGTTTTCACCTCATCTACTTTTTTTACATGAATAGCTGGCTTATCTTTTTTCTGCTTATGAGATTGGAGATTATTGACATGCAAACGGAATGTTTCATAAGAGAACGTAATGTGGCCTTCCTTATGGAGTGTTTCCCAAATATGTTTAGCTGTACATCCTTCTGCTAAAGCTTCCTCAACTTCTTCGACCACGTTCAGAAATTGAGTACGGTTCTTTGATCGAACACTTTGTCCTTTCTTTTCCTTTAGGTGCTGTTGCACCCGTTCTGATAGTTTAAGTCGTTTCATCTGGTTTTCATTTATGTTTATAGGCTGTTTATTCCATGTTTAATGACTGGTTTAGTCAGTGTTTATCTAATATTTTTCAATATTTTACAGATTTTACACTGAATAGAATATAAAACAATATATTAAATTATTTTAAAACTGGTTTAAAAAATGATATTCTCTGGAGTAATCCCGGTAAAAAACGGGGCAAGATGTGTGAAGTGCTAGCACCTGCGAAGCAGGTACTATCATTTCACTCCCACTTATTCGCGCTACGCACTCAACGGGGTATCTTGCTCTGCGAGGCCAACCGGCTACCGCCAGTGATGTTCAGAGGGGAAAATGAAAGAAGATAAACCGAAAGAAAATAAACCAACTCGTAAGGGAAGTACCCCTATAGTTGTCCGAGTCAATCCCGACGAAAAAGCGGCTATTGAAGAGTTTGCGAGACTATGCGGACGAAGCACATCTGGGTTTCTGCGAATGCTTGGACTGGGCTATTTGCCAAAAAGCATTGTTGATAATGAGCGTGTTGAAGAATTAGCGAAGATCAACGGCGATCTTGGCCGTTTAGGTGGCTTGTTGAAGCTTTGGTTGACTAACGATGCAAGAACGGCCCAATTCGGAGAAATTACCATTCGGGCAGCATTAGCTCGAATAGAAGATACCCAAGACAAAATGGTTGAAGTGATGAAAGCAGTGGTTCTGCCCAGGTCGGTAAAGTAAATGTTTTTGGCGGCTCAAAAGAATTGGGTGATTTTGTGATTGCAAAACATGTTGCCATGAAGTCCATTATGAAAAGCGATTTTGTTAGTTTGATCGATTATATAACCGACGAACAAGAAAAATACGAACGGGTAGGTCAGGTAGCTGTAACGAACTGTCAATCTGACAGGCTTGATGCGGCGGTACTGGAAATCGTTAATACTCAGAGCCGGAACACCCGTGCTGAGTCTGACAAAACCTTTCATCTGATTGTCAGTTTTCCTGCCGGTGAACAACCAGAGGATGCGGTTTTAAAACAGATCGAAGCAAAAATCAGTGAGGGCCTTGGTTTTAACGATCACCAGCGGATTAGCGTTGTCCATAATGACACCGATAATCTGCACATACACATCGCTATTAACAAGATTCATCCAACCCGGCTCACTATTCACGACCCTTATTACAGTCACAAAGTGCTGGGACAACTGTGCGGAAAGTTGGAACAGGAATATGGTCTTACTCAGGTCAATCATACTGCTAAAAAGGTGCGTAGTGAAAACCGTGCCGATGATATGGAACATCATGCCGGTGTAGAAAGTTTGTTAGGATGGATTAAGCGCGAATGTCTTGATCAGTTACAGGGCGCTGCATCATGGATGGAAATGCACCAGGTCATGAAAGATCACGGGCTTGAGTTAAAGGAACGTGGTAATGGGCTGGTGATTGTTAACCAAGATGGTTTGATGGTTAAGGCCAGTTCTATTTCTCGTGATCTATCAAAGGGAAAACTTGAAGACAGATTGGGTGTTTTCGCATCGTCCACATCCTCTGATAGACAAGCAAGTGCCGATAGTCCACAAAAGAAATACGAAGCCCGTCCCATTAGGATACGTATCGATACCACATTGCTTTTTGCCCAATATAAAAACGAACAGCAGGGCGTTAGTGCTAATCGCACCACGGCTTGGAAAGTTGCTCGCGATCATAAAAGCAAACTGATTGAAGACGCCAAACGGTCGGCGAAGTTGAAACGTGCGGCAACTCAATTATTAGGGCAGTCGCGGCATGAAAAAAAACTGTTGTACTCTTTAGCAAGTAAAGGTGTGAAGGATGAAATCGCTCGTATAAATGAACAGTACCGGCGAGATCGAGAAAGGATATTTATCAAATATCAGCCTCAACAATGGGCCGACTGGTTGCGGCGCAAGGCAAGCGAAGGCGACAAAAATGCGCTGGATGCGCTACGTGCCAGAGAGGTATCGCAGAAACTAAAAGGTAATACGGTTGCCGCCGACGATGGACATCAACGTAACAGGTCGAGAATCAATATCAACCGGGACAGTATTACGAAAAAGGGAACAATTATCTACAAAGTAGGTGGGTCCGCGATTCGTGATGATGGAAATAAGTTAAGGGTGTCCAGGGACGCAACCAAGGACGGTTTAGATACTGCCTTACGCATGGCGATGGAACGTTACGGGAATCGGATCACGGTTAACGGTACTACTGAATTCAAGGCAAAAATCATTCATGCGGCGGTAGCCGCTAATTTACCCATCACCTTTGCTGATGACACCTTAGAACGTCATCGGCAGGCATTAATGGCGAAACGTAATCAACAACTGGAGAAATCAAATGACAGAGGACGAAGAGCTGGAGGCATCGTTAGCGATGCTGGATCAGACGGAGCCGGAAGACACAACGCATCCTCAACAAATGCAGGCGGGCATTCAGGCGTCAACAGGTACGGAAAGCCCAACGTTGGTCGCCCTGGAAGCGCACCGCCGCCCGGCCTCATCGACCATTTGCGAAATATGTCCAATGTCCATGTGGCAAGCAACGGAATTGGAAGTGAGGTGTTATTGCCGGGTAATGTTTCAGTTCACATGGAGCAGCAAGGGCAAGCCCAGTCAACTGATGCTTTGCGATGGAATATCACTGGGGCAGGATTAGAGGCCGCAAACAAATATATTAAAGAAATAGAGAAAAAACGCCTATCAGGATTCGATATATTGAGGAATACGTTATATAATGAAGATCAGGCGGGAGAAGTGTCTTTTTCAGGAATCAGGAAGATCGATGGACAGGCAATGGCTCTTCTGCAGCGAAACAATGAAATTTTTGTAATGCCTCTTGATGAAGCGGGAGAACGCAAGCTAAAACGCTTAGCTATTGGTGATCAAGTCACTATTGCTAAGAATGGTGTGATTAAAACGTCAAAAGGACGTAGTCGATGAAAGATACCTTTAATAATGCGGTAGGGCCACAGGCTCGAATAGTAAAGAAGAAACCTGGCGCTATATTTTCTGCGTTGAGTGCGGTTTCAATTGTAGGTGGACTGCAATCGGCCACGCAATATTTTGCGTATGAATTCGGCTATCAGCCTGTGCTTGGCGCTAACTTGCACCATATCTATACGCCTTGGTCTATCGTGCATTGGGCGGACAAGTGGCTGGTTCAATATCAAGATAGTTTTATGAGAGCCGGAAGCATTGGCGTGACTGTTTCGGGCGTTAGCTTGCTGGGTTTAGTCGTGGTGCAGATGATTAGGGCTAATTCGTCTAAATCGAATATCTATCTTCATGGATCTGCTCGATGGGCGAATATAGCGGATATTCAGGCTGCTGGATTATTGCCACGACCAAGGACGCTTTGGCAAAAGATCACCGGCAAGGGTAGTATTACAAGTACGGGTGTTTATGTCGGTGCCTGGCTGGATAAACACGGCACGCAACACTATTTGCGGCACAATGGCCCTGAGCATGTTTTGTGTTACGCACCTACGCGTTCAGGGAAAGGCGTAGGTCTAGTATTGCCTACATTACTTTCATGGACACCAAGTTGTGTCATCACGGACTTGAAAGGCGAGCTATGGGCGTTGACATCAGGTTGGCGGCAGAAACATGCGAAAAATCAAGTCATTCGGTTCGAACCTGCGGCGTTGAATGGTTCTATTTGTTGGAATCCTCTTGATGAAATTCGCATTGATACTGAGTACGAAGTCGGTGATGTTCAGAATTTAGCAACACTGATTGTCGATCCGGACGGAAAGGGATTAGAAAGTCATTGGCAGAAAACCGCACAGGCGTTACTTGTCGGGGTAATTCTACATGCGCTTTTCAAAGCGAAGATAGAGGGTACACCGGCTACATTGCCAGCCGTTGATGCAATGCTGGCCGATCCAGACAGAGGCGTGGCCGAATTGTGGATGGAAATGGTGACATATCCCCATGTCGATGGACACAACCATTCGGTTGTGGGTTCTGCTGCACGAGATATGATGGACCGGCCCGACGAAGAGGCCGGTTCTGTACTGTCAACAGCCAAATCGTATCTTTCGCTTTATCGCGATCCAGTTGTTGGCCGTAACGTAGGACACTCTGAATTTAAGATCAAGGATTTGATGAATTACGATGATCCAGTCAGCTTGTACATCGTCACACAACCAAACGATAAAGCCAGGTTAAGGCCACTGGTGCGCGTGATGGTTAACATGATCGTGAGATTGCTGGCCGATAAAATGGAGTTCGTAAACGGCCAACCCAAAGCGAATTACAAACATCGTTTGTTAATGATGCTTGATGAGTTCCCGAGCTTAGGACGGCTTGATATTTTACAAGAGTCGTTAGCGTTCGTGGCCGGGTATGGCATTAAGTGCTACATAATTTGCCAAGATATAAACCAGCTCAAAAGCCGAGAAACCGGCTATGGTTCAGATGAACAGATCACTTCCAACTGTCATGTTCAGAATGCCTATCCACCGAACCGTGTAGAAACAGCAGATCATTTATCAAAGCTGACAGGACAAACAACTATATCAAAGGAGCAAATAACGACATCAGGCCGCAGAACTTCGGCCTTGATGAGTCAAGTATCTAGGACGATACAGGAAGTACAACGTCCACTTTTAACATCTGACGAATGCTTAAGGATGCCAGGGCCGAAAAAGGACGACGATGGATTGATCGTGGAGGCCGGGGATATGGTTGTCTATATGGCCGGTTATCCGGCGATATACGGAGTTCAGCCGTTGTACTTTAAAGACACCGTTTTTAGTGCGCGGGCCGCTATACCGGCTGCTGCTCGTAGTGACATATTACGGACTCGAATCGGAGAGGGGGAGGGCGTAAAAATATGAGACGTTTATCCATTGTTACCTTTGTAGGTGGCGTGGCGATCCTTTTATTTGGATTCAGTGCTTATGCCATAGGTATTCGAGTGAACACTTCCAACAGCATTGCACCGGGTATTTATCTGGTCGTAGACCGGCCAGTTGAGAAGGGTGCTTATGTGATTTTATGCCCACCGGCAAGCGCCTTGTTCGATGAAGCCAAGAAGCGCGGCTATTTTGGGGCGGGTTTTTGTCCTGGTGACTACGAATATTTAATGAAAAAGATTTTGGCGGCCAAAAACGATAAGGTCGTAATCACCGATGATGGTGTCCATGTAAATGGGGAGTTACTCCCATTTAGTGCGCCTTTAAACTCAGACAAATACGGTCGTCCGTTACCTGTTCTTCGCACTGTCTATGAATTAGGCGATTCTGATTTATTGCTTATGACTGATGTTAGTGCTAAATCGTTTGATAGTCGCTATTTTGGCTTAATCAATCGTTCTCAAATCATGGACGTTATACGTCCAGTTTTTACTTGGTAGGAGATTGTCGTGGAGCTTTATATTGCGGAAAAACCGGACTTGGCTAAAGCTATCGTAGAGGGCTTGGGTGGCGGTAGTCGAAAGGATGGGTATTACGATTGTGGTGGACAATATGTAACCTGGTGTTATGGACACATGCTGCAATTGTTAGACCCGGAGGATTACGATCAACGGTACGCTAAATGGAATATGAACGACTTGCCCATCTCGCACATTCCCTGGAAAAAGAAACCCTCCTCAGATAAAAAAGCCCAATTAAAAATCATTACAGACCTTTTGAAGCAAGCGGATAGCGTTGTTCACGCTGGTGATCCAGACGACGAAGGGCAGTTATTAGTCGATGAAATCCTTATGTACGCCGCTTGTCGTTTGCCAGTTAAGCGGCTACTCATTAATGATAATAACGTTACGATTGTTAAAAGGTCGTTGGCGAACATGCGCGATAACAAGGAGTTTGCCGGTCTTTCCGCTGCGGCAGAAGCGCGTAGTGTTGGCGATCAACTTTACGGGTATAACATGACCCGCGCATATACACTTGCAGCCGGTAAAGTCGGCTATCAGGGTGTGCTCAGCGTTGGCCGGGTACAGACTCCGATAGTCGGGCTTGTCGTGCGCAGAGATCGAGAAAACGAAGCTCATAAAACTAGCTATTACTACAATGTGACCGGACAATTTGCTATTGGCGAATTGTCTTTTCCGGCACGATACCAGATTGTCGAAGGCGATCCTGTTGACGAAAAGGGCCGTCTCACTGATCAAGTTCATGCCCAAGGCATTGTTAATGCAGTAAAGGGGGAGGGGGCTAAAATCATCAGCGCCGAAACAAAAAAGAAAGAGCAACATCCGCCGTTACCCTATAACTTGCTCAAACTTCAAACTGATGCTTCTCGTAAGTTCGGGTTCAAACCAGACAGAACCAAGGAGATAACCCAAACACTGAGGGATAAGCACAAGTTAATCACTTACAACCGTTCTGACTGCGAGTATTTATCAGATGAACAGCATGGCGATGCGCCTACGGTTTTGGCAGCAATTTCTCAAACTGCCCCTTCATTGTCTTTGGCGGCTCAAAAGGCCAACCACGGCATAAAGAGCCGTGCGTTTAATTCTGCAAAAGTTTCGGCTCACCACGGCATCATTCCTACAGAGGCTACGGCGGATTTTAAAAACCTGTCAGATGGTGAGCAGAAAATCTACATGTTGATTGCCAGGGCGTATATAGCGCAGTTTTGGCCTAAACATTTATATGATCAGACGGATATTAGCGTTGAAGTGGCAAAGCATCGTTTCGCCGTTCGTTCTAATATCACAACGGCTGCCGGTTGGCGTGTACTCTATAAAAACGATTCGGGTAACGAAGATTTAGAAGGTGACGAAACCGATCTTGCTCTTGATATACGCAGCTTGAGGGCAGGGCAGGAGGGTACTTGTACCGATGCGGCAGCCGATCAAATGGAAACTAAACCAAGGCCGCTTTATACGATGGCCACACTACTATCTGATCTCACTCGTGTTGCGCAGTATGTCCGCGATGACCGTCTACGTAAGCTGCTCATGGAGAAAGACAAAGGTAAGGAAGGGGAACACGGCGGCATCGGTACGCCTGCTACGCGAGATACCATCATTGCAACGTTATTTGAGCGTGGGTATTTAGTAGAGAAGGGCAAAAACATCGTCAGCACCCCTACGGCCAGAGAATTTTATGACACGCTGCCGGATCAAGCCAAGTACCCGGACATGACCGCCTTATGGCACGAACAGCAAAGGTCTATTCAGAAAGGCGAGTTAGATGCTAATGCCTTTGTCAATGAGTTGATGGTGTATATCGGCAGCGAGATTGCAACCGTCAAGGCGAATGGCATTGGCATCAAAATTGATACCCACAAGTGTCCTGATTGCGGTAATGCCATTCGTCGAATCAAGAAAAAAGAAGGTAAAGAATTCTTTTGGGGTTGCACCGGCTTTGCGGATGGTTGCAAGTACGCTTGTGAAGATAAAGCCGGTAAGCCAGTACCGAAACAAGCCCAACAAGTTTCAGAACTTCACAAGTGTATGACTTGCAGCAGAGGGCTGACAAGAAGACCGGGCAAAAAAAAGGGTACGTTTTGGTGGGGCTGTAGCGGCTTTCCAGAGTGTAAGCAGACTTATTTCGATAACAAGGGCAAACCGGATTACAGCATAAACAATAAAGTTAAGGAGAATGTTCATGAGTGAAAACAATACTGATTTTGATGTACCTACTTTCGACCAAGCCGAGATTGCCGAGTCGGTTTTTAAAGAAAAACTACTCGATGCGCAAACGCCCGGTTTTGAGGTTGAGTTTGATCCTGCTGAAGCGGAACAAGCCGGTGCTTTTGAAGAAGATGCTTTAAGTGAGGCGGATGCAAAGGAAAGCGTTATTGACCTTGAAATCAATGGTGGATAGTTTATGGCGAAAAAACCCATTCTTAACTCAGGTCAGCTTGATTTATTCGATGACTGGCTAATTGTCGAGCCACCGGCTGTAAAGCCGGTAGTTCAGATAAAGGATTCGCTAGAAGTATCCAGTGACGACATGCGTCATTTATTGGCGTTGCGATTGGCGCAACGTTTGGGTACAACTGGCGAAATTACATCAAAAAGTTTAACTGAAGAGGCTAATCGCGCTTTTGGCGGTACACAAGCCGATGGCACGTACTCATCTAAGGATGCTTACGATGCTTTAGAGGCGGCGTTTAATATTCATTTATTGGGGACTGAAGATGCTCACTGGACTGAGCATAATGCGGATGCGGCCAAGAATAAAGTGATTGATTTAACGAATTGGATTCAACAACTGCCCACTCAAACCCGGCGTGATGATGAAATGGAAGAATTTCAGCAGTTTTCGACACCACCCGCTTTGTCATTCGTTGCTAACTGGGTTGCCAATGTTAAAAAAGATGAGGTGATGGTCGAACCGTCTGCCGGTACCGGTGATTTGGCTATTTGGGCAAAAATTGCCGGGGCTAATTTGGTGCTGAATGAATTGTCGCCACGTCGGCATGCCTTATTGTCCTCACTGTTTCCGCAGGCCAAGATATACAAAGAAAATGCGGAGCAGTTGGACAACGTATTGCCGTTTGATATTAAGCCCACTGTCATTGTCATGAATCCGCCTTTTTCATCAACCGCTGGACGCGTACAAGGACAGAGGGATTCGATGAACGGTGCCAGGCACATTGAGCAAGCGTTAAAACGGTTAGAGGATAATGGCCGTTTAGTCGCCATTGTTGGCAATGGCATGGCCGCTGATCGTCCAGCATTTGCCCAGTGGTGGAAAGATATTGAAAAAAAATACAACGTTCGTGCCAATGTCGGCATATCCGGTAAGGAGTATGCGAAGTATGGTACGACTTTTGATAATCAAATTTTAGTTATCGATAAAACAGGTGCTACAACGCAGCCGGTTTTGACCGGAAAAGTCGAGTCAGTAGCTGATTTACCAACATTATTGGAGGGCATCAGAAATGATCGTCAGCAAATTCAATCAACATCCATTAAACCAACAAGCATCGTTAATACTCAGTCTAAACAACATACCGTACAACCCGGCAACCGATCTAGCGGCCTTGGTGCTGGTGAGAGCGGCACTGGAACAGAATCTATTGGACACGGGAGCGATTCAGGAACCGTTACTACTGATAGCCAAATTGGCAGTACAACCACAAGTGGCGATGGCGTTAATGACGGAATCGGAACCGGGAATGGCATTCGAGTTAGACCTGTCGGAGACGTTGGAGGCAGCGGCGGCGGAGATACTGGAGGAAATAGTGGCATCACTAAAAGCAACGATGCCACCCGTACTGCTATAACGTCCAAAGTTGAAGAAGATCATTTATTTGATGTGCTTGAAACAACGTTGGTCGTTGATCCCAAAGCGGCAAAGGAATTTTCTCATGCAACGGGCGTTATCTTGGGTACCGCCAATCAAAATGCAGAAGCCATTAAACAGTGGCGAAAAGAACAAAGGAATCTAAAACCAGAGCATAGAATGGATGTGCTTGGGTTTATACCGGATGATTTACAACGGTTGCATAGAGTAGGGCAATATGCAAAACCGCCAACCCTTTCATTAACGAAAGATACCAGAATTAGCAGTTCAGACAGTATTGTGATAGAGGCAAAAAGCGGTGAAGTTGCGGAATTCACTGATTCTGTTTTTTCTAACTACACACCGCAACGCTTATCTATTCCGGGCGCAAAGCAACATCCTGGGAAATTGGTACAAAGTGCTGCAATGTCAGCGGTGGAACCACCCGCACCGACTTATTCGCCGAAATTGCCGATAAATGTCATTGATAACGGTTTGCTGTCCATTGCACAACTCGAATCCGTTGTTTATGCCGGACAAGCGCATTCTGAAAAACTGCCGAGCGGATCAAGAAAAGGGTTTTTCATTGGTGATGGCACAGGTGTTGGCAAGGGTCGTGAAATTTCTGGCATTATTCTCGATAACATGATGCAAGGCCGCAATAAAGCGGTATGGGTTAGTTTTAACGAGGGACTTGTTGAAGATGCAAAAAGGGATTTTGCCGGGGTTGGCGGCGATCCTAAAAAGATATTCTTTCAAGGTAAAACTAAGGCCAGCGGTGAAATCACCCAAAAAGACGGGATTCTGTTTACTACCTATTCAACACTTCGCGGCGGTGAAAAAAAACAGGCTACCGATTTAGGTCAAATAGGCGGGAAAACCCGTGCTCAACAAATCATAGATTGGCTGGGTGAGGATTTTGATGGCGTCATAGCTTTTGATGAAGCTCATTCGATGGGTAATGCGATTGCTGTTAAAGGCAATCGTGGTGTTAAAAAACCCTCGCAGCAAGCCATTGCCGGTATCAATTTGCAAAAGGCATTGCCTGATGCGCGTGTGATTTATGTATCAGCTACCGGTGCTACTGAAATCAGTAATTTGTCTTATGCAGATCGGCTTGGCTTATGGGGCGAAGGTACTCCGTTTGCCGACACCAATACATTTATCAGTAATGTGTCTAAGGGCGGCCTTGCGTCGATGGAGCTTATTAGTCGCGATATGAAGGCAATGGGTATGTATATAGCGCGGTCATTGTCTTATGACGGCGTTAGCTATGAACGTCTTGATCATGAGCTAACTGATTTACAAGAAGATATTTACAACGAATTGGCCGGGGCGTGGCAAGTCGTATTAGAAAATGTCGATCAAGCGCTGGAAATCACACAGGCCGGTAAAAATGGTAATGGCAAAAGCGCGGCTATGTCGCAATTTTGGGGCGCTCACCAAAGGTTCTTTAATCAGATTATTACGGCGATGCAAACGCCAACCGTCATTGACGATATTCGCAGCCAGATCGAGGTCGGTAATGTTGCCGTCATTCAGTTGGTTAATACCAACGAGGCGACGCAAGAACGTATTATTGCCGATGCGACCGCTAATGATTTGGCGCTAGAAGATTTGGACTTTACGCCTAGACAGATGTTAATGGATTATGTGCGCAACGGTTTTCCGGTAGCCGCTTACGAAGAGTCCGTAGACAGTAACGGCAATAAAACCTATCTGCCTGTCAAAGATTCGGAAGGTAATCCCGTTTTTGATCGTGAAGCAGTCGCGCTACGCGATAAACTGTTAGAGACGTTGCAACAAATTCGGGTAACTGAAAATCCATTAGATTCCATTATTAATGCTTTTGGTTCCGACAGAGTGGCGGAAGTCACAGGCAGAAGTCGTCGTTTCGTTCAGACTCGCGACGAAGAGGGCGGTTACAAAGTTGTTGAAGAAAAACGCGGTAAAAACTCATCACGGCATGATGCCGAAGCATTCCAGGCCAACAAAAAAGACATTCTGATTTTTTCCGGGGCGGGTGGCACGGGCTACAGCTTTCATGCCGATAATACGGCTGAGAATCAACGCCGCCGTATTCACTACATTCTGCAACCCGGTTGGCAAGCGCATGCGGCGGTACAAGGATTTGGTCGTACACACAGAACGAATCAAGCCAATGAACCACATTATGTATTGCCAACAACGAATCTTAAGGCACAAAAGCGTTTTGTGTCGTCAATTGCCCGTCGATTAGATCAACTTGGGGCGCTCACTCGCGGCCAGCGCGAAGCAACAAGCCAGGGCATGTTTACAGCTTCAGATAATCTTGAAAGTCAGTATGCTGCTACCGCCTTAAAAAACTTCTTCAGTGATCTTTATCGTGGCAAAACCGATTTGTCGTTTCATGATGTAACAAAACAAATGGGCTTGAATCTGCTAGATGAAAATGCATCACTGAGTGAAAGCAAAATTCCGGCAATTCCGCAGTTTTTGAACAGGCTATTATCGCTAAAGACCGATATGCAAAATGTGGTTTTCGGTGAGTTTGAAAAGCGATTGGTTGAGGCCGTGGAGTATGCAAAGCAGCGTGGTATGTTTGACCAAGGCCTGCAAACCATGAAAGCCATGAGCATCATAAAAACCCGTGAGGACGTTGCATACGAGGATAAAAATACAGGGGCGCAAACGCGTTACGTCGAGCTTGCTGTTGCTAACGAGGTCAAATATACCGAGTGGGAAGAAGCAAAGAAAATGTCGAAAATGAACCGCAAAGAGGGTGATTTGGCGGGTTGGTACGTTTTTGAAATTGGCAAGAACAAAGGCGATGTTTTTTATCTATCTGATATTGGTCAACGCTTGGATTCTGAGGGCAAAGAGGTGCATCGTGGTGTCGTTCATACCATCAGAAGCAATGCTTATCGATATATCGATAATGCCGATATTATCAGTCGCGGCTATGACTATCGAACTGTTAGTGCCAATGGTGTTAGCACTTCTCAAAAGGTTAATCTGACAAGGGCGATTGATGAAGCTGAGGCGGAAAAACTTTGGAAAGAGCAGGTTGACAGTGCGCCGAAAACCGAAACTAAAACCGAACGTATGCTTGTGGGTGTCATTCTCCCGATCTGGGATCGAGTGGAAGGTTCTGAATTCATCCAGCGTTTACAAACAGATGATGGCGAAGTGCTATTAGGTAGGATGCTTGGGCCAAAGTCTGCCGAGAAAACATTAAAGAATCTTGGGCTTGATTCCAGTCTTGCCAATATGTCGTCCAGTGATTTGTTTGAATCCATCAAAAATGGCAACAAGGCCATTCTTTCGAACGGTTGGGAAATATCGACGGCCAAGGTTAACCACGAGGATCGTATCGAAGTTAAGGGGCGTACTTCATTTACGTCCGCCGAAAAGCGTGTGTTACAAGAGCAAGGCACATTTTCCGAGCGAATTGCTTGGGTAGAAAGAGTCTTTATCCCTACTGGCGTTAATGGTCTGTCGATATTCGAGCGTATTACGGCATCGAAACCGGTAATCGATCTCATTAGTAAAGATAAGGCAAAGGGACTCGATCAGAATGAAGACGATGATTCTATCGTGCAAGAATCGAATTCATTCACCCCACCAGGGAATATACAGACCACCCATGTTGCTGCTTCAGTTAAATCATTGCCCGATGGCTGGACAGAATCTGAACCGGGCGGATTGGTCACCAATCCTGATCCGATAAGCGGTGGCATTATTGATAGTGAGATTCTTTCTGGAAACTGGTTTGTAATTCCTAACAATGATGCCATAGCGCACATCAATGATCTGGGTTCGCGAAGCGAGGCCATTAAAGCACTACAAAACGCAGTTATTCGTAATCAGCTTGAGAGGCTATCTAATTTAACTGATCAAACTGTTCAAGATAATGCACCAAAACCAGAAGCAGAACCAGATAGCCTTGCTGTTACGCAGGCTAATTTAAGTCACCTTGATAACCAGGGGGTTATTCAAATGGAAACTAAGAAAAAACCGTTTCATGAAACTGTGGCAGAAAAATTGATTGAACAACTTGAGAAGGGAACTGCACCTTGGCAAAAACCTTGGAATCCAGGTGAGTCTAATGCGTTTTTACCCTTTAACCCAACAACTGGCAATCGGTACAAAGGTATCAATTCTATACACCTGATGTCTCAAGATAGAGACGATCAACGCTGGATGACGTACAAGCAGGCCGGAGAACTTGGTGGGCAAGTCAAAAAAGGGGAGAAGGGTACACTTGTTCAATACTGGAAGTTTACTGAAGAGCAAACCAAAAGGGACGATAACGGTAAACCTGTTTTGAATAGTGAAGGTGATCCGATTAAGGTTGTGGTCAAGTTGGAAAGGCCGAAGGTATTCAATGCGGTTGTATTCAATGCTGAACAAATTGACGGATTGCCACCGCTAGAGAAAAAACCCCAAACATGGGACGCCATAGAAAGGGCGGAGCATATTCTGACCGCATCCGGCGCTGATATTCAGCATAATGGAGGGGGTAGGGCTTTTTATCGTCCAAGAACAGATAGTATTCATTTGCCGGATAAAGGGGCGTTTTCATCCGCTGAAAATTACTATGCCACTGCGCTACATGAGCTAGGACATTGGACTGGTCACGAAGATCGCCTAAACCGTGGAAAGGGCAACCCGTTTGGTTCTGAAGCTTACGCCAAGGAGGAATTAAGGGCCGAAATTGCTAGTATGATTTTAGGTGATGAGCTTGGCATTGGTCATGATCCGAGTCAACATGCCGCGTATGTCGGCTCATGGATCAAGGCTTTAAAAGATGATCCAATGGAAATTTTTAGAGCCGCCGCCGATGCAGAGAAAATTCAGAATTATGTATTAGCTTTTGAACGAAAGCAGGTGCAAGAGCAAGAGAATGTGCAAGTTCAACAGCAAAATGCTGAACCTACCACAATATCTACTGTGCTGGACGTCGATATCGATACGGTGTTGAACAATACTAATGAGTATACATTTGACCATTTTCAAGACTTTGAAGGCGATAACCTGGGCGCTGCATTGCGTAAAGAGGGCTTGAATACGGTTGTCGATGTGACTGGCAATAATTCAGATCAGTTCTTTGAAACCGCTATCAAGAATCTTTCGCCTGTGTTCGGAGTTGCGCCTGACGATAATTCGATGAGTAATGCCTATCTTGAACGCAAGGGACTTGCCCAGGCGTTTATGTCTACCGCTGAGCTACTTGTTCAAGAGCAAGCGCAATCTTTAATAAAACCGACCACGAAAATTGAAGAGGGGGTTGCTATGGTGAATAGTGATAATACCGACAATTCGACTAAACAATTGATAGCCAATGTTGTCAGCATAATCGAAACCGTCCAGGACGGCATATCTGAGTGGCGTAGTTCGTTTGCGAGGGATGAGGGTACTAATCACACACAGAAGGCTATTGAATATGCGCGGGAGGGGCGTATAGATAAGGCTATTGAATCATTGTGGAATAATGTCACTCTTGAGGATAGCTATGGCAAGGAAGACCAGTATGATTTTCGTGATGCAGTAACGGCTGTGGAAGTTGAACTGCAATTATGGCAGCAAAATAATGGTGTCGGCCCTGTGATTACGCCAGAAATGTTGAATTCTTTTAATGCTATTCCTTCCGATTTGTCTCAACTTTCATCTGCAACTGTCGAAGATTACGAAAAGGCCGCTGAAATGGCCCGATTCAATGAGGAACAGGTTAAGAATGATCCGAACAGCACGGCGGAGGATATTACTGCCGCCAGGGAAGAAAGGAAAACTGCAGAGCTGGTGGCGACGGTAAATAATGAAGCGTTTCAGCAAACGGTAGCCAAGTTAGATCAAAAGCAAGAAACTGGACAAGGGCAGGGCGGAGAGAAAAACTATATCAATGTTCCATTTAAAGATAAGGACGAGGCCAAGGCACTTGGGGCGGCTTGGGATGGTGCAAAACGCTCTTGGTATGTACCTCCTAATGTTGATCAAGCGCCATTCTCAAAATGGGCGAATCCGCAACCGATTTTGGCGGCCAAAAAGTCTGATGAGCCTACAAGCCAGGAAAGGCAATATCTTGCTGTTCCTTATTCGGAAAGGAAAGAGGCTCGTTCGCTTGGCGCTAAGTGGGATGGCGGTAATAAGGCGTGGTATGTTGGGCCATCGGCGGATATAAGTAAGTTGCAAAAATGGTTGCCGGATAATGTTAAATCCCAGCAAGACCCGGCAATGTCACCAGACGATGAATTTACAGAGGCATTACGTTCTGTGGGGTGTATTGTGAAAGGCGATCATCCTATTATGGATGGAAAGAAGCACAGGATTGAAACGACAGGTGATAAAGCTGGCGAGAAAGCCGGATTTTACTTTGTACATATGGATGGTCATCCTGCCGGATTTATTCAAAACAATAGAACAGGCGAAAAGTTAAAATGGAAGGCGAAAGGATATGCTTTAAGCGAGGGCGATAAAGCGAAGCTACAGGCTGAAAGTGCCACAAAACTACAGGGGCGTCAGGAAGAAGAGAACGCACGGCATCAGGCGGTTGCCGGTGCTGTTCGTCAGTTATTGGCAGTTGCTCCACCGGCTCAGGAGAGCCATCAGTATTTGCAGTCCAAGCAAGCTCGACCAGGCGACTTAACGGTGGTGCCGAATGATGCAGGCGGATTACCGGCTGACTCAATTGTCTTGATTGGTAAGAATTGGAAAGAATCAAAGGAACTGCGAGAGCAATATAAAGATAAACTTGTTTTTACCGCTGGTGATATGCTGGTGGCCGCAAGCGACATAAATGGCGATGTGCAGTCAGTCCAGTCTATTCAATCAAATGGTAGAAAGATGTTTGCTACCGGTGGGCAAAAACAAGGTACGTTTCATGTCGTTGGTGGTGACGGATTGAATGCCATTGCGGATGCACCGGCCATTGTCATCGGCGAAGGATATGCAACTGCTGACACGTTATCGCAATCGCTAGGATATGCGACTGTTGCGGCGTTCGATTCCGGTAATTTACCGGTAGTCGCAAAGCAGTTGCAAGAAAAATTTCCTGATAAGTTGATTGTTATTGCTGGCGATAACGATTTACACCAGGAAATGACAGAAGGAAAAAACCCAGGAAAACAGAAAGCGTTATCTGCTGCTGTGGCTGTTAATGGTGTTGCAATTTTTCCGGTGTTTGCACCAGGGGAGCAATCGTATCCGGCTGGAATTGATAAGATAACACCTGAAATGGCTAGAAATAATGTTATGAGCCAGGAACAGAGTGATGCTATAGCGAAAATGAGGCAGTTCACGGATTTCAACGATTTGGCTACGAAAAGCGATCTAGGTCAAGATGGAGTTGAACGCCAAGTGAGATTATTTGTAGATGATTTGGTAGAGCAGCATCAAGCGCAAGCCCAGCAGCAACAGCTTACTAAGCGCCAGGCTGTAAATGATGATCAGCTACATCAACAACGGAAATCTGTAAAAATTTGATTCCTTACCTACCTACCGTCGAAAGACGGAACTCCTTGCGCCTTGCTTTTACGGGAGGCGTTTTTTTTATAATGTTCAATATATAGGATTAAATGTTTTTTGTTTTGTATTGACAATTCAAGTTTGGTTAATATAATGAATATATGATTATGGAGCTTATAAAAATTGATGAAACAGCAAAATTCTGTCAGAACTGGCTATCTCAAAAACAAAAATGCGGTTAGGCCGGAAGATGTGAAAATGAATGCAATGATACAGCTACGTTGTCGTTCGCGTGATAAAGAAAAATGGCAAGGTTTAGCGACTGCTAAAGGGTTATCTTTATCTGCGTGGATAATAGAAATTCTCAATAATGCTGAAGACTGATTAATTAATTTGGTGGATATTATGACAATAACATTGAAACAGATCAGTAATTCTCGTCTCCGCGTATGCTGTTATCATCTCGCTTGGCATCTGAAAAGTACGTGGCCCGTGCTGATCAAAAACATAAATCCACTTTTATATATAAGTTAGCTGCGAAATTTTCTCTAAATCAGTATCAGGCTACCAAGCAAAGTGAAGAATAATGATTTTTTCCGGTACCGATACGTTTTCGGGGGGTGAAGTCCGTTATAAAGAGAACATCATGGCCGATGACAGGTCTATAGGAGAATCGATGAAGCAACAAAACCCAGCGCGTGTGCCGCCATGTCCGTAACAGCAGAGCATCGGCGCATGGCCGCTCGCATCGATGCGCGAATGAAACAACTGGAGGCGCTGGAACTGCTCGAAGTCGAGATACTTTCCGATATGGCCGATTTCATGCCGGACTTCCAGCATCTGATGCTGAATGCACCCGGCCCGAAGATGGACGCCTTGTGTGCGGAATTTGCCGGATTCTACCGGTTTGCCAAAATCTTAGAGACGCTCGCGGCGGGCATTGCCACGGGAAAAATCAAGGTGCCTGGCGGACGGACCGTCAGCAAAGAACACAAAATCGCCGCCGCGATTGATCAGCGGGTTCGGCAACTGGAAGCCAAAGGCCTGGGTGATGCGGCGCTGTTGGAACATATGGCCGGGCATATCCTCGATTTACAATGGCTATGGAGTACGGTGTCCGATGACAAACTGGCCTTCCTGTGCCGTGAATACCCCGGCCTCTACCGTTACGGAATGCTGATGGAGGCAGCGGCGGAAATCGAAAACCAGAAGGCGAAAACAGCTTACGGTCACTTGCCGGTACTGCCCGACGCTGTCAAACCCACGGTCGCCCACCTGCTCACGGAAGGGGCGACGCTTGAACGCGGCTTGCAAACGATACTCGACGAGCAAGGGCTGCGCGATATGTGGGTCGAGCGGGAAGTCATGGAGGGACATTACGAGCACTGGTTTAAACAATTCGGCGGATTGGCGGACGTTTTGCGAGCCGCCAATGTTCCCCAGGAGTTACAGACCATCATGATGGCTCTTTTTGAACCGATAGCGCAACGCATCCAGCAGCTTCACGGTCAGGTTTTTGCACCCTGAAACGAATGCATCCTCATGAGCAATCGGCGATTTTCTGTTATGCTTTTAGTTCCGATAACGTCCATTCCCGGAACTAAAAACCACCGCACATGACCGACTTGATTCCTCTCAAAAACGGCACCCCGGAACGGCTAGAACTGGCCGAAACCACCCAACACTACATCGACCAGAGTTTGAGCTTCGCCACCCGCAAAGCTTACGCCAGCGACTTTAAAATTTTCAGCGCCTGGTGCGCCGCTCACGCGCGGACCGCATTGCCCGCCGCGCCGGAAACGGTGGCGCTGTTCCTGGCCGATCAGGCGCGGGCCGGTGTCGCCGCCTCGACGCTGACCCGGCGGCTCGCCGCTATCAAATGCGCCCATGAAGCCAAAGGCCTCGATACGCCGACCGCGCATAAAGGCGTGACCGCCGCCTTGAAAGGCATCCGCCGAACCAAAGGCACGGCCCCGGCTAAGAAAAAAGCCGCCACCGCCGACATCGTCAAGGAAATGGTGCGCCGCTGTCCCCACACGCTGGTCGGCCAACGCGACCGGGCGCTGTTGCTCTTGGGCTTTGCCGGCGCGTTCCGCCGCGCGGAACTGGTGGCGCTGACGGTCGCCGATCTGGCGTTCGTGGACGACGGGCTGCGGGTGACGATTCGAAAATCCAAGACCGACCAGGAAGGGGCAGGGCAGGTGATCGCCATCCCCCACGGCAGTGTGCTGTTCTGTCCGGTGGCGGCGCTGAAGCGCTGGCTGGCCGTGGCCGGTATCGAGGCGGGGGCTATTTTCCGGGCTGTGGGGAAGGGGAGCCGGGTCGGGCAGGCGGCCTTGTCCGATAAAAGCGTCGCGAATCGGGTGAAACACTACGCCGGTCAGGTCGGCCTGGAGGCCGCCGATTTCGCCGCCCACAGTTTACGGGCCGGGTTCGTGACCAGCGCCGCCGAGGCCGGGGCGTCGATCTTCAAAATGGCGGAAGTCAGCCGCCACCGCTCCACCGATGTGCTGGCCGGCTACGTGCGCTCGGCCAACCTGTTTAAAGATCATGCCGGGGCGGATTTATTATGATTTGTTTGTGGTGCTATCGAGCGCAATAGAGGGGATTAGATTAACCACTAACCGCTGTACCAGAATATTGGCATTTAAGGGTAAAATAGTGATTATTATCACCCCAAAGCCTATGCCGGTTTAAACCAATATGTGGAATCAAGCTTATTTAGAATGCCGTGATTCATTGCGTAATAAGCAGCGCTTTTATGCCATCCATATTACTCAAACCATTTTTGGGGAATGGGCGGTGATTAAAGAGTGGGGACGCATCGGTTCGCCCGGTACAGTCCGTGAAGAATGGTTTGATGAGGAAAGCCAGGCGATCAATAAGGCGAATTCAATCGTTAAGCGTCGGGTTCAGCGCGGCTACTGTCTTGCGCAGTAATTTAGGCGTTCTATATGGAAAATGATTTCGAAACTGATCCTTTATATGGGTTAGATAAAGCCATTAAAACTAAACTGCTAAAACTGGGCCTATCATCCGTGGATGCGGTTCGCGCTGCGGTCGAGTCCAGCGAATTGCGCGGTGTTACCGGTATCGGCGAACAAGCCCTACGCGATAGTCAATATTGGCTTCAGTTGGTTGATAAAAGGCGGACTCAATCGGATTTTGATCATGTTGACCTGGTTTTATTTGGACTGAGCAGTAGAATTAGATATTGCTTGAAAGCCGAGAATCTATGCACCGTTGAGGCGGTTTTGGCGGCTTATCAGAATAAAAAGACATTCAATCGCATACCGAATATGGGGTTGTAAGCCCTAACCGCCGAAAATTCCGTCCAACCAAAGGTGTTAAGCCTTAACCTATTTTTCGCTTGAAAAACATACAAATTGTTCGTGTCTTATACGGTATTTATGTTTATCAGATTGATAATCTCATAACGACCGTTATTTGATATACAACTATTAACATCGATACATCAATAGGTTATAATTACCTCAATGCTGCTCGGAAATTTCGGCGGTTAGGGCGTAGAACCCCTTACAGGAAAACAAAGAAAAAGAGGTTCAAACTGAACAAACCCAAGATCAGCCAAAAAAGCTGGTCTTTTCAGAAGACCGCAATCAAAGTCAAGACCAAGACATGGATAGGTAATGCTAACCCCGCAACGAGAAGGCGAACACTTTACAGAAGATTAGGTAACTATTGATAATAGTTTACATATTTTTTGAATCGCTATAATCTTTTTGTATAATTATTTAAGGTAGAAGAAATGGACAAAGATAATGACAAGTCTAAAACAGATTGGGAGCGTTTGAAAAACATAACTGATAAAGAAATAGAAGAAGCTGTTCGAGATGACCCAGATGCAGCTCCTATTTTGACTAAGGAAGAGATAAAAAAACGATACAAATTAAATCCACCTAGAATTATAAAGGATGTAAAAAAATAATATGTATCCTGAAGGCTTTCAGTGGGACAATAATAAGAACGAAACAAACATAGAAAAACACGGAATAGACTTTAATGATGCTGCAAAAATATTTGAGAAACCAACATTAGAGGAACTGGATGATAGAAAAGATTACGGCGAGGATAGATATAATACCATAGGACAAATGAATGATGGTACTTGTATAAATGTAACGTACACAGATAGAGACAGCGATATAAGAATAATATCTGCTAGGTGTGCTGATAAAAATGAAAGAGAGGCATATTTTGAAATTGTCAAAGAGCATAACTCAGAAATTCAACCGACACAAACAGAAACAGTAGAAAATAAGGAAATACCTGTTTCGACACAATCCACAGATCAAAACCAAGAGGGAATTACAGAAAAGAAACTTACATTTGCCGAAGATCAAGAGCAAAGTCGCGATCAAGCCGAGGTAGGTAAGCAACAGGCAAAAGAGGGTGTGCCGTCATCTTCAGAGCAAACCCAAGACCAGCCAAAAAAGCTGGTCTTTTCCGAAGACGTTGACAAATCTCAAGACATAGGTAGGGATTTTTGATTATTTGGATTATTTAGATTTTTTCCATAGTTTGAAAAGCGACTATCACTATACCAACTAATTTTTCTACAATCTATTGGATTAAGATTTTCAATAAAAACTAACTGTCTGCTTCCGTGTAATACCATTAATTCATCTGGGTAAGCAAGATGACGCTGAATTAAATCAGTGTTTATAGAGTGTGTATTTGTAGTGCTTTCTGTCTCGGTGGTGCTACTGCCTTCAGTACTGCCACCATTAGTAGTTATGCTACTACTAGTTCCAAAAGCTTTTGATATGCCATTAGCAATAGATGAACCAAAAGACACTTTCTCTATAGTAGTTACACCGCAAAGTTTTGAAAAGTATTCGGCGGATTTCTGGTCTCGACTACCAAAATATTGCAATACACCAGAGTTACCAATAAAAGTTTCCCATCCTTTGCCATAAATGCGTTCAAGTTGTGAAAGGTCTTGTACGATACCCCATATTTGCATACCAAACCCAGCCATAAGCCCATAAGCTTGTTCAACCATAGTTAAACGACCAAGTGCTGGCATTTCATCGAGCATAAATATGATTGGTTTTTCTGGTTTGCTTTCAATATTACGAGCGTTAATGGTAATAGCTTGTTGAATAAGCAATCGCAACCAACGACCAAATGTTTCAAGTCGGTCAGATGGCAATACTAAATATATTGTCATTTTCGATGTTTTTAGTTCTCCAAAATTAAAACTAGAGTTGTTAAGGTTTTTTCTGATCTTAGGGCTATCTAAGAAGTGCGTATGAGCTTGCAGGGCGGCAAGGACACTGGCTCGTAACTTAACATCTTTTGATGCTGTACGCGCCGCCGTACTACTTACAATTGAATTTTTAGATTCAAACATTTTTTCTAGCGTTTTCTTAAACTCATCATTACTGGAAACAATAATATCTCGAACTCTTGCAAGAGTTCGATTAGCTTGTTCATCATCATCCAATGCAACATGCAAAATAATACCCATTAACAAAGCCTTAGCTTCTTCATTCCAAAATGGGTCGGAATTCCCTTCTTGCTGAGTTACGATAGAATCGGCAAGAATCATGGCATTTTCACTAACATCTTCATCATCTGGTGAAAGCCAATCAAGTGGATTGAAGCTTGATATTTCTTTACCAGTAATACCCCAGGGATCAACAATATGTACTTTCTGCCCAAGTCCTTCTGCTCTTCTAGCAGCAGTAATTTTTGCATTCTCGCCTTTGGGGTCAATAACAAGCATTGAACCTTGATAGCTCAAGAGATTAGGTATAATAGCGGAAACGCCTTTACCTGATCTAGTTGGAGCTATTGTTAAAAGGTGCCTGTCGCCGGAATATTTCATTTCTATGTGATTGCCTTCTCCGTAGAAATCGCCTAGGAACAAGCCATTATCGGAGAATTTACCGCTCTTAACTAAATGTTCAAAATCTGCCCATTCTGCTGAACCATATATTGTTGGTCGTTGTTCTTTTTTGCTTTTTCCGAAGATTTTATCCCTAAGATAGTATGCAGTTGTAAAAGCAGATATTAAAAATACTATGAAAGCCTGAACAGGCTCTAAGAAAATAAATGCAGTAATAGCTATTAATGCTAGTAGAAATCTAAATATATACTTCCTGATTCTCTTGCCTTTATCACTAAAGTACGCTCCAACAAGCGCACCAATAATAGCGGCAAGAATTAAATGAGTTATATCTATATTCCCAGGCATTAGTTTCTCCAGATTAGGTAATGATCTATTAAATTGTTGAGTGTTTTGGTTGTTTATTTGTTGGGTAATATTAGGCTGAGCAATAGCTGGTGGTGGTTTTTGTTTCTGATTTGTGTTTTGACCACTATTTATAATTAATCTATTGCCTTGTAATTGATAAATTTCTTTAAGTTTTAGAGATGGACAACAAAGAGCATCAGTATCTTTCATTGCCAATAAATCTGAAAAAACTTTCCCTTCTTTTATTAGTAGAGATTCAACGAATGCTGGCTGGTTATCGGGTACGGGATAAACCCCACCTAGATATTGAGGGATACCATTATTATTGAGATAAAAGGCTATTGTACTGGTTGCATGATTAGCACCTTCTGGCGTAGATGCCACAGAAATTACAGCATCGTCTTGTTTGTCTGCGTTAAGGTCGCCGTAGGCTATTAGTGATATTTCATGTTGTTCATCGCAACTGGTAGCTATGCCGTTATTGAATTGGGCTTTGCAATCATTATTAGGTTTTGAGAAACCATTATTGTTTTTTTCTGGGATGATTGGAAAGAATATGGCGTTTTTTATACTTTGTTCTGTGAGTTTATTAGTAACTTGGTGAGGATTAGTTTCTGCCAGTGCTACTGGGTTGCTACTTACAACGCTCTGTTTATTTTCTTGCTCATTACTGCTTAATTGACCAATAAATTTTCCATCTTTGAATTCGCCGACTTGTTTAATTCCATTATCGTAAGTTAATGTTCCTTGTCCTTCGTGTTTTCCATTTTTAAATTCACCTGTATATGTTAAACCATATACTGAATTATCAGTTCCATGTCCATTATATTTGCCGCTCTTAAATTCTCCAATATACTTACTAGAAAATTTACCATCAATAAAATTAGTCTGTGTGCCTTGACCTTCATATTCATTATTATGAAAATCACCTATATAGGTACTTATTATTTCACCATTTAATAATTCAGTATAAGATCCTTTGCCCTCTTTTTTCATGTCCTTAAACATGCCTTCGTATTTTGAAATACCTGGAAAGGTTAATGTTCCTTGTCCATTTTTTTCATTATTCTTCCATTCACCAACATATTTATCGCCGTGTAGCCCAGTAAGTGTGCCTTGACCTTCTCGTTTGCCGTTCCTGAAGCTCCCCTCGTACTTTGTGCGATTTTGATAAGTTAATGTTCCTTGCCCATTAACACAATCGCCATTACAGCTTTTAGCTTGGTTAAAAATGTGGCTTGCTTGCTCTTCCATTTTAGTAAGAATTACGATACGACTATTATAGGTATTTTCAATACATATAGAATCTTGACATTTATTACGATCTTTTTCTAACCAACTATTTTGATCTTCTTGTAATAGACCATCGTCGTTGTTATTATCAAATAGAATCGCAGTTAAATTTTTGTATTTTTGAGCTAAAATATTGTCAAGTGATGAAAGTTTCTCATTTGAGCAAATTAACTTTTCTACGAGAGTCATTGCTTTTTTACAGTCAAAGCTCATGATAAATAATTCGTCTTTAAAAAACCCAGTTTGTTTCGTACCATCTGGATAAGTTAATGTTCCTTGCCCATTAACACAATTATCAATGCAGTTGGTTGTAATTTGTTTATTGATTTCATGATTTACAATTGTTTTTTTTGTAGTTATATCATGAAAATAATTTTCAATTTTCCTTATCCAAGAACTATTAAAATATTCAGAAATATCTTTATTGTTGTTTTCTTGAATTGATGTTTCTTGACCAATTAACTTATCATTTTTAACAGGAATTGTTTCGGGAGCAGATGTTTTTACCGCCCACCCATCGGCTTTACTAATATTCAGTAATGAACCAAAGACTGAATTATCAAGCGTTTTAATGACAGATACATTTGCGGCTATAGCCTGTGGACATTCTTTATCAAAAACTGGGTTGAGTTTAGGCAAAAATCCGCTCAAGCCACTAGGTTCCAATAAAGCACTATTATCTTTTACCATAATGTTAAGAGTCATCGTAGGCTGACACCAATCTCCCTTTGAGTCAGGTAAAGCGAAGACCTCTACACCAAGTTTTTCAGAAAATGCTAGGCGTTTCGGTGTTGCCACCCCATCGGCGGCAACTGCCCCTGCCATAACTGCCAAAGCAACAAGACAATAAAAAAACAGGTTACGCATTTATAGGACTTCCCATGCACCATCGGCAGCCTTGCACGCCTTCGTTGAACTATTACTATTCTGTCCATCTTTACCGCTAACCTTAACATCCACAACACGGCATGACGCATTAGCGACAACTACCTGCGCTACTGTGTCGGCAGCATCCAAATCGATAGCGCGATCTTTTTCAACGGTGTCCATATTGCTCGCTTTGCGTATGGTTGAGTTATCAGCAGAAACTATTGGAGCTTGCTCTACTTTACCAACAGTTTTGGACGAAATATATCCGATAGTTTTTTTGCCTCGGGCGACAACAATCCAATCCTCGCCAACAACTTTACCAACAGCAGTGAATTTGTCACCTGTTTTTAAACTGGTTACTACCTCGCCATTAGTGCTTGGAGCTGTTCGTACTTTAGCTGCTTTCTTGGCATCCCAAGTTTCTCCTATTAAGTCCAATTTAGGTAAAGGGGCCATTGTTTTATTACGCACCATAGCAATTTTACGCTCCTCTACAACAGGTGCCTTGGGAGTAATAATTGCAGTGTTACCGTTTTCGGGATTGCGCCAAACAACATCTTGACCTGTTGGAGCCGACACTAAAGCATTTGCTGATGCCTGACTAATAGCCTCTTGGTCTTTTTCATCAAGCCATGCCCCTACCTGATTACCGACGAAACCACCAACTGCCGTACCCAAAACAACTGCCACAGCCTTTCCCGCTCCATTGCCGACGAACGAGCCAGCTACGCCACCAAGAACCGCACCAATACCTGTTCCTATTTCTTGCTTGTTCAAGGCAGTGCCGTTAGTGGCACAACCAGAAAGCATGGAGAGAATTAAAAGGAGCGTAATATTTCTTTTCATATTGCCATTGCCAATAGTTTATGGTTATTTTTTACCCAGCCAAATTATATGGTGGGGGCTTGCGGTTCGTTCTATACTCAAGTCAAAAGCATTTTTATGAACAACTTAAATATGTTAATGTCAATTGACAGAATCACCATTACAGCTTTTAGTTTTGTTAATATTGTAGTTTATTATGTCTTCTATTTTATTCATAAGTGAGATACAACTATTATAAGTATTTCAACATATATATAATCTTGACATTTATTACGCACATCTTCTATCGATAATTATTTGTTGCCAGACATAATTAGCTGATGTCAATTGTATCATTGGGTTATTCGATTAGCATACTAATTGCTGGCTACTAGTGTGCCACGAATGCGTGGGTGAGTAGTGTAAAGCTGCTCGAAGTGCAATGCTGCACAAAAGATGAGGGTAGGCCCCTCGGGATCGGCTTGCAGGAGCTGGTTCCAAACCACCTTAAGCTGCATGGGTAAAGAGCCTTTGTGGTGAGCGTTAAGGAAAAGGCGCGACTTGATTGCGTCAGGTGTGGATAGAGGAGACGAGCGCAAGCGAACCATTGATGAGGTGTCGAAAGCAACGAAATGTCGTCAAAACTGGAGACTAGTGGCACTCCAGGATAAGTTCAAGGGGCACCTGTTTACTGCTTGAACGGCGGCCGGCATAGAGATGGCGTGACCTTTATCCGGGCTTTTGTGCGGAACGTGGGAACCTGTCGCCTAGATGTTAAGGGAGAAACACAAGTGGAAGCCCCACAAGTGTGAGAGTACCGAGGCTGGGCACAGGGGCGGATCAGCTCGTAGTAGTGATGAAGTTTCTGTAATGGAAATGGAGCGAAGGGGCTGACATGTCCAAAATAGAGCTTTGGTCAACCAGAAATGGGAGGAACTAAAGATTTACGCAAACTTGGTAATTTGCAAGGGGCATGAAGAGCCGTATGAAGCGAGAGTCTCATGTACGGATCTGTGAGAGCCTGAGGGGGAAGTTCCCTCGGGCGACTCGACCAGCGTAAGCACATTTATACTTTCAGTAAAACAATGATTTAGGCGCTCCATATGGCATGGCAGCATGAAGTTCCGCTTCCTTGATTGCCCCTCTGGCAGCCAGACAAGTGCCGGTACAAGGTGGATGTGACTACGTTCAAGCGTTTAGTGACTTCTTCAACGGTAATTTCTGGGTTGGCCATTATTGCTTTGGCAGCAGCCTGGTCTTGTCACCAAAGTCCCATAGGATTTTACGAAAATCCATTGCCGACAAGGGCTTACGTCAATTATCCACTTCCCAATTTTAGTCATAAAAACTGGTGTTTTTTGGAAAATTAAAAAGGGGCTTCAAAGTCACGCCATCTGTAGTAGGCTGAATATGAGTTTTGAGAAGGTTTCAATCTCCATTATGTCAATGGCTGTTCACGTCAAAACACCTGTAAATAACCTGATTATTTCGGATTTATTATAATCATGCTATTGATATACAGCTTTAAAAAAAATTCTGAGGGTTTGGGTGTACAACCCCAAGTAGGGTGTCACATTCCATTAGCGGATTCTTATATGTTGTTAAATTGTAGCGTTGCTCCCACTGGGCCAACTTGCGGCATTTAAAGTTGCTGAGTCTTATGGGTAATCATGAATCATTTTGTTTAGGTACAGGCTCTTGAATGATATTTAATGCCAAAGCCCAAGACTCCACCGCCCAAAAAGCAAATTCCAGTTGTGTACCGAGATTATCATGCAAACGTTTTGCCAAACTCTCGATTTGCATATCAACCGAAATTAAAGAATTTGGTTTTAATAATTCCTCAGCAACTTTCTGTTCTAATGCGGTGATCAGTAAATTGGTTTCACGAGTATGATGCGATGCTAAATCCTTTAACATTCCGCGGCAACGTTTCGGCTCATTAATAAGCACTCGACCGTATTGTTCAAGAATGAAGCATAACTGGGTGCGAGGATGATTATCTAGCATTCTATTATGCTGATAACAAACTTTGCTAGATGCACCAATATCAACGTAGTTATCCAGCTCTTGTCTGATTTCCTTGGGTTTAGGCAACGCGCTGTTACTGGAAGAGGTTTCGTCTTCCAATAACTCATCCCGAATAATGTCGTTACAGAGCTCTACACACTCATCACACACATAAACCGAAGGACCAGCGATCAGCTTACGAACTTCGTTTTGATTTTTACCGCAAAATGAACAGTAAACCAGTTTAAAGTCGTCCTTACCTTGTTTATCTTTACTCATGGATAGCTACAGGCTCTTGAATGATATTTAATGCCAAAGCCCAAGACTCCACCGCCCAAAAAGCAAATTCCAGTTGTGTACCAAGATTATCATGCAAACGTTTTGCCAAACTCTCGATTTGCATATCAACCGAAATTAAAGAATTTGGTTTTAATAATTCCTCAGCAACTTTCTGTTCTAATGCGGCGATCAGTAAATTGGTTTCACGAGTATGATGCGACGCTAAATCCTTTAACATGCCGCGGCAACGTTTCGGCTCATTAATTAGCACTCGACCGTATTGTTCAATAATGAAGCATAACTGGGTGCGAGGATGATTATCTAGCATTCTATTATGCTGAAAACAAACTTTGCTTGATGCACCAATATCAATGGCTAGTTCAGACCCAGTTTTCAATGTTTGTGATACGCTTATTTCTTCAGCCTCATTATTTTTAATCTGAACTTTGGTTATTCCATGAGCCAAAAAATTAACGACATCCTGTCGTGTGATGTCTTGCTTATTAAGTAAATTCACCGCATGCGACTGATCCTCGCTGAATAAAGCCACAAACAGATTGGCACCGATCACTTCTTTTTTATCGGAGGCCTGAACATGAAACACCGCCCGCTGCAAAACCCTCTGGAAACCCAGGGTCGGCTGAGTTTCGCGTTGGTCGCAATCGGGAATCAAAGAGATGTTTTCATCAATAAACCGCGTCAATTCACCGCGTAATGCGTTTACATTACAGCCGCAAGCGATCAATATCGGGATGGTAGTGACGTTATCAAGTAACGCCAGCAATAAATGTTCTACGGAGACAAATTCATGCCGCTTGGCATGAGCAACCGTAAAAGCCGCATTCAATGTCACTTCAAGCTCTTTACTTAGCATGGCTTACCTCTCTTATTGCTCTTCCATTGCATTCATCAAGAGATGATGCTCACGGGGCTTGATTAAAATATGCACCTAGGTTCCCCGATCACATCTTTAATCTCAAATTTTATTTTTTATAAAAAATTGAGACGACAACTATTCTGACGCAGGGGGGGAACCAATCGGTCAGTCGCTCCGCATTTTATTCTTCAAGTTGTTGAATACCATCCAGAAACCATTTTGTCTGCTGGCTGTGGACGGGTTTAATAAAGTACCAGATTTCCCTGACAGCCTCTTCTCGGCCATCGTTTTCTCGGAGCAGGCTATCGAACAACACGGTAGCTTCCATCTCGGAACCAGCTCCGCGCACTTCTAGCAATTCGGCCTTAAGTTGTAACACTTCGGTTTTATTGGCAGTATTGGTAGCGCGCAGCTGGTTCTGAATTTCCGCAAACACCTTGTCGGTCGTTAAGCCTCGGATAGAAGCCAAGTCGCGGTTGTTCCAAGCTGCTTGTAAATACCGAAACGCTTTTTCGGAGCCGGACAAAAAGCCGTGTTGGTCAAAATCGGCAGGGATGCCGGCGGGATTGATCGATGGCCGTTCACTGCTAGCTTTCTCATATTCTATTTGTTTACATAGCTTTTCAGCCTCACGATAAGTATCTTCAGCCAAATCATTTTGTTTAGGTACAGGCTCTTGAATGATATTTAATGCCAAAGCCCAAGACTCAACCGCCCAAAAAGCAAATTCCAGTTGTGTACCAAGATTATCATGTAAGCGTTTTGCCAAACGCTCGATTTGCATATCGACAGAAATTAATGGATTTGGTTTTAATAATTCCTCAGCAACCTTCTGTTCTAATGCGGTGATCAGTAAATTGGTTTCACGAGTATGATGCGGCGCTAAATCTTTCAACATTCCTCGACAACGTTTCGGCTCATTAATTAGCACTCGACCGTATTGTTCAAGAATAAAGCATAATTGAGCACGGGGATGGGTATCTAGCATTTAATTGTCCATCTGATGAATAAATGATCGCTAAAGTAATATCATCACCATTTCCTAGTTGTGATGCTTCATCAAGCCAGCCTGCCAATTCCTGTTTAACCCAAGCCGCACTTTCGGTGTGAATAAAATCATTTATATCGTTTAAGGCTTAAGTAGTGCAAAATGGTAAATTACTTCCAGTGTGAAAAATTATCCAAATTTCGTTAACTACAGCTTTTCGCCATCTTTACGCAGCTCAGCACCACCAATGATAATTTCTAATCTTGACCTGTTAGTTTTTGATACTCTTCAAATTGTAACATTTTTAATAAATCACGGATTGGCATTTTAAAATATTTATCAGTTCCCACATGTGAAGTAATAAATTTATGATTTACAGGATCAACCAAAATTTCTTTGTCATCTAGCTTACCCTCACGCAATAATTTTAGCAATTTTTGACGTGTAGCTTGTTGTGTTTCTGGGTGAACTCCATCTTCATCTGGATATATAGTGTCAATAATTGACTTTTCAGCTGCTAAAATAGCTTGATGCTGATAACCTTCTAAAGGAAAAGCCTTGTCGTATTCTTTTTGTTCATAGAATTTTTCAGCTTCTCGATAGGCTTCTTCAATCAATTCATTTTGTTTAGGAGTTGTAGGCTGTTGAATGATATTTAACGCCAACGCCCAAGATTCCACCGCCCAAAAAGCAAATTCCAGTTGTGTACCGAGATTATCATGTAAGCGTTTTGCCAAACGCTCGATTTGCATATCAACAGAAATTAATGGATTTTGTTTTAATAATTCCTCAGCAATTTTCTGTTCTAATGCGGTGATCAGTAAATTGGTTTCACGAGTATGGTGCGGCGCTAAATCCTTCAACATTCCTCGACAACGTTTCGGCTCATTAATTAGCACTCGACCGTATTGTTCAAGCATGAAGCATAATTGGGTGCGGGGATGAGTATCTAGCATTTAATTGTCCATCTGTTGAATAAATGACATCTGAAGTACACATAGTCACACAAAAATATTCTATGAACATCCCGCTAAATATTCATCCATTTTTCTTTTGACCTCAGAGTCGTAATGACGTTTTAAAGCAGGCACTGTTGGCGGAACGCCTAATTGTGACTCGATTTCGACTTGCAACTGAGTCAAAAAATGTCGTCTTAGAGACGCGTCTTCTGGGATAGTCAACTTTTTCTTTGCTGGACGAGAGGCTTCAGTTTGACTAACAACAATAAGATTTTCTAATGCTTGTTTTGCAGCGTCAAAACCTTGTTCAGCTGCTTTACGATACCAGTCCAAAGCTTTTTGATTGTCTTGAGTGACACCATAGCCATTTGTATACATTACTCCTAAATTGTATTGTCCCTTAGCATTGCCCTGTTCAGCTGCTTTACGAAACCACTCAACGGCTTTTTGATTGTCTTGAGTGACGCCATAGCCATTGGTATAAACAAATCCTAAACTATTTTGACCATTAGCATCACCTTGCTCAGCAGCTTTACGATACCATTCCACAGCTTTTTGATAGTTCTGAGCAATTCCTTGTCCATCAAGATACATATTTCCTAAATTACATTGTCCCTTCACATCACCTTGTTCAGCAGCTAAGAACAGGATTCCTAAATCGTTTTGTGCATCGATATGTCCGGGTTTGGCAGTTTGTTTCAATTGAGAAATAGATTTCTCATAACGATAAGCATCTTCAGCCATATCATTTTGTTTAAGAAGTGGTTGATGAATAACATTTAAAGCCAGCGCCCAAGATTCCACTGCCCAATAAGCAAACTCCAGTTGTGTGCCGAGATTATCATGTAAGCGTTTTGCCAAACGCTCTATTTGCATATCAACAGAAATTAAGGGATTTGGCTTTAATAATTCATCGGCAATTTTCTGTTCTAATGCGGTGATCAGTAAATTGGTTTCACGGGTATGATGCGGCGCTAAATCCTTTAACATTCCTCGGCAACGTTTTGGCTCATTAATTAGCACTCGACCGTATTGTTCAAGAATGAAGCATAATTGTGCGCGCGGATGCATGTCTAACATTTTATTGTCCATCTGATGAATAAATGATCGCTAAAGTAATATCATCACCACTTCCTAGTTGTGATGCTTCATCAAGCCAGCCAGCTAATTCCTGTTTAACCCAAACTGCACTTTCGGTGTGAATAAAATCATTTATATCGCTTAAGGCTTGATGAAAACCTTCTGAATATTTGAATGAATTCTTATAACCATCACTGACTAAAAAAATAGCTTTTGGTACTGTATTAATCAAAGGCAAAAACGCATAACGAAAATCTTCCCATGCATTGTTGTTACATAAAGATGTTGTGTCGTTACCTAATAAACGCTCATCATAGGGGATAGGACTAATTATGCTATTGTCTTCATTGATAATAGCAATATCACCGTCACCGATTTGCCAATATAAAATGCAATCTTTTAAAATACAAACGACTAATAAAGTAGTACCAAATGGCAAATATTCCGAATTATTAAGCGCAGCTTCTGGATTATCGTTTATGTAGCAATCGACTTTATTATACCAACTGCGGCTAATTGTTTTAGGCAATGCTTCTGTTAAGGTCAGAGTTTGTGATAAGCTTAAATCATGTGAATCAATCAGCACAGTCTTCACGCTTTCAATCGCCACTTGCACAGCAAATTTTGCACCCAGATGGCTATGCGTACAAAGGGCATTACCATGGCCGTCTGCAACGGCAACTATCAACGGTAATTCGCCTTCTACAGGTTGATAATAAGCAACTGCATCCTGATTTGGTAAATTACTACGGATATGACTGGCACCAAGTACGCTTTCGGCTAAAATATGCCAACTCACCATACATCCGCCGCCGAATCGGGATCAGCTATTGGGATTGGGGCAGCAGGTATGGGAACGTTGTTCTCGATTGTTGAGGTAACCTGGCTTGGTGGTGCAGAAGCCGCCTGTAAGACAGCCGTAGATACCCAGCGAATATATGCAACCAAATCTTGTGCATTATTAGCCTGTAAGGGTTGTAGTTCTGGATTACCAATAAATTGTTCCAATACCTCTAACTCGGCATCTTCGCCAATGGCGATACCAATACGAACCGCTTTCTTTCCCCACGGCAATTTCATCAACTCGTTTAGCCCCCCCACAAAATCATCGGTCGGCTCACCATCAGTGATTAACACTAAAACAGGTGGTAAACCACGATCCGTCATTGGCGGCATTTTTAGTTGGTCAGCGACAAGTCGCAGTGCATCACCCATAGCTGTAAGGCCCTCAACATGCAAATCTTGCCATTTAAAGTCATCGACTTTTGTAGGCTCTGCGATATGCCATTGTGCACCATCGGAAAATTTCACCGCTCTTACTAATACTTCAGCATTTACATTTTCAGCCGCTACCGCCTGCATAGCAGGAATAGCTTCACGAATAGCATGATTTAAAGACTGTATCTTACCTTTAGTTTTCATTGAAAGGGAGCAATCCGCTATCCAAATAAAATGCAAAGGACGCGTGGCTAATTCCCCGCCTGGACGTTTTTTTAAAGTGGTCATGTTTATCCTAAATATATCATTGTGAAGTACTAAATCTGAATGATGTAGCGAAAGATTGTATTGGTGCAATTTAGCCGAATTACTTGAGAACTTCTGCCTGCGTTTGACCAAAATTAAGATTGATACCAGATACTAAGGTCACACTTTGCCCCTGGGCTACAGTTTTAACTGTACCTTTTTCAGTGAATGTCCATGTATCAGTACTTAGATTTTTTAAACCCCATACATTCGGGTTTTGTGGATGCTGAACAACTTTAGCAACAGCTGGGCTTAATTCATTTTTACGTGCAGAATATATATGATACGGATACAATTCAGCGCCTTGATTTAAAACAATAGTCATTTCTTGCGTTGAGTGTTTAATTCTAATACGTGGTGGCAATATCAATCGTTGATTACAAGACCAGCAGAGGGGTAACTCTTCTGCCATTTCAACATGCGCTTGATCATAAAAGTTTTCTGCACCACAAACACAGTCAATAACATTGTCTTTTAAGGCTAATAATTTTTGCCGCCATTCACTACCACGTACACGACTGTGTAAGTCATTCAACCCATTTGTAAAAGACTGCATGAACAAGTCCTTAATGAATTGAGGATAAATATCCCAATAGATCAGTGCATTCTCTTGATAACCTTTAACTGGATAATTACTGTTATCATTTGGATCAAAAATAAATAGGGGGTTAAATCCATATAATTTATTCATTGCAGGCAAATCAAAGCATTTAATTGTTGCTTCGCGCTTACCTTCCAAGGGGTGATGAAGAAACAACAGATAGAACAATAATACTGACAAAGAAAAGAGATCAGAGTCACTATTGGGATTAGACTCACTGCGAACAATTTCAGGAGCCATAAATCTTGGCGTGCCAGCTGTGCCTGAAATTTTCGAACCATTGATAGTGACGTTATCATTGTCACAAATTAAAATTGCACCCTTATCAGGATCTATAAAGAAATTTCCAAAAGATATATCCCGATAACATAAGCCTTTAGCATGAAGCTGTAACATACTGTCGGTTAATTCAACAGTTGCTGTTAATAATTGCCGAAAACTTAACTCAATACGGCGTTTAACTAAGTCCGATATATTTTTATAATTGCTTGGGCGTAATGGCATAACATAGCCAAAATTGGTGTCGTCAATTGATGATGCTAATGCCAAAGGCCATAAGAAATTGGCATTGGGTGCGCCAATTTTTAATAAATGTTGCAAAGCTGCATGTTGTTCAGGCTTAGCTTGTTGTGGAAAATACCATTTGAGAGCAACTGCAACACCATTTAAATCCGCCTCATATACTTCACCTTGACCACCAGAACCTAAAAAGGATTTTACGGTACAGTTAGAGCCATTATCTAATTGTACGGTTTGATTGAGTTTAAGTAGTTGATTCATGTTTTGTCCTGTTGATATTCAAATGCAATAATTTAGGTTCTGTTGCGTTAATTTCTTTTGGGATCAAAAGACTATCCACCATCTTTATTCTTTATGCAGGCAATGAATAAAACCATCCTACGACATACAGATTTTGGCTGTCGTCAAAAACCTTAATTTTTGCGCAAACCACAAACCCCGATGCCCCGATAACGGCAACTAGGATCTACTGGTTGGTACCTACTATCGCCTTACGTCCCTTAACCATTCCTTAAAATAATCTGGCATAGGGATATTAGAACCGCTGGTGCGATTTCAAAGCTATTCGCTTAAGCCTGGACACCTTTCATAATCAACGGGTTAAGAGCAACGAGTAGCCTGCCGCTCTTTTTGGGAAAATGATCGCTAGGCTTTGTCCGGGCTTGAGTGGGAAGCCGATTTTAACTATACCTGATGTTGTGGTATAGGCCATTCTGCTAATTGTAGCCGGAATTGGCAGCTTTCTTTACGTTTTTTGTTGGTGTCTATTTAAGTAAGCAATCACCAAGCTCCAAATAAATGCTTTGCACTTCACGTCGCACTACGAAGCAATCCTTATGGTCAACCATACCGTTGTTTGTGGATTGAATGGTGTTTTGTGTAACCACTTGGTCGAGTATTCAATTACAGCGCTGGGTGTTTAAATCAACATAGAGCATAAGTGGGTAGCCGTAACTTGATTTAACAAGAAATAGAAAAATTACGAGGTTTTTGGCTTATGAATTATTATTTGGCATATACATTCCAATAACTGCAACAACTAAAAAATACACAAAAAGATATTTTAAATATTATTCCCTCTAGCTTAGAGTCGTGTTTAAAATAAAACAATTTATAAAAAAGTCCGTCATTTACACAAAGAATTTTATCTAAATCTATCAACAATTCATCTATTTTATTTTCTATAATTTTAATTTCATTTTTTAACTTATCCTTATCTATTGATTTATAATTCTTAATTTCGTTTGATAGTTGAATTTCATTTTCTATAGACCATATATTATTACGAAGCTTATCAATTTCAAATGATATTTTAAAAATAGATTTTCAGGCTTCCAATTTAAGCCGGGACAGTCATCAAAGCAATGGGTTACGAGTAGCCCGTTCTCTTCCTTTTCTTGGCAGCGGAAGTTTCGCCCATTTCATCAACCAACCATGAAAACAGATCAGGAAAATCCCTGCCAAACAAGCGCATTGCCGCAGTTGTTCCGTCAGACCGTTTGAGTCCGTAGTTATGAATCACAGTCAATGCTCGCAAGCGTTTTTCGGTCAAGCCACGACCATTGTGATACATCTGCGACAGATAACCATTGCGCCCCTCAACGGCGGATGAGCTTCGATGAAAGTTCCGCGCTATCCACTCTGCCCACTCCAGCCAACGCTGCAACTCGCTTTCCGGCAAAGTTGCTGTGAATGCATCAGCCTGTAAATGCTGCGCGGCTTCAGGATGTTGATTGCGTAGGGCTTGCGTTTGCTGGTGTCGATAAACGCTGCTTTTAGATCGATTGACTAAAGCGGCTAATTTGCGAACGCTTTGTTTGCCACTTCTCGCAATTTCATCGATAATCAGACGACTCGTTGTTCGTAACTTTTGTGTTGTGTTGTTTTTTTGATCATTAATATATCGTACAAGATACGTCAACGAGATCTAACTTTTGTCCCGGCTTACCGTGGGTAGCCCATTTGAAAAAATATTATTAGGGGGGCAAGCACCTTTTTATCCAAAAAATAAAATTTTACCAGCCGACTAGGCGTTAGCGTACAAATAATGCATAAAAAATCATTGAATATCTTTGTGATATACATCAATGATTTGCAAAAGAGTTCGAGAATTGCGTTTTTTAAAAAAAACAACCATTCGATAAATATCATGTTATTTGTTCGCCAACGCCAACTTATTAACCATTAAAATTAAGAGATTGTAATGCAGAGTTTTTTTCACTTTCTTGAAGTACTTGTCATTGGCGTAGCTGTGCTAATTGGCTTATTTATTGTTTTACTTGCTTTACCAAAAAGCAAACTACGGGACGTCGCATTGGAGGTTTTGGGATATGGTGGAACTGTTCTTTCAGCTGTTGGAGTTCTCTCCCCTGTAGATTTAATACCAGATATTATTCCAGTACTTGGACAACTTGATGATATTGGATACATAGTTTTTGGTTTTGTATCTGCATTGACTGCTTATTTTCAAAGAAAAAGACGATTAAATGAACAGAATAGCGTATAGATGTTTTGTGTCAGCCGATAAATGGTGACCATAAGGGTGCTAAACAACCTTTTGGCTGTTTTCGAAATACCCTATAAAGTTAGACTTACAGCGTTTTTATATTCGATTAAATGCATTAAAAAAATGAATTGCACTTATTTAGTTGAATCTAAGGGTTTTTATAAAAAATTCTATAGCTTACAAAATATATGCCTGAATTGAAAACGCTGTAAGTTATTTTTTCAAAAATAGGAGCTTTTATGAAATGCCCAAAATGTGACAGTGAAGCTACGAAAATAGATCAATGGAATGAGGATGTCCAATAGTAAATGTGAATTATTGATTATTGTAAGCTATGATCTGAATCCGTGGCTTCAATAGTCGTCAACCAAATCAGTTGACGTGTATTTCTGATATTGATTGTATTGTTTAAATTCCGATGTAAAATAGTCAAGTCATTAAATTATATTATTTTTGTTGGCAAATAGTGAGAAAATATACTCAATTAACTTTCTTTGATCAAGGCTTTGACCTATTCTTGTTATAATCGTAATTCTGCGTGATTGCCTATGTTTACGCATTTCGTGTGTAGCCCCCTCAATCTGTAGAGTGCAATCTTCACGCATCACAGATTTTCCGAAAAACGTCCACCGCAAGAGCCGCATTGAATGTTTAGTCCGGGCTTTCCCCAGACGTTAAGATCACAAGGGCAGGTATATTTTGAACGGTTGGTTTTATTGGGTGTTGATTCAGATGCATTGATTCTGATACTGGGTGTTGCTGAATGTACTATTTCAACACCGCTGGAAGCGGCAATCATAATGGCCGCTTCCGGCAAATCAAGATTAAGACCGTAACAATGTTGTCCGCCTTCAATGGCTTTTACGGGCGCAAAGCGGTCATACCACGATATTTTAAAATCATTCGTTAATAACTCTTCACATGCCTGTATAAATTGACCGCCCTCAATTGGATAATCTGCTATGGAATCCCCTGTTTTGTTTCCGTCAGGCTGGCCAGTGCTGGATGGCATTAAGCCGATAGATTCCATTTTTTTGGCCCATTGTGCGTTATGGTATCGACCGCGACCCGAATCGCCAAAGTGATGCTGCCAAAGGTGCGTCATTTCATGGGCGACCGTTTGCATAATTTCTACCAACGGCACTACGGCAAAGTAAGTCGGGTTCATTGCAATTTCATCAATTTTCTGACCGGCCAGGTTTGAAAATCTGTCGGCGCTGAAATAGCCAACACTTGTATTTGAGCGTTGTAACGTAATGAGGCATTCAGGTAGTTCGTTATTAAACAGCCGCCGATTAAACGTGTCATAAGCGAGCTGCAACTCCGCATAAGTTATTGCAGTTGGTTTCATAATGGCTCAATTAAATTGTATTGCACAATGAAATCATTCTAGATCATGTGTTTGTATTGTGCAATACAATATCAATCCTGTCAGTTTGGGCTATACCCCAACCTGATGTCAGGGTAAGCCCCCTTATTCAGTCAGAATAGAGTGTGTTTTTATATTTCTTGACACATGGGGGCAAGGGTTATAGATTTCAACCTGACACATTTTGTATTTTGGGGGTAATCTTGCAGCGTATTGGATATATTAGAGTCAGTTCTTTCGACCAGAACCCGGACAGGCAGCTTGAGCAAGTCGAAGTCAGCAAGGTTTTTACGGATAAGGCATCAGGTAAGGATACGCACCGGCCAGCACTAGAAGCATTATTGGATTACGCCAGGGAGGGTGATACTGTTGTCATTCACAGCATGGATCGCCTAGCGAGAAATTTGGTTGATCTGCGTAGCTTGGTACAGCAATTGACCGGTCGAGGTATAAAGGTCGAGTTCATCAAAGAAAGCCTTGTTTTTACTGGCGAGGATTCGCCAATGGCAACGCTGCTACTATCCGTGATGGGTTCTTTTGCTGAATTCGAGCGGGCCTTGATCAAAGAGCGGCAGCGCGAAGGCATTACGCTTGCCAGGCGGAGAGGAGCTTACCGTGGCCGGAAAAAGGCACTGACAGAAGAGCAAGTAGCGGAGTTACGGCGGCGGGCCGAGGCAAAAGAGCCTAAAGCGGCGCTGGCTCGTGAGTATGGCGTTAGCCGTGAAACGCTATATCAATATTTAAGGCAGGATAATAGTATATGCGATTCGCTGGCCACTGTAAGCACGGATTAAGTCACATTAACGCCATGAATGAAAATCAAGAAACAACCTCTATTATAATTAATATGTTTGTTTATTAGTTCGTTAGTTTATTTGTTATCGACTTTGTTTGTTTTGTTCTGTAGTCATCGACTTAAAGGAGTAGTTGCGACCAGGCAGTCGCAAGGATGCGTGTGATTTTTGACAATAGCAAACAAAATCATGTACGAAAAGCCCGTAACCCATAGCCTCCGTGTGGCGCCCCATTACGACGCCGTTTTACATGCATGATTAAGGTGGTTGAGCGGCAATAATAGTATTTTTCATGATGACTGCAGAAGTCACACAAATCCTTGCGATCACCCGAAACAATCTCTAGTATAATTAATTTGTTCGTTCATTAGTTTGTTTATTTGTTGTTAAATTAGTTTGTTCGTTATTTTATTTTGTGCTATACTATAGTCATCAACTTAAAGGGGGTGCTTATGAGAAGAATAGGTCTTTTGATTGATCGCAATCATAAAGTTTGCCAGATATGGCAAAAAGCAATTGATTCAAAAAATTATGATTTATGCGCTCGTTGCCGTTGTTTGTCTTTTAAGATTTCTTCCGCTGTAAATTCTCTCTCTAAGGTTCTTGATTCCGATATTGGGTGCGCTTAAACAAGCTACCACATAGCCATCAACTTAAAGGAGAAATCCTCATGCAAACCACGACGATACAAACCGGACGCCCTGCAGAATTTGCGCCAGAAGCTATTATCCAGGCCGGTCAAGAACTGCGTGATGCTGGTCGCAATATCACCGGCTTTGCTTTACGCCAGAAGGTTGGCGGTGGCAATCCCAGCCGGCTTAAACAGGTTTGGGATGAGTATCTATCCAGCCAATCGGTGACCAGGGCAGAACCGGTGGCGGAATTGCCTATTGAGGTGGCCGAGGAAGTGGCTATGGTGACTAAAGCACTCACAGAACGCTTATCCATGCTAGCCGTTGAATTAAACGATAAGGCGGTAAAAGCGGCAGAGCGCCGGGTAGGAGAAGTGGTCAGAGCCGCTGGCGATCAACGTGAACAGGCCGAGCGTGAATTAGCTGATGCATCTAGTACCGTCGATGATTTAGAAACCAAACTGAATGAAGTCATAGCCGAATCCGAAGCATTTGAAAAGCGCCTGGCCGATGCCCAGGCAACCAATCAGGCCCAGGCCGTAGAATTGGCGCAATTGCGGGAACGTTTGGTATTAACAGAGCAGACCGCCAAGAGCGCTGGTGAACAACATACCGTCGAACTTGAACGTATCCGAACGGAACTGGCCGAGCAGAAAAAAGCGGTTCAATCTTTGGCCGCTGAACGCGACCAGGTACGCGCAGAACTGGCAACCGTAAAAGCCCAAGCCGTTGCCGCAGAAGAAACCCATCATGCGCAGCGCAAGCGCACCGCTGAAGAAACGCATCGTAATGTGGAACGGCTAACCAAGATCGAAGCCGACAGAGATAACGCACACAAAGAAACGGCCATAGCCCGTGAGGAAGCTGCGAAATTACGTGGACAGCTTGAGGCCACCCAGGCCCAAGCCGCCGAACTCCTGCAGGCGCTTAGCAGTCATCAGCCGGAGAAAACCGCAGGAAACAAGAAAACAACCGATTAAAAATTTTCTCTAACAGATTGGTTGACATTCGAAGTTTCAAAGCATATCATTAGTTTGCAGTTGTAGAATGGGGTAGTTTAGGTTGTGCTTTGATTAAGATAGAAACAGCCTCACCTAGCGTGAAGTTCAATAAATCGGTCTGATTCAATTATTCCACGATCACGATGCTCGACAGAAACTAATTATTCGTTTTTTGCCGGGGAAGAAATATTCCCTTAATACAATCGGGATTGATGATCGACAATTGAATATGGTTGTGCGTTTTAAAGCCTGCCTGTGGGTATAGTTCTTCACCTTCCCAGAAAGCGGCCCTGACAGAATCAAATTTTATATTTTGCTCTCTTTCGGCTAATTCAACAGCATACCGAATTACGGCGCAATCCAGTTCGCGTTTCTTAAAATCGAAGTCATTTTCGCCAAACGCTGTATTAGCAGGAAATTCTTTACCCGCCTCATTCAAGCCAAGAATCAGCTGATCGTAAGCATCTCGAAGGAAATCCAACCATTTCTTATCAAGCAAGTCTAAACAAATCCCAAGATCAATGATTGCGCCAATAACAAAAGGCTTCTTAACGGTAGATTGCTGACGTTGACTGGATTGTTCGGCAAACTGGTAGGCCCGTTCCGGGCTGCTTTCCCAAAAATAAACACCGTGTCCTAGCCAATCATAGCTATTCTGACTATGACGAAGCGTCAGTTCGCCATTTAAAACCTTCTTACCAATTTCTTCATCAAGACCATGAAAGCCTAGAGCATAGGAAGGTTTTGATGAATACAATTATTTTCCCTGCTGACGAGCTTTATCTTTTTTTATCGTTTCAGCTGAAAAAAAACGCTCAACGTAATCGCCATTGGTATCCAGAATATTTGCTTTTATCAAAAGTTTAGCCCGTTCCTCTTTTGTGCGAAAGTTAGCATCGCTACGAACAGCTGTTTCTGCATGAACCATTTGCATTGGCAAACTCCTAAAGCAATTACTAGTATTGAATATCGTTAGAGTAATTTACATATTTCTTTTCATAGTTTAGTCCCTTTTAAGGACGGAATCAACTTCTTTAGATTGCTGGGTGCTAATTTGGATTTATCTTCGGTGCATGCCAGCGTTCCATGTTGAGAATGACCGCTGCACCAAAATAGGTAAGCGATACCCGCCGTTGAAGCAGGTAAAGAAAGCGGACTCCGATTAAACTACAGCTTTAAGACTTAATTGGACTGGATTTGAAGCGCAACGCACGCTGGCATCCAATGTAAGTTTTTAAGCTAAAATTGTGAACATCGAATTTCCGGTTACGACCCAAACCGGCCTCTCGCGTTTCTCTAAACCGGACAGTCAGTCCAATCCAGATTATGCGAACTGGAGGGCTACAAAGCAGTCATTGGCGACCTCACACAATCGGCCATTTCTGCCGTTCGAGGTAACGTTCCAATTTCAATTGTTAAGGCAACCGTTGACCCAGTTGACTTTCCGTTATTCGGCGAGCAAATTGATATTATCACTGCGTCAGTAGGGCCAACAAGCGACACCCAAAAAATTAAACGAATAGCAGCAACCAATTATATTGAAGCTAATTAATAGGGATGAATTTCTGAATCAAGATCCACAGGGGATTGCCAGATTTATAATATTCTGGCTACCCTGGATTTTGTGATGATTTATGCAGTAGCTATTTGCATTGCAGATTGTTTACGACGAACGACCCAGCCTAATAATGGCATGCCTAATAACACCATCGCCCATTCATCAGCTTCTGGTATTGCAGAAATGTTTAAATGATTGTAACCGATCCAATCGTTGCTAACATATGGGTCGATTGTGATGGTCACACTTGGTTCAGTCATAAAATGTGGGTAAATTGGAACCTGCGAAGCGAGATCGAGGTACGAAGGATTACTTGCGAAGCCCTGTAATTGTATACCGTATCCCAACTGGTTTGTTACTACAAAGTTAGTTATATGCGTGATTCCGGTGTATGTACCAAATGCGTCGGTAAAGCTACCTTCCGATACACTGCTAATGACATGTAATGTATTATCGTAGTTGAACGCAATGCGGAACGAATCTGCAGCGCCATCACAATCGGAAGTGCAATCAGATCCTGTTACTATGTAATCAGTGAAGGTATCGGCGTAGCTAAATGCGCTATTAAGTGTTGTGCAAATAAATGCGAAAGTAGGAAGTGTTCTCTTCATAATTAGTATCCCATTGCTTATTTTGTCAGTGATGATAAAAACACTATGCAGCTTATTGGCTGAATTTTGGTTAATAAACTACCCGATTGAGCCAAACCTATCATAATAGGCATCAATATTGGATGTATATACTTAATAATACCTAGGTTAGACACTAATCATAGGTATGGATGATTGTTTACGAACGACCCAACCAATGACAAACCTAATAACATCATTGCCCATTCTTCTGGTACTGGTACTGGTACTGGTGAGACGGCACCATTGACTAAAAAATTAATACCATAGCCATTCCCAGCTCCAGACTCAGTCAAAGCCAAGTTGGGGGACCGTAAGGATTGCACCGTAAATGGGTAATAGTAAACAAACTCAGGTGATTTAGGATTATTTGACGTAAAAATCACCATATTTTGCCAATAATTGGCTTTAGCATACCAAATCTTTCGCTTAAATCACTTATAAAATTCACAAAACGATGTCAAATATGGAAGAATACCCCATCTAGAGGCTAGATACGCATGAGAATAGCCGCTATTGCCCATTTACGGTGCAATCCTTACGGTCACCCTATTGCGCTGTTTTCGCATTTTATTCCCTGCGGTGTCTGGGAAGCCGTGTATATCCTGGATGGACTGACAAAAAACAAGTCGGATATTCAGCCCGACACATTGCATGGCGATACCCAGGCGCAAAGCGCACCGGTTTATGGCTTGGCTTTTTTACTGGGTATCAAACTGATGCCGCGTATTCGCAACTGGAAAGATTTGAAATGGTTCCGACCGACTGCCGACGAAGTGTATAAACACATCGATGACCTGTTTACCAAGGATGCGATAGATTGGGATTTGATCGCCTGTCATTTGCCGGACATGCTGCAAGTAGCGCAATCGATTCGTGCCGGGCGTATTCAACCATCGACCATCTTGCGTAAGCTCGGTACCGCCAGCCGGAAAAACAAACTGTATTTCGCCTTTCGTGAGTTGGGCCGGGTCGTCCGCACCATATTCCTACTGGAATATATCAGCGACGATGCGCTACGTCAGGTCATTCAGGCAGCGCAAAACAAGTGTGAAGGTTTCAACAACTTTGCTCAGTGGGCATATTTCGGATCGGACACCATCGAGGAGAATGTGCGCGAGGATCAGCTGAAGATAATCAAGTACAACCATCTGATTGCCAATCTGATGATTTTCCACAACTGCCATACAATGACGCAGGCATTCAAGGAGCTGGAAGCGGAGGGAATGAAGTTAACGCCAGAATTGGCTGCTGCGTTTAGTCCATATCGGACTCATCACGCCAATCGTTTCGGCACCTACGAACTTCGGGAACGGGATTTGGAACCGATTGACTACGGTGTGACATTTCTGATGTAATGAAATCAGCGATGTTACTCATTTACGAAGGAATCCTTACGGTCCCCCTTTTGATGCCGCTAGAAGCCTCGTAAACCCTAGGGCGTGGGTTTGAACATCAGACATTTTGGCTCATTTTGTCCAATGTTTTTGACTGGTTTTCGCGCTACCAATTTTTAAGGCTATAATTCGGTTATCTTCTAACTACAACGGTATTGAAAAAAATATGAAAACAAATCTTGTAAAAGTATTTTTCGTTTTCTGCATCATAACAATAAGTTTTATTGGTAATATATCTTATGCCGCTGGAAATAATACTTGTTTTGTTTCTGATTTAAATGAGCCAAAAATAAGGGAAAAATGCAATACAGGGGACGTTATACGGTTTCTAAAAAAAAGTTCGATTAATGATGAACTTCTCATGACTGCTGCGATTTGTAATTTTGATAAGTCAATTATTATTGGTGATACATGGATAACATGTGTTATCGCCTCACGCCGCAATTTAATAGAGGTTAAATAATAATCCAATAACATCAGACAAAACGGCAAGGTCTGTCTAATGTTTAACAGCATAAAAAAACCGCATTTCTGCGGTTTTTTTTATCGGTCTCGCCCCCTGCTGTAATCCTGCCCCTCTTTTTCTCGTTCCTGTCTGTTTGCCTCGTTTATAAGTTTAAAACGTTCGGTCGCGGCGGCGATACGTTCGGCGCGGTCTTGCTGTTCTGGTGTTTGCTCTACGCTGTATTCTCTGGTTAATTCTAAATATTTCTCTCTTGCTTTTTCGCTGGCACATCTAGCCGATATTGGGGGACCGTAAGGATTGCACCGTAAATGGGTAATAGTAAACAAACTCAGGTGATTTAGGATTATTTGACGTAAAAATCACCATATTTTGCCAATAATTGGCTTTAGCATACCAAATCTTTCGCTTAAATCACTTATAAAATTCACAAAACGATGTCAAATATGGAAGAATACCCCATCTAGAGGCTAGATACGCATGAGAATAGCCGCTATTGCCCATTTACGGTGCAATCCTTACGGTCACCCGTGTACATTTAAACAAAAGACATTAAGGGGTTAATTAACCAAAAGAACGGTTTGTCCCGCGACACCCCTGGAGCCCTTGGTATTAGCGGCTTTCAGACGAAATATCGATTTCAAATTCGCCACTAAAAATTCTATAGCCTATTGAATATTAATAACTTATTGTGCGTCACAAAATTCATGCTTGCCGATAAAGTTGGCTGACCGAAAGGATTAGGAATAATTAGTAAATGAGTAACGCCAACGTCACGCCAAGGTTCTGAATACAATGCTATTCACACTGTTCGTAATGATGCTATTCCAACCTGATACGAAACAATATCGATGGGATATGGAATGGTATTTTAGTTCTGCTTGCTGACGGCAAGCTTAAATCCCAGGAATACAAACACGCCTCCCGCTGTTCGCGTTAGCCAGGCAAATAAAAGCTTGCGGGGAGATAGGCGCTGATTAAGATGGTCTGCGAACCAAGCGAGGAACAAGCACCAAATTGTGCCAGTAAAATTAAAAATCCCGCCCAGGAAGATAAAGGCCAAGGCTTTGTTTGGCGCTTCATGCTCGATAAACTGTGGAACGAAAGCCAGAAAGAAAATCGCCACTTTTGGGTTGAGAACGTTGGTCAGAAAGCCTTGACGAAAAATACTGCGTAGGGACGCTGGCTGCGAGTTCTTTAGTGCATCTGAACAGGGTGAAGTACTGCGCATCAAGGTAATTCCTATGTATACGAGATACACTGCACCAATCAGCTTAAGCGTGGAGAATGCAGTCGAAGAAGCCGCAAGTAGCGCTGACAAGCCAACAGCGGCGGCAAAAATATGCAGGTAACAGCCCAGGGCTATACCGAGTGCGGCGGCTACGCCGGCAGAACGACCTTGGCCGACACTACGGGCAACAATATACAGCGAGTCTGCGCCAGGTGTGATATTTAGCAATAGACCAGAGATTACAAAAAGTGTTAGATCATGAGTGCCGAGCATAAGTTATAAAGTCAGTCGTTATTTTTAAAAAAATTCCCTTTGAGGCTATGTATTTGCTTCCGCATCAACACTGGCTATATTAAAAACCATACTGTCCATCCCCATAAGGCGCTCTTGATGGCTGAATTGAAATCCGGTTTTTTCCAAAACACGTATTGAAGCCAGATTTTTTGTATGCGTAAACGCCATTAAATATTTCAGCTCTAATATTTGAAAGTAATACCGAATCCAAGCGGATGTTACTTCTGTTGCTATACCTTGGTTCCAGAAGCTTGGCAACAATCTATAGCCTAACTCGAAACTATGACATTCAGGAAAATACATGGGGCCAGAGTCGCCAATCGGTTTCATGGTATTACGATCAAGAATTATCCATTTTGCATATCCATATTGATTTTGGTGCTCAATATAATGCGTTATCCTCAAAATGGTGGACTCCAGATTAATATCTGGGCCATGAGGCGTGAATTTCATGACCTCTGGATCACCAAACCAAGAAAATGACTGTATTGCATCATCCTCGGTAAATGGCCTGAGGATCGTTCGGGCTGTTTGCAATTCTGTTATTTGCATTGAATACACTTCGAATAAGGTTAGATTATATTCCAAGTCTGTTTTGGAACAGTGAACAAAAAGTCACACAGCGAGGAATGTTATGTTTTTCCCGATTCATTTCGTTTTTCTGCAATATGGGAGAAGAATTTCCGCCTCCCCACGCCAGCAATTTCACATACCTCAGCAGCGGTTTTGCCTGAATTTTCATATAAGATTCTGGCATTTTCCAATTTTTCAGGATCAGTCTTAGGTCGCCCCCCGGTTTTACCACGCGCTTTAGCAGATGAACGGCCTGCCGCCGCCCGTTCTGCGCGTAGCTCCCGCTCCATTTGGTGAATGGCACCCATCATCGACAAGAAACAACGACCAGTAGCTGTTGTTGTGTCGATATTTTCTCGCAATGACACCAAGTTAATCTGTCGTTGTTCCAAAACTTTGGCCGTTGTCAGTAAATCCATCAAAGAGCGCGTCATGCGGCTTAATTCACTCACGACCAAAGTATCACCTGGGCGAGCATATTCCAAAAACTGATCCCAGCCAGGTCGATCCATGTGTGAACCGGTCATTTTGTCGGAAAAGATTTTCCCGCAACCGGCTTTCTGTAAAGCATCGATTTGAGAATCCAGATTTTGGCCGATACTGCTGACCCGTGCATAGCCGATTCGATGGAGAGACATATCTGTAGAAGTAGAATGGGTGTACATAGTGCAAAAAGTTAACACATAGTACAGGTAAATGCATTATGATTTTAGCAAAGGTTTTTGCACTAAAAATGAAAGGAATTGCAATCCGAAAGAACCGGTCAACTTAGAGTGCAGAAAGTACACTTTTTGCACTGACTAAAAAGCAGCCCCCATCCATCAGAATTCGAATATCAAGCGACCGAGAAAAACAGTGGTGTGGAAATAACCGTGCCATAACCATCATCCTCATCAAATAGAAACCAGCATGGCTCGACTGACGATTTTAACCCAGGACGAAATCAATGATCTTTACGAAATACCCACGCTGGATGACGACGATCGATCATTTTTATTTGCCCTCGATACCGACGACATAGCCGTGCTCGATAGCTTTGAAAACAACACTACCTGTAAAGTGGATTACATCCTACAGCTTGGTTATTACCGGGCTGTCAATTACTTCTTCCTATTCAGCTTCCAAAAAGTTAAAGCGGATGCGGCGTTCATCATGCGGCTTTATTTTCCAGATGAGCCATTTCCCAAAAAGCAGGTGTCTAAAAATCATCACTACCGGAACCGCTACGAGGTGATGAATAAATTCGGCCTGAAAGATGTCGATACAGATTTTCAAAGCCAATTACTCAAAGAAGCAAAAGCGCTTGTCAAACGACACGCACTATCGCGGTTCGTGTTGGAAGGCTTGTTGAGCTATTGCCAACAACAAAATGTCATCCGGCCAGCTTATTCAAGTTTACAGGATATTGTGACTACCGCGCTTCAAGAGGAAAGAAACTGGCTGGTCAATAAACTTTACACCGATGCCGATAAAGAACTGCGTGCGGAATTGGATAAGCTGTTAACGAACGACGAACTGTTTTATAACCTCACCTTGCTAAAAAAGGATCAGAAGAATTTCAGCACCACTGAAATTAAAAATAGCGTCGCCAAACAACAGCTTGTCATCGGCATTTACCAAAAATCTCAGACCCTGATGCCTAAGCTGGGACTCTCAGAACAGAATATTATCTACTATGCAAATCTGGCGGAATTTTACACCATCCAGAAACTCAAGCGGTTAACCGATAAAAATCTGGTACGGCTGTACCTGCTTTGTTACGCTCATCGCCGGTTTCTTAAAATCAATGACCATCTGGTATCCAGCTTGATACAGAAGATGACAAAATATACCGATGACGCCAACGACTATCAACGTTCAGAAATAGAGTTGATTGAAAACGTCGATTCCAAGCTTAGGCAGCAGGCATGTAAGGTGCTGGCCATCAATATCGATAGCGGTATTCCCGATGAACAAGTCAGGGCCAAAGCCTTTGAAGTGGTTCCAGAAGCCGATTATAAACAATTTCTAGATGAATTTAAAAAGCCCAATCTAGACAGGGACTTCTATCGTTGGCAATACTATGGGCAACAGGCATTAACCATAAAAAGGAACCTGCGGCCAATTTTCAAAGTCCTGGACTTTTCTTGCACGAACGCTGGGCTAACAGAAGCCATTGTGTTTTTAAGGCGGCACCTGAGCAGCGGACTATCATTTCGGGATTATGCCTATGAAGACATCCCCATGAACTTTTTTCCTCAATCGCTGAAAAAATACCTCACCTATAAAGTGCTGGTCGATGATAAGAAGGTCAAAAAAGTGGATGGCGACCGCTATGAATGCATGGTTTATAGCCAGCTAAAACAGGGCATTGCCAATACCAGCGTGTTTATTAAAGACAGTAATTGCTATCGTACCCTGGACGATGAACTGATCGACATTGAATATTGGGCGCAACATAAAGATGAAATATTAAAGCAGCTCAACATGCCTTTATTGTCAATGAACATCGAAGACTTATTAAGTAAACTCGAAGCCAGCCTGAAAGAGAAATATGCGCGAGTGAACCAAAACATTAAAAACGGTGAAAACTCTAGCCTAAAAATTCATCGCAATAAGCAAGGCGAGCTGGTTAACTGGACTTTGCCTTATACCCGTCTTGATGACGGGATTAACAATCCATTCTATGAAAAGCTCTTGGTCTCAAGCATCGGCGATATTCTTAAGTTTTCGGCAGAGGCTACCGGTTTTCTAAAGTCTTTTTCACATCTTCAGCCAAAATACGCGAAGTCACACCCCGACCCTGAAGTTATTCATGCCTGTGTTATCGCCAATGCAACGGGGGTTGAAGCGAAGAAAATGAAGGCGATCAGCGATGTAAAAGAGCAAGATCTGGATCGGGTTAGTAAAAGCTATATTCGCTTTCAAACCCTATGCGCCGCCAATGATGTGATTATGAACCATACCGCCAAGCTGCCCATTTTTGGCGAGTATAATTTAGCTGACTACGGTGTTCACGCCAGTGTTGACGGTCAAAAATTGGCAACGAAATACCATACGATCAAATCCAGGTACGGAAAAAAATATTTTGGCCTTCTGAAAGGCGTGGTCTTATTGGGACTCATCGGCAATCATCTCCCCTTGCGTCTGAAAGTCATCGGTGCAAACCAGCACGAAAGTCACTTCTTACTGGATATTGTCGAAAGTAATACATCAGATGTTGAAATTACGGCGGTATCCGGCGATATGCACAGTATCAATCGCGTTAACTTTGCCTTAATGTATATGTTTGGCTATCGATTTATGCCTCGCTTTACTCAGCTATCTGATAAATCAGATCAAAAATTGGTGAGTTTCGATGAGATCGACAAGTACGCAAAACACCTTATTAAGCCCAGCAAAAAGGTCAATAAATCGCTCATTATTAAGGAATGGGATAAAATTTTGAGAATTCTAGCCTCTCTGGCAATCAAAAAGACCACGCAAAGCCATATTGTGAGTAAATTATCGTCTTGTAAAAAGATCGATTCGACCTTAAAAGCCTTGATTGCCTTTGATGAAATCATTATGACCGATTATTTGCTGGATTATATCGATAGCAAGGAAATCCGCGAAGTGGTGCAAGGCTCATTGAACCGTGGCGAATCCTACCACCAGTTAAGCTCCACTATTTCCAAAGTCAGCGGCGGCAGGATGCTTAATGGAAAAACTGAAATTGAACTCGACATTAATGCCGAATCCATCAGGCTCATTGCCAACGCGGTGATTTTTTATAATGCGACCATTCTATCGGCGCTTTATCAGCACTATCTAACGATTGATCCGGAAAAGGCGAAAGAAATAGTAAGATTTTCACCTGTTGCCTGGCAGCATATCAACTTCATTGGCAAGTATGAATTTTACAATCGAGAACATATTGTTAATATTCAAGAGGTTATCAAGAAACTTATTGGCGAATTTGAAATCGATATTTCGGCTGCAAGCCGCTAATACCGAGGGCTCCAGGGGTATCGCGGGACAAACCGTTCTTTTGGTTAAATAACCCCATTAAAGTCCCATAGGATATTACGGAAAGCCACTGCCGACAAGGCTTAGCGTCAATTATTCACTTCCCGATTTTAGCTATGAAAAACAGGTAATTTTTGGAAAATTAAAAAGTAGTTTAAATTAATCTTCTTAAGATGTCTGTTTTGAATATGGCATTTTTGTCTTCGCTGACGCTACAACAAAAACCGTATGCCCTTACAAGCTCGCTATTCGCTTGGTCGTTCCGACTTGGTGGCTATTGCCACCCACTTTCCAGTCCACCTTGCCCGCTCAATAAGGGCAGTTATGTCGGGTTGTTACGCTTCACTTCTCAACCGGACATAACACCCCTTAGCCGCTGGGGCTTAACCCTAAACCACGCAAAGCTGTCGCTATGCTTTTTTAAACCTTTCAGAACTTTTCAACACTAAGGGTTTGAAGTCCAACGAAAACGTACGATAGTGGCTAACTTAATTCCATTTTCAGTAAAAGCCATTAGGTGTAGCTTAGCCATTTAGTTTGTGGCGAAAGGTGCGACGTACACGAGTTCAATTTCTACACGCTGATTTTCTAATCTCCCTCCTGGCGTTGAATTATCGGCCACGAAATCTCCAGGGGCATAGTTGATGGATACCTTTAGTGGCGATACACCGTGATCTATTAGGTATTTTCTTGCCGACATCGCTCTTGAAAGTCCTAGCGATTCGTCTTTCCGGCCTGCGGCTATTGTGCTTGTTCGGCCCCGTACCGTGATAAGTGCGGCTTCTGCTGCATTTACAAGTTCTTGTTCATCACTGTAACTAGGCCGGAACACACGACCATTGTTTTGGAACTGAACCGTTACCGTCTTAGAGCTAGGTGTATTAAAGTTTAAAGGAGCGCTCGATACTGTCGGGTAATAAGGCTTAGGACTAATATCAGCCGCAAAAATCGGTTCTGCATGATAGGGAGCTTCTGCGTTGGCAATGGTGATAAGCGGCAAAAATGCAACGAATAGTAATAGGCGTTTTTTGCACATAGTCGTGGTACTCCTGATTGTTATTAGTTAATAACGGCTTTGGCGATCCAAAGCACTGATAGATGAAGCGGGTAATATATGTAAAAGATCATTTTTAAACGTGGCACGTTTAGAGATATGAAGCAGGCCGATAGCGCTACCGGCAAAGCCGCTAATGCCCAATGATTACCGTTGATAATTCGCATTGCTGTCAGCGCTGCTATTAAAATGATGATTGAGAGCATGTTTGCTTTTCTGCAGTATGACCAGGCGGCTATTCCAATAGTTATACCTGGCCACCAAAATTCAACGGATGAACCACCGATAATGAACACAAAGATTGCAATGATGTAACTGCCGATTGTGCCTCGATCTAGCAAGTAAATCGTGGCTGTCATGACTAGCAAGGCGAACATAATATTAAGTGGCCACCAACCTGTTATCAGCCCTCCTAATCCAATAAATGCGGGTGTGGCGATTAGACCGAACAGCATCAGACGTTTCATTGTCCGAATATAACCGCCCTTTTCCATTACGCCAGGTCGTGCCAAGTTGTAAGCCAATACAAATGCGAATAGCGGCATAGTTAAACGACCGCATTCAAAAATAAAGGGTAGTTTCTCTGCGAACAGGTATTTATTTACATGATCTAATGTCATAAGTACCAGTGCTAACCATTTCACGGCTTCGATAGCGCCATCTGACACAATCAAGCGAGGCAGACTATTCTGTATCGGCTTTGGCGACGATTTTGCGAGGTACATACGTTGTATTGATTGTTGCTGTGTATGTTGGTTTGGACTTTGTAGTTGTTACGTTCGCCGTAACCGGTTTTGATATCGCTAGTTCCGAGATTGCGGCATTAATCTTTGTTTGATCGCCGGACATTAACAAGTCCAACCTATCCGCCCATTTATTAGCCCGAAGCATCAAATCCGCTCTATATATGGCGTTAAAATAATGCGTTCTTGAGTGATAGTTAGCTGCTCTTGTCCATATGTCGCCTGAATCATTCGCTATGTGGCCATGCAGCCGCCATGCGGCTAGATCGTAAGCGTAGCAACCTTCGGCTGCTACATCTTCCGCCGTGATGCCATACTGAGCTGTCAGCGTTTTTAAGTAGGCGGTGTTAAATTGCATTGCCCCAACGTCATGGGTTCCGTTGGCGTTGCGAACCCACTGCCCCGGTTTACCGGCTTCTTTTTCGGCAACGGCGATTACGATATTTGCAGGTACATCGTAGTGAACGGCGGCGGCTATCGAGCACACTATTCGCTCATGAATTTGTGGAGGCATATCAATTGGCATAAGGCATGACCCCCGTGTTAACTAAGGCACTTCGCCGAATACGGCAATGATGTTGTCGATTTGACCACCAACACCGCCACCGCAACCATTTAGAAAAGCTCTACGCGCGATAGCTGTTGACACCGGATCGAAGCCCCACCAATTCCAAACCTGAATACTAAAAAACTCAGAGGTGGAACTGGCGCACTGTCCGGCGTTCCCTCCCCCTGCAATCATGCCGAACATACACAGCACCGCGCTGCACGGATTTGCTGCGGCTTTGGTTGTTGGAGTTAATATCATTACCAGTGCAAGGGCAATCGCTCTAATTTTCATAACGTGGCTCCTTTGAATTAAACTTGTTCTGAACGATTAACGAAAGCCGCTACTTCTGCGGCGGGATCATGCGAGTTATCTCCGCTGAGGCTGTTGTCACTGAACGATGGCATGTCATTTCTTATGGCTGTTGCAACTTGACCGGGTAAGGTTTGATCAATGCGGTTTTGCATGCTGTCTTTGAAGTTCTGAAACTTCTCCTTCGCAACTTGCCCTACCCCACTGGCGAGATTAGATACTGTACCGGCTGTTATCTTGGCTGCATTGCCGATTTCACTACCGCTACTATCACCGCCTCTTCCGCCGCCTGATGTTGTCGATGAGCTACCACCGCCACTTCCTCCATTGCTAGATGAACTACTACCGCCTGAACTACTGCTAAGCCCCATTGCTTTACCTAATGGCGTTGATTCAGGGCTTGTGGCCGTTTGTTGAGATGATGAAGATGAACCACCATCGCCACTATTAAAATCAGGCGAACCGCCGCTAGACTCGCTCGATCCTCCACCAGAAACATCGGCTGATGCTTTTTTGAATGCAGCCGTTAATGCTTGCGCTCCGCCTACGGCGTTGGCTCCGGCTGCCGCCATAGCTGCGCCGCCTGCTGCTAGCATTGAACCGGCTACGGCGGAGGCGGCCATAGCGGCACCGGCTCCAAAGCCATTCCCTATTGCACCTGCACCGCCGCCCATTGCAACTCCTCCAAGCATTGGAGGGACTTTATTTGTTAACACTAAGAGCACAACAGCAACAATCAACATAACACCCATTTCCTTAAGGTTCATGTTCGACGACATGCTTGTGTAATAGGTATTGACGAACGTTTTCCCGATGCCAACCAGCAAGATCATGGTCATAGTTTGTATGGCAATGCTCAACACAGTTTTGAAATAAGCGATTGCCATATCTGATGTCCACCTCGACCCCCCAAAACCAAGGTAAAACACTCCGGCATAGGCCAATATCCACCCACTAATTAGGAGCAACAGCATATTTATGGCTATCAGTGCCATGCATACAAGGATGATGCCACTGATGGTTACACCGACAGCACTATCTAACGGGGCCCACACAGTGGTTTTATCAATCACAGTAAAGAATATGCTGAATCCAATATCAACAATTCCTGATGGAGACAATGCAGATGGAAAACCCGATGCAGTGCTGCCTACGGATTCCATAGAATGAATGATACCTATTGCCATCGTCGGACCATTGGATAGTAGCCACCAGAAAAAGCCTGTAAACATGATGAACTTGATAAATTCCCCATAGAACTCTGCTATATCTGCTTTTCGCAAGACCATCATGCCCGCAGTCCAGACCATCGAAATGGTGGCAAGTGACCAGAACAAAAACGTGGCTCGTGCTTTAATTGTTGCTGCCCACGCACTTGCGGCGGCGGAATAATTATTTAATACAGTATCTAACATTCCGGTACTAGTGATTGCAGCATGAGCATCAACTGCGTGAATCACAGACAATAAGAACAACAGGCATAAAAATGTTCTTTTGAAAGGAGTTGTTCTCATATGAAATTACCGCCATTCAATCTTCGGACTTGCCTTGAAACTTCCACGTCTGATGCACAGCCCAGCGAAATCCTCCCTTATCTTTTTATCCTCGATCTTTACAATATTACCGTCCTGGCAATTTTCATCATTAACCTCAGGCATGACTGTTAAGTTTGGCTTAGGTATGTTTGTGTTAGTGGCTTCATCATTTGAGCAACCATTAATCAAGGAAACCAGTAAAGTTGCCAGAATGTAGTATTTAAATTTATTGTTAATCATGCTTTTACTCCTATTGCCATAAAACGACTGGGCTGGCTACGAATGTGCCAGTCCTGATTTGTACTGCAGCGGCTGCTTGCTGCGCTTCCTGATCGGCCAGCGCTTGTTGCCTTGTGACTAAGGCGTTTTGTTGGGCAATAAGAAGTGCGCGAATTTGCAAAAGCTGGTTAGATTGCGCACTGGCCAATTGATTCGCTGCTGTTATAGCTTGCATCTGTCCAGTTGCATTTTGGGACGACGCTTGTAGTGTCGCAAGATTATTAGCATCATTTTGCAGAAGGGTTTGTTGTTGTGCCAGACCTTGGATAGATGCATCGTTTGCGCTCTTTTGCGCTACTGATCCATTCAGTTTACTTTGTGCAAGTTGCAGCCATTGTTGAGTTGTACAGCCGCCAGAAGTAATGCATGGAGAGTTGGCATACGACTGCATGTTCTGGAATTTTGATAAATAGGTATTGAGATTCCCGAACTGGTTTTCCATTTGGCTAATTGAATTGATGGAACCCAGTAGTCTTTGAACTGTTGTACCCGCCTGATCCCATTGAAATGTAGGAAGCTGAGCGGTGTTTTGTATCATATTTTGATATTGATTTAATTGCGTAGAATACTGCTGCAACTGGGTTGAGTATTGATCTAACTGTTTTAACGTTTGCGCGACCTGTTCCACGGCGGTAATACTATCTTGCGCTACATTAGCTCCATCAATAACCGGGATACCGGCGTGTACCGATGTTAACTCGCAAAAAACCATGATTAGAATTGCTACTATTTTGGCGGCCAAAATTGGTCTTTTCATTTCTCGTTCTCCGTGGCGTTAATAAATGTTAATAATCAAATGATTGATAGGGTTTAGTCATTGTTAAGTCTTTTGTAATAATCAAGTTGAATCTGAAGCCCGGTCTTATTTCAAGCGTTGGCGCAATATTCAGATTTTTTTGAATCATCATAGCTGTCGTGTGGCCCAGTTGTTGCCCAAGAGCCTGACTCATTACATTACTAGCGTTTGGCGCATAAACACCGGAGGTTGTGGCCGAACCTTGATTTTGACTCATTGCCACGCCTGCCGTTATTGCAGACATGATTAGCGCAGATCCAAATATGCGAAGATAATGATGGTCAACCAGGTCATTAAAGCCCGCATAACCGGCCCCATCCGCCCCAGGCATAGCGCCAATATCCATTGCCTTGCCATCAGGAAATACGATACGTTGCCATGCCACTAAAACACGGGCTTGCCCGTAAGCCACTTGACTCGAATATGCACCGACAAGTCGAGCGCCCTGCGGAATTAGCAGGTATTTGCCGGTCGCCGTATCATAAACATTTTGTGCAACCTGGGCCATTATCTGACCTGGCAGTTCTGAATTGATGCCTGATATTAAAGTGCCTGGTATTACGAACCCGGCTCTTAATTCATAAGGGGAACTTGGGGCTTCAAGTTCTGATTCAATTTTCCAGCGGTCATGATGTCCCGATTTGTCGAATTGAGAAAAATCGTTGTTACTACTCGGACTAGATGTGTTATTACTCCCTGCAGATGTGCCGGTTCTAATGAGTTGTGGAGAGCTATCTCCACCAAACCCACTACTACTCAAACCGCTAGAGCCTCCGCCATTCATCGACTGTTGTATCTTGGCTAACTTATTTTGATACACAACGGTCGGATCAATATTTGACTGCTGTTGCGATGCAGGTTGAATGATTCCGTCATCGCCATTGCTTTGCGCTGTTGCCATTGCCGGTGGTGATCCAGAGCTACGCGGGGATTGTATTTTGACGGCAGTCTTGGCTTTAATCGCTTCATTTAACAACTGCAATTTCATTTGCCGTATTCTGGTGGCATCATCGTTCTGTTGTTGTGGTCTTGCCCCAAGCTGATTAGGTGGTGTTGGTGGAGCTGTTAGGTTTTCTGCGCGAGCAAGCGTAAAAGCAGGGGTGGGTTGTGTTTGCGTTGTAGACAGCGCAGGTACTTCTAATGGTTTTGTTTTTTCGGCGATTAGGCCATCACCTTGATCGCCCGCTATTTGGTTGGCGAACATACTAGCGTTACCGCCTTTATCTTTGCTGGCTTCTTCAGGCCGATTTTGCTGATCAGCGCGATCCGCTGCCACCATCATCATGACGATGAGAAAAACAAGAACCGCTACACCAATGATGTACAACGGTACGTTGTTTACTCGACGAACGCCGGAGGTTACGGAATTTGGCGATACATCGGGGTTCATTAGGTCTTCGTGTGCTGCGTTTGTAGTCATAATTTAGTTCTCCAATCTCGCCCAGGAACCGGCGGGTACAATGCTGTCATCTTGCTCTATATAGGCTCGTGTCAACGTATAGGCTCCTACAAGGAGCTTAATGCGATATAGTTCCTGATATGGATCAATGATGTACCGCAGGCTAGTGCCAGTCTGAATATCGACCGGTTGCTTCTTGCTGAATTCTTGTACTGCATAACCGTGATTACGCAGAGTCGAAATAAGCTCTTGCCCAAAGTTATCATTGGGTAATATGGGTTGACCTATGTTGAATTGGGTACTGGCTGGCGGGTAAAGCGCTTCTAATTTAGTCACCGCGTCGTCTACCAGTTTGGCGTTCAACCCATAAGGGGTATTCTTCGCGGCCATGAGATTTCCGTACTTAGGCGTTGCGCACCCTGCCGCCATGCTGATGGCGATTATCAGTACAATCAGGCGAATCATAACTACTTTCCTTTTTGAATGGTGACTGAATCTTGATCACCGCCAACCCCAGCGATCAGGACTGCTCTGTTGAAAATGCTATCAACGATATATCTGTCACCCTGAACGCGGTAGTTCACGATTTCATTTTCATCGTCAGTGAATACCCCACCCTCTTTGCGAACTATGAGTAAAGTGGGGGCTTCCGTCTGTGACATTGTTGTCGGCATTTGAATAATGGTTTTTTGCCCGTCGTTGTATACTCTGACCGGCTTCCAACCCACATCACTGTCACTTGTGATTTCATAATCGAAATTCAAATCTCCCAAGTATTCTCCAGTTTTTGGAATGGTTTTTACTTCGCGATCCTTTGTTTCGCGGTTTTTGAATGCTTCCCACTTGGCCAGGGAATCCTCTGGGTATGTGAACGCTACTTTTGGCATGTACTGAGTCCGATGCGACCGAAGTTGTAAATGGTATGCGCGAAGATTCGTAAAAACGTCTAGTGACGTTTCTAAGCCAACATCCATAGGTTTTATAACTAGATGCTGTACCTCGTTAGCGCCGCTACCAGTAATGGCCGGATCAATAGTCCATCGTGCTGTATCGCCCAAGTGAATAGAATTGACTAATTCGCCTGGTTGTAATGCCACATCGCATACTTGCAGAACGGCACACACAATACTTGGTTGTTGTACACCATAGACGAATTGGATAGTGCCGTTGGCTCCTGCTGAGGGTGGAATGCCTATTGCGCTGGTTGCTTTCCATTTTTGAGCAATGGCCATCGCCGACTTCTCTTGTTTGGTCAACTTTGGATTATCTTTTGAGAAATACAGGTCGGCCATGTCATCAGCGTTTGCCACCGTTGTCATTGAACCCGTAACAATCAAAATTGATGTAATCAATGTTTTCAGTTTCATAATTTTGTGCCTCCGTTTTTTTAAACTATTGTGGTTGCGTTGACCAAGAATAATCACGGACAAACAGCCCTATCGGGTTTTGATGCAATTGCTCTTCATTGGTGTTTGGTTTTAGCTCAATAATGTAAACAGTTATCAACGCCCTCATGCGCACTGGCTTGTTCTTTACTGCGCCTTGTCTATCTCGAGTTGTTTCCACCCAATCGACTTGCCAAGTCTCTGGTGTTTGTGGCAAAGCTGAAGAAATTTCCACATTCACCATTTCGGTCTGCGCTCTTTTAAAAGGACTCGATTCATCAGAACCATTCAGCCATTCGTTCATTTTTTGTGTGGCCGGATCTTGTTGTCCTAAAAGTGCGTATACGCCAAACACCATTTTTCTTTGCAATGCAGAGTCCGGCGTTACCGTTCTGGCTTGTGTGATAAATGAGGCAACAGAGGCCCTTACTACTCGTTGATCAACGGGTTTTGCTTTATCGGCGCGGGCTACGGCGATGGTTTGACCAAGCTTGTCTACTTCGATGACGTAAGGAACGTATTTGCTTTGGCTGCCGATATGTATCATCCCGCCAATGCCGCCCAAGGCGATCAATAACGATAAAACACCGAATATTTGCCACATTTGCCGAGAGGCTACGACACCACGGGTATGATCGTTCCATGTGCGCCGTGCGGCTAGATAGGGGTTTTCATTCTCACCATTTCGGCGCCCACCAGCTATCAGTTCGTTAAATTTGCGTGGGTCTTTATTTTTGTTAAATAGCATATTGGTTCTCCATGTAATCGTGAATATTCAACCCTTTCAACGCTAACCATTCATCCGGCCATTGCTCGCCATGTTTGGCTACCAAGTTTTTTATTGTCGCCACCGATTCCTTATCCGATGCTCCGACGAAAGCTAAGGCCATTGGCCCTAAAGCGAGATCGTAAAGGCGACGACCTGAAGCCGAGACGTAGTAATACTGGCGTTTTGGTATTGCAGTGGCTAGTATTTCGATTTGGCGAGTGTTAAGCCCCATGCGTCGATACAATGCCGATGTGTCTTCATCCCTGGCGTAAATGTTTGGTAAGAAAATCTTGGTTGCAGTTGACTCGACAATGACATCCAGGATGCCTGAGTTAGCCGCATCAGAAAGGCTTTGGGTTGCCATGAGTACCAGGCAGTTAGCTTTACGCAAGACTTTTAGCCATTCTCGAATTTTCGCGCGAAAGGCAGGATGGCCGAGCATCAACCAGGCTTCATCGAGAATAATGGCGGCGGGTTGCCCATGCAGTGCTCTTTCAATACGCCGAAATAGGTATAAGAGAACCGGTAATGCATATTTATCGCCAAGGTTCATCAGTTCCTCTATCTCGAAAACGGTGAAATCAGAGAGTGATAGCCCGTCTTGTTCGGCGTCAAGCAAATGGCCCATCGATCCGTCCACCGTATATTGTTTGATTGCGTCTCGAATCGATTCATCCTGAATAGTCAATGAAAACTCTGAAAGCGTTCTACCGCCGCTGCTGTGCATATTCTGAATTGCATTGCCAATTTCATTGCGTTGCTGTGGTGTCGTATTGATTTTATTTAACGCCAGAATGGTATCGATCCAATCCATCGCCCACGCACGGTCGCTCTTGGTTTCCAGGAACTGTAACGGGCAAAATGCCAATGTTTCGTCATCGGCGGCAACGGTAAAATGTTTGCCGCTCTCCCCTTTTGTCTTGGCGTTTATTCCTGCTGCAAGCGGATACATAGACATGCCTTTGTCAAAGGCAAAAATCGACATCCCTTTATATCGGCGCAATTGTGCAGCGATAAGGCATAAATGCGTTGATTTACCGGCACCCGTTGGCCCGAACATAAAGCTATGGCCTATATCGCTAACATGTAAATTCAATCGGAATGGTGTAGCGCCTTGCGTCACGCAATGCATTAATGCCGGTGCATGTGGCGGGTAAAAGGGACAAGGTGTTTCAAGTTCGCCCGTCCATATGGTGCTCGTAGGCAGCAAATCTGCGAGATTCATAGTGTTTAATAACGGTCTGCGGACATTTTCAACGCCATGCCCCGGCAAACTACCTAGAAAAGCATCCATTGTGTTAACGGTTTCGACTCTTGCTGCAAAACCAAGCCGGTTGATTGCTTTTTCTACTTGACGTGCGGAAGCCTCCAATTTGTTTCTGTCTTCATCCATTAAAACGACAACACTGGTGTAATATCCTTGGGCGATCATGCCGGAGTTGACTTCGGCAATGGCCGCTTGAGCGTCTGCTACCATCATTACGGCATCTTCATCGACTGGCCCAGTGTTGGTGTTGAACATCTGATCGAAAATACCGCGTATTTTCTGACGCCATTTTTTTCTGAATTCGTCTAAGTGTTTAATTGCTTCTTGTGAATCGAGAAAAATAAACCGGCTTGACCAGCGATAAGTAATGGGTAATTCGGCCAATGCCGTCAGAACGCCAGGTGTAGATTCAAGAGGGAAACCCTCAATCGCAACAACTTGTATAAATTTATGGCCAAGTTTCGGCACAACACCCGACCAGAGTTCTTGACCGCCTAAGTATCCATCAAGATACATGGGGTTTGAAGGCAATTGCATAGGGTGATTTTCACCTGTGATGCAAAATTGCAACCAGCTCAAGAAATCGTCATAGGTCGATATTGAGTCATTTTCGTTGGTTATTTTGTTACCCTTCAAACGTGTTAATGTCATCGCCGAAGATAAACGAGACTCAATGTTGGCACATTCACGTTGAAAATGAGTCACCAAGTTTTTTGTCTGCGTTTTTTTATCTAGCGTTTTGGCTTCGTCGTCGAACATCAGCTCGATAAACTTTTGTTGTGCCAGTAGTGGAGGGAAGTATGTTGCTGTTAAAACAAAATATCCTTCATACATGGTACTTAGTCGCTCAAACAGTCGTCTTCTTTCTTCGTCAATCGATGCGGTTATCGCATCTGGGAAGCTGGATAGCCCTAATGCCGAATAGGTCGGTGCTGGTCGCCGGACTGCATCAACATGGATCATCCATCCATTCCCAAGCCCTGATAATGCTTGATTGATTCGGAATGAAACGGCTTCTCGCTGTTGATCCGTACTACTGGCGTTATCGTCGCCTTTGTAAGTCCAACTTGCCATAAACGAGCCATTTTTACCGACGACAACACCATCTTCAATAACAGCGGCATAGTTTAATAAGTCCGCTACGCTGGCGTCTTTTGAACGATGTTTCACTAACTTGCGTTCTTTGTCGGCGTCAATGATCAGGCTAACTAGTAGTGCAAGTAGAATAGCTTGTGCTTTTTCAATACCTTGCTTTTGCCGTTCCCGGCGCTGTTCATAGTCACGCCTGGCAATAGCGGCCAACATATCCAAAAGCATGTCGTTGATAGCGCCAAACATCCGCGCATCAAACTCGTTTTGTATCGGCGATAGATGTTGCCAAGTAGTTGGCACATTCACCGCTACAACACGAACCTCACGTTTTCGGATAATGCCTTTTAAATTTTCCCATTCGGTGCTGGCCAAGCGTGAAAGCCGATCAATGTCTTCCACAAGCAAAATATCGCTTGGTCGACTATCTGCCAATAGCCGGAATAACTCTGGACGCTTTAAATGAGCGCCGGATTCGTTTTCAGCATAATAATTACAAATGACCACACCATGTTCGTGCGCAAAGCGATCAAGAGAACCACGTGCACGTTGGGCGTTTTGCTCGTTGGTAGAGGTTCGAAGATAAGCGCGGATAAAATGGGTCATTGGTACTATTAAGGTTGTTTAATCGAACCGGTCTGATTAGAGTTATAGTTTCATCTTATATAGTACCATTTGCCACTAGTTCGATTAAGGGTTACCTTATTCGAACTAGAAAAGGGTATCGAACCGTGATAAACTAAACCATATAAACTAAGTCTATTCAGGTTGTCATCATGCAGACATATAATATTCATGACGCTAAAACCCAACTATCCCGTCTGGTAGAGCAAGCCGCCAAGGGTGAACCGTTTGTCATCGCCAAGGCTGGCAAGCCGATGGTTAAAGTGATGGCGCTTAATGCGCCGGAGCCTTCTCAAATCAAGCGGTTCGGTTTTATGGCTGGACAAATCCATGTACCGGATGATTTTGACCGGATGGGCGAAGAAGAAATCGTACAGCTATTTGAGGATGGCGCATGAAGCTGCTATTGGACACCCATCTGCTGCTATGGGCGGCGGAAGGTTTTGAGTATTTGCCACCGGATGCCCAGGCGCTGATGAGCGCCCCTGAAAACGAGCTGTTCTTCAGCGTCGCCAGTTTGTGGGAAATCGTTATCAAATGCGGCTTAGGCCGCAAAGACTTCCAGGTTGATCCGCGCTTGTTACGGCGGGGGCTACTGGACAATGGCTACAATGAACTGCCGATCCTCAGCGAGCATGCGGTCACCATCGGCACCTTGCCACCCATCCATAAAGACCCTTTTGATCGGCTGCTTGTCGCCCAGGCCATTGTCGAAGGTATCACGCTACTGACGTCCGATGCCTATGTGGCTGAATACCCAGGTCCAGTGCAACACGTCTAATGAATGGCAGCAAAAAATAAGCTGCTGACCGTACTATCGGAAGCCGAGCAGTATGCTCTATATGGCCTGCCAGATTTTGATGATGCTCAGCGGCTGGAGTATCTGGCACTTTCGGAAAACGAACTGATGCTTGCGACCAGCCGCCCCGGTCTTCATGCCCAGGTTTATTGCATTTTGCAAATCGGTTATTTCAAGGCAAAGCACAGCTTTTTCCGCTTTGACTGGAACGAAGTCGAGGACGATTGCGCCTTTGTATTGAGCCGTTATTTCATCGGCGATGCATTTGAAAGGAAGCCGATAACCAACCATGAGCATTACACTCAGCGCGGGCGTATTGCCGAGTTGTTCGGCTATCGGTTGTGGACTTCCGACTTTCTGCCGCAGCTAGCGCGTCAGGCCGAGTCTATTGTGCGGCGTGACGTCTCGCCGGGATTTGTAGCCGTCGAGCTGCTCGTCTGGCTTAACGGCCACAAAATCATTCGGCCAGGCTACACTACGCTGCAAGAGTTGATCAGCGAAACGCTTTCCTCCGAACGCCGACGGCTTGGCGGACTACTTGCAGAAATACTGGATGACGCGACCAAAGCCACGCTGACCCAGCTCCTGGTGCGTGATGATACCCTGTCTCAATTAGCGGCGCTAAAGCAGGATGCCAAGAATTTCGGCTGGCGTCAGATGATCCGCGAACGCGAGAAGCGCACCCTGCTGGAACCACTGCACAGGATTGCAAAAGCCTTGCTGCCCAAGTTGGGCGTTTCCCAGCAGAACTTGCTCTACTATGCGAGTTTGGCCAATTTTTATACCGTTCACGACTTGCGAAACCTCAAGCCGGAGCAGACCTATCTCTACTTGTTGTGCTATGCCTGGCAACGCTACCGCCAGTTTACCGATAATCTGGTCGATGCGATGGCTTTCCACATGGGGTTAATTAACCAAAAGAACGGTTTGTCCCGCGACACCCCTGGAGCCCTTGGTATTAGCGGCTTTCAGACGAAATATCGATTTCAAATTCGCCACTAAAAATTCTATAGCCTATTGAATATTAATAACTTATTGTGCGTCACAAAATTCATGCTTGCCGATAAAGTTGGCTGACCGAAAGGATTAGGAATAATTAGTAAATGAGTAACGCCAACGTCACGCCAAGGTTCTGAATACAATGCTATTCACACTGTTCGTAATGATGCTATTCCAACCTGATACGAAACAATATCGATGGGATATGGAATGGTATTTTAGTTCTGCTTGCTGACGGCAAGCTTAAATCCCAGGAATACAAACACGCCTCCCGCTGTTCGCGTTAGCCAGGCAAATAAAAGCTTGCGGGGAGATAGGCGCTGATTAAGATGGTCTGCGAACCAAGCGAGGAACAAGCACCAAATTGTGCCAGTAAAATTAAAAATCCCGCCCAGGAAGATAAAGGCCAAGGCTTTGTTTGGCGCTTCATGCTCGATAAACTGTGGAACGAAAGCCAGAAAGAAAATCGCCACTTTTGGGTTGAGAACGTTGGTCAGAAAGCCTTGACGAAAAATACTGCGTAGGGACGCTGGCTGCGAGTTCTTTAGTGCATCTGAACAGGGTGAAGTACTGCGCATCAAGGTAATTCCTATGTATACGAGATACACTGCACCAATCAGCTTAAGCGTGGAGAATGCAGTCGAAGAAGCCGCAAGTAGCGCTGACAAGCCAACAGCGGCGGCAAAAATATGCAGGTAACAGCCCAGGGCTATACCGAGTGCGGCGGCTACGCCGGCAGAACGACCTTGGCCGACACTACGGGCAACAATATACAGCGAGTCTGCGCCAGGTGTGATATTTAGCAATAGACCAGAGATTACAAAAAGTGTTAGATCATGAGTGCCGAGCATAAGTTATAAAGTCAGTCGTTATTTTTAAAAAAATTCCCTTTGAGGCTATGTATTTGCTTCCGCATCAACACTGGCTATATTAAAAACCATACTGTCCATCCCCATAAGGCGCTCTTGATGGCTGAATTGAAATCCGGTTTTTTCCAAAACACGTATTGAAGCCAGATTTTTTGTATGCGTAAACGCCATTAAATATTTCAGCTCTAATATTTGAAAGTAATACCGAATCCAAGCGGATGTTACTTCTGTTGCTATACCTTGGTTCCAGAAGCTTGGCAACAATCTATAGCCTAACTCGAAACTATGACATTCAGGAAAATACATGGGGCCAGAGTCGCCAATCGGTTTCATGGTATTACGATCAAGAATTATCCATTTTGCATATCCATATTGATTTTGGTGCTCAATATAATGCGTTATCCTCAAAATGGTGGACTCCAGATTAATATCTGGGCCATGAGGCGTGAATTTCATGACCTCTGGATCACCAAACCAAGAAAATGACTGTATTGCATCATCCTCGGTAAATGGCCTGAGGATCGTTCGGGCTGTTTGCAATTCTGTTATTTGCATTGAATACACTTCGAATAAGGTTAGATTATATTCCAAGTCTGTTTTGGAACAGTGAACAAAAAGTCACACAGCGAGGAATGTTATGTTTTTCCCGATTCATTTCGTTTTTCTGCAATATGGGAGAAGAATTTCCGCCTCCCCACGCCAGCAATTTCACATACCTCAGCAGCGGTTTTGCCTGAATTTTCATATAAGATTCTGGCATTTTCCAATTTTTCAGGATCAGTCTTAGGTCGCCCCCCGGTTTTACCACGCGCTTTAGCAGATGAACGGCCTGCCGCCGCCCGTTCTGCGCGTAGCTCCCGCTCCATTTGGTGAATGGCACCCATCATCGACAAGAAACAACGACCAGTAGCTGTTGTTGTGTCGATATTTTCTCGCAATGACACCAAGTTAATCTGTCGTTGTTCCAAAACTTTGGCCGTTGTCAGTAAATCCATCAAAGAGCGCGTCATGCGGCTTAATTCACTCACGACCAAAGTATCACCTGGGCGAGCATATTCCAAAAACTGATCCCAGCCAGGTCGATCCATGTGTGAACCGGTCATTTTGTCGGAAAAGATTTTCCCGCAACCGGCTTTCTGTAAAGCATCGATTTGAGAATCCAGATTTTGGCCGATACTGCTGACCCGTGCATAGCCGATTCGATGGAGAGACATATCTGTAGAAGTAGAATGGGTGTACATAGTGCAAAAAGTTAACACATAGTACAGGTAAATGCATTATGATTTTAGCAAAGGTTTTTGCACTAAAAATGAAAGGAATTGCAATCCGAAAGAACCGGTCAACTTAGAGTGCAGAAAGTACACTTTTTGCACTGACTAAAAAGCAGCCCCCATCCATCAGAATTCGAATATCAAGCGACCGAGAAAAACAGTGGTGTGGAAATAACCGTGCCATAACCATCATCCTCATCAAATAGAAACCAGCATGGCTCGACTGACGATTTTAACCCAGGACGAAATCAATGATCTTTACGAAATACCCACGCTGGATGACGACGATCGATCATTTTTATTTGCCCTCGATACCGACGACATAGCCGTGCTCGATAGCTTTGAAAACAACACTACCTGTAAAGTGGATTACATCCTACAGCTTGGTTATTACCGGGCTGTCAATTACTTCTTCCTATTCAGCTTCCAAAAAGTTAAAGCGGATGCGGCGTTCATCATGCGGCTTTATTTTCCAGATGAGCCATTTCCCAAAAAGCAGGTGTCTAAAAATCATCACTACCGGAACCGCTACGAGGTGATGAATAAATTCGGCCTGAAAGATGTCGATACAGATTTTCAAAGCCAATTACTCAAAGAAGCAAAAGCGCTTGTCAAACGACACGCACTATCGCGGTTCGTGTTGGAAGGCTTGTTGAGCTATTGCCAACAACAAAATGTCATCCGGCCAGCTTATTCAAGTTTACAGGATATTGTGACTACCGCGCTTCAAGAGGAAAGAAACTGGCTGGTCAATAAACTTTACACCGATGCCGATAAAGAACTGCGTGCGGAATTGGATAAGCTGTTAACGAACGACGAACTGTTTTATAACCTCACCTTGCTAAAAAAGGATCAGAAGAATTTCAGCACCACTGAAATTAAAAATAGCGTCGCCAAACAACAGCTTGTCATCGGCATTTACCAAAAATCTCAGACCCTGATGCCTAAGCTGGGACTCTCAGAACAGAATATTATCTACTATGCAAATCTGGCGGAATTTTACACCATCCAGAAACTCAAGCGGTTAACCGATAAAAATCTGGTACGGCTGTACCTGCTTTGTTACGCTCATCGCCGGTTTCTTAAAATCAATGACCATCTGGTATCCAGCTTGATACAGAAGATGACAAAATATACCGATGACGCCAACGACTATCAACGTTCAGAAATAGAGTTGATTGAAAACGTCGATTCCAAGCTTAGGCAGCAGGCATGTAAGGTGCTGGCCATCAATATCGATAGCGGTATTCCCGATGAACAAGTCAGGGCCAAAGCCTTTGAAGTGGTTCCAGAAGCCGATTATAAACAATTTCTAGATGAATTTAAAAAGCCCAATCTAGACAGGGACTTCTATCGTTGGCAATACTATGGGCAACAGGCATTAACCATAAAAAGGAACCTGCGGCCAATTTTCAAAGTCCTGGACTTTTCTTGCACGAACGCTGGGCTAACAGAAGCCATTGTGTTTTTAAGGCGGCACCTGAGCAGCGGACTATCATTTCGGGATTATGCCTATGAAGACATCCCCATGAACTTTTTTCCTCAATCGCTGAAAAAATACCTCACCTATAAAGTGCTGGTCGATGATAAGAAGGTCAAAAAAGTGGATGGCGACCGCTATGAATGCATGGTTTATAGCCAGCTAAAACAGGGCATTGCCAATACCAGCGTGTTTATTAAAGACAGTAATTGCTATCGTACCCTGGACGATGAACTGATCGACATTGAATATTGGGCGCAACATAAAGATGAAATATTAAAGCAGCTCAACATGCCTTTATTGTCAATGAACATCGAAGACTTATTAAGTAAACTCGAAGCCAGCCTGAAAGAGAAATATGCGCGAGTGAACCAAAACATTAAAAACGGTGAAAACTCTAGCCTAAAAATTCATCGCAATAAGCAAGGCGAGCTGGTTAACTGGACTTTGCCTTATACCCGTCTTGATGACGGGATTAACAATCCATTCTATGAAAAGCTCTTGGTCTCAAGCATCGGCGATATTCTTAAGTTTTCGGCAGAGGCTACCGGTTTTCTAAAGTCTTTTTCACATCTTCAGCCAAAATACGCGAAGTCACACCCCGACCCTGAAGTTATTCATGCCTGTGTTATCGCCAATGCAACGGGGGTTGAAGCGAAGAAAATGAAGGCGATCAGCGATGTAAAAGAGCAAGATCTGGATCGGGTTAGTAAAAGCTATATTCGCTTTCAAACCCTATGCGCCGCCAATGATGTGATTATGAACCATACCGCCAAGCTGCCCATTTTTGGCGAGTATAATTTAGCTGACTACGGTGTTCACGCCAGTGTTGACGGTCAAAAATTGGCAACGAAATACCATACGATCAAATCCAGGTACGGAAAAAAATATTTTGGCCTTCTGAAAGGCGTGGTCTTATTGGGACTCATCGGCAATCATCTCCCCTTGCGTCTGAAAGTCATCGGTGCAAACCAGCACGAAAGTCACTTCTTACTGGATATTGTCGAAAGTAATACATCAGATGTTGAAATTACGGCGGTATCCGGCGATATGCACAGTATCAATCGCGTTAACTTTGCCTTAATGTATATGTTTGGCTATCGATTTATGCCTCGCTTTACTCAGCTATCTGATAAATCAGATCAAAAATTGGTGAGTTTCGATGAGATCGACAAGTACGCAAAACACCTTATTAAGCCCAGCAAAAAGGTCAATAAATCGCTCATTATTAAGGAATGGGATAAAATTTTGAGAATTCTAGCCTCTCTGGCAATCAAAAAGACCACGCAAAGCCATATTGTGAGTAAATTATCGTCTTGTAAAAAGATCGATTCGACCTTAAAAGCCTTGATTGCCTTTGATGAAATCATTATGACCGATTATTTGCTGGATTATATCGATAGCAAGGAAATCCGCGAAGTGGTGCAAGGCTCATTGAACCGTGGCGAATCCTACCACCAGTTAAGCTCCACTATTTCCAAAGTCAGCGGCGGCAGGATGCTTAATGGAAAAACTGAAATTGAACTCGACATTAATGCCGAATCCATCAGGCTCATTGCCAACGCGGTGATTTTTTATAATGCGACCATTCTATCGGCGCTTTATCAGCACTATCTAACGATTGATCCGGAAAAGGCGAAAGAAATAGTAAGATTTTCACCTGTTGCCTGGCAGCATATCAACTTCATTGGCAAGTATGAATTTTACAATCGAGAACATATTGTTAATATTCAAGAGGTTATCAAGAAACTTATTGGCGAATTTGAAATCGATATTTCGGCTGCAAGCCGCTAATACCGAGGGCTCCAGGGGTATCGCGGGACAAACCGTTCTTTTGGTTAAATAACCCCATTAACCGGATTATTCAAACAATAAGCATAAAAGTTAGAACTACACACAATCTAATGACCGCCAAAAGCTTAAAATAGAATCAAAAGTAATGACTAATGTCACTCCTAAAACAATGAGCATTTTAAACGAAAAAGATGTATTTGATTTCAATAAACTATATTTTTGCATTATATTAATGGCAAATAAAATAACCATTGAAACTATCCATGATATAAAAAAATATTTTAGAGATAATAGTCCAATCGCCGCACCACCCCCAGCGGCAGTTTGACCACTTTTACTTTTACACAGTAATTCATCAACCTCAAGAAACATTATTGCATACAAAATACCGAATAATGAACTGATAATCAAATAACGAATAAAGGAAATTAAATACTTCATTTTGAATAAACAGATCTTATTTGATTTGTATTTGATTTATTTGGATAAATAACAAAACCTCCATCAGCCGCCGCACTATCTTCTTCATCAGATAGGGATAAACTACCTGATGATTGTGTGGGTAAAGGCAATGTAAGAGAATATCCGTAGTTTATGGCTTCTTGATCTCTAGGATCATCAAAAGTGTCATTTGACTTCAAAGCATATGCCTGAGCGCCAATTATTGCTGTTGTTTGTGATAAACCTAAAGAATTAACACCTGCTGCCCAAATTACATTACCAACATAGTCATTTAATTCGGCTTGGTCATTTAAAAAATAAACTGCATTATTAGGCAAGTATTGTTTTGTATCCCATGGGCCACCAGTTACAGACTGTTGTGCAATTTCGTCAAAACTAGCATCGCCAGTCGCACCATTTAGCCTATTATTTAGAATATAATTAACGCCACCGTTTATGTATGAATTAGTTTGGTTAACATTGAAAACAGTATTAAAACTATTACCTTGCTGAACTACCATATTATAAACACCAACTCCCATTGAGGCAGTATTACCATTTGAATCAGATACCTGATAATTAACTCCTGCTAATGGCGAGTTCGTAATTGTAGGATTGTTTGAACCTGCCGTGTAAGTAACATCAACAAAACCAGTTGGATCATTCCCATTAACCGGATTATTATTGGCATAGGTATAAAAATTAACCCCTGCTCCAAACCCCTTACGGTCTTCACTAATAAACCGCCCAGTGATAGGATCATAATACCTGTCTCGATAATAATAAAACCCCGTTTCTGTATCCTGCTCACGTCCAGTATATTTCAACAGGTTGTTACTACTACCGGAGGCGTTGGATATGGTTCCAAAAGAGGGTGTTAATAAACAAAAGGCTCTAAAGTTTCATAGGCTTTATAAGTAATCGCAAATGTGGGGCACATGGACAAACTAATGAGACCACATTGGCCTATATACTGGGTTTGCGTTGCTCTATGGGCTTCTACGTTGGTCTATATTTAACATAAATCCTTTATTCTTGGAACGAAAAAGTCTAATTGTTTATACCGCCTAAAAATTTCATGGACAGAACGGCCTAATTTTGAGAAGTCGAAAACTTGCTGAAAGCCTTGCTGGATAAGGCATTTAGAAAATTTGTATGGAACTTTAGAGCCTTTTGTTTATTAGCACCCAAATATAGACCAACGTAGAAGCCCATAGAGCAACGCAAACCCAGTATATAGGCCAATGTGGTCTCATTAGTTTGTCCATGTGCCCCACATTTGCGATTACTTATAAAGCCTATGAAACTTTAGAGCCTTTTGTTTATTAACACCCATTATGTACCTACACGCAATCAAACCCAACCCGTAGCGCGGTCTTCGAGTTCGATAAGCTAATCCGCAGCATTTACACATTGCGATATTTGCGCGACCCACAAATCGAGCGCAACTCGCATCGTTCGCAAAACCGGATCGAATCTTATCACCAACTGCGAGCAGCAATCGCGCAGGTTGGCGGCAAGAAGGAACTCACTGGCAGGACGGATCTGGATATTGAGGTCAGTAACGAATGTGGGCGGCTAATCGCAAATGCGATCATTTATTATAATTCCGCTATCCTGTCACGGATACTCGACAAATATGAAGCATCCCCCAAACTGAAGATTTTGGCACTCATCAAGAAAGTCTCGCCTGCGGCCTGGCGGAATATTCATTTTAATGGCCATTATGCCTTCAGAGATAGCGGGCAGAACATAGACCTTGATGCGATTGTGGCTAAATTGGAGCTGGAATAATGGGGCTGTAACAGCTGAAAACGATTCGTCGGAATTTTCGGCGGTTTGGGCTTACACCCCCAAAGTCGGCCATTTTCGTGAGCTTTACAAATAAAGGTCATTTGTCACGAGGCTTAAGCGATAAAAATAAGAAATAATAAGTTAGTTTGTTTATTACTTTGTTTGTTAATAAATTAGTTTGTTTATTATTTTATTATGTGCTATACTGAACCCATCAACTTAAAGGAGAAATCCTCATGCAAGCCACCACGATACAAACTGGCCGCCCTGCCGAATTTGCGCCGGAAGCCATCATCCAAGCCGGTCAAGAGCTGCGAGACGCTGGCCGCAATATCACGGGTTTTGCTTTACGCCAGAAAGTGGGTGGTGGTAATCCCGGTCGTCTTAAGCAGGTTTGGGATGAGCATCTGGCCAGCCAGTCTGTCACCAGAGCGGAACCGGTGGCTGAATTGCCTATTGAGGTGGCCGAGGAAGTGGCTATGGTCACTAAAACACTCACAGAACGCCTTTCCATGCTGGCTGTTGAATTGAACGACAAGGCGGTCAAAGCAGCAGAGCGCCGGGTAGGAGAAGTAGTCAGAGCCGCTGGCGATCAACGCGAACAGGCCGAACGTGAATTAGCGGATGCATCCAGCACGGTCGATGATTTGGAAACCAAACTGAATGAAGTCAGAGCGGAATCCGAAGTCTTTGAAAAACACTTGGCCGATGCTCAGGCAACTAGTCAGGCCCAAGCTGTAGAACTGGCGCAATTGCGCGAGCGTCTGGCGTTAACCGAACAAACCGCCAAGAGCGCCGGCGAACAACATGCTATCGAACTAGAAAGAATCCGGACGGAACTGGCCGAGCAGAAAAAAGCCGTTCAATCCTTAGCCGCTGAGCGAGACCAGGAACGCGCAGAACTGGCGACCGTAAAAGCCCAAGCCGCTGCCGCAGAAGAAACGCACCAAGAACAACGCAAGCGCACTGCTGAAGAAACTCATCGTGTTGCCGAGAAATTAACGAAGATTGAGGCGGATAGAGACAACGCACACAAACAAGCGGTCACAGCCCGCGAGGAAGCGGCTCAATTACGCGGACAACTTGAGGCCACGAAAGCCCAAGCCGCAGAACTCCTACAGGCGCTTAGCAGCCATCAGCCGGCGAAAACCACTGGAGCAAAGAAAACAACGGTGAGTTCAACTGGTCATTGCAACACTATCTGATTTAATATTATTAACAGAGGTGAATCAATGGCACAGAAAGGTCGACCCGGTTTATCCGCAGCTCAAAAGGTTGAGTTGTGGCAAAGATGGAAATTAGGACAATCACTCAGTGAGATAGGTCGTGCCCTTGGTAAGCATGCTGGATCCGTGCATACTGTTTTATCCGCTCATGGTGGAATTATTCCTGCAACTCGCTCAAGATCGGCTAGGTCACTGAGTCTAGTTGAGCGCGAAGAAATATCGCGAGGACTGGCGGCTGGTGAATCAATGCGACAGATTGCATCAAAACTAGCAAGATCACCCTCTACTATCTGCCGTGAAATTGCCCGTAATGGTAATAAAGATCAATATCGAGCAATCGAAGCTGATTCAAAAGCATGGGATCAAGCACAGCGACCTAAGCCCTGTCGACTGGCTACACATTCTCAACTACAAATCATGGTGGCAACTAAACTCGGTTTCGATTGGTCTCCTGAGCAAATTGCTGGCTGGCTTAAACATAAATATCCAAACGATATCAATATGCATGTCTCACATGAAACAATCTATAAAAGCCTGTATATTCAAGCACGCGGCGTTTTGAAAAAGGAATTAATCGGACATCTACGATCGAAACGAATGATGCGGCAAGGTAAGGCATCAACAACTGAAGGCCAGCCAAGAGGGCAAATTATTGATGCGGTATCGATAAAAGATCGACCTGCAGAGGTTGAGGATCGTGCAATACCTGGGCATTGGGAAGGTGATCTGATTACGGGGTCTAAAAACAGCCATATTGCTACTCTAGTTGAACGTCGGTCACGATTTGTGTTGCTGGTTCAAGTTGATGGCAAAGATACGACGAATGTTGTGAATGCATTAATTCGTCAGGTACAGCAACTTCCTTCCGGCTTAATGGCTTCGTTGACATGGGATCGTGGTACTGAATTAGCTCAACATAAAAGATTTACTGTAGCCACCGATGTGGCAATGTATTTTTGCGATCCAAGAAGCCCTTGGCAGCGAGGAACCAATGAAAATACAAACCGATTATTAAGACAATATTTTCCCAAAGGGACCGATTTAAGCGGTTATAGTCAGCAAGACCTAGATGAGATTGCTTTAAAGCTTAATACGAGACCTAGAAAAACACTGGGCTACATGATGCCTGGTGATAAACTAAACGAATGCGTTGCAATGACCAGTTGAACTCACCACACCTAACTAAAAATCTCTTAGTCTTTAAAACCTGCCGTTTGTTGGGCTACTCGGCGGGTTTCCATGCCCGACAGCTACGCACCGCTGGTTGAGTAAGGATTTCATTGGGGCCGCCCTGCCCTATTCCTTCCTGGCGTAAAACAAAAAGCTTTGATTGAAGGGAATTGCCTTGTCGGTGCTGTTATGTGATTAGGAATTGATGCCTTACTAAAAATATTAAAAAAGGTAAATCATCTGTTTATTTGGTATAATTGCCATGGATGGCAATTACGGGAAGGAATTGGTTTTTCAATTTTAGTAATTGCCTGATCATGCACATCTTTCGTTTTTTCAAATTTTACCCGGCTAACTTGGCACTGGCTAAGCGATTCAGGCTAATACCTTGCTCTGCCGCTTGCATCGCTAAAGTGCGATGTACTTCTGATGGGATACGGACTCTAAATTCACCGCTGTAGTGTTTTTCTGATAGCGGTTCTGGAATAACTTCACCATTGCTTTGCATATCTTTGATGACTTCGGCAATGAGCTGTCTGATACCTGTCAAGGCTTCTTCAGGCGTAGTCGCCAACCAGGACAAGGAAGGTAGTTCGACACAGAGACCGACATGTTCATTATCTTCTGGAGACCAGGTAACTCGATAGGTGTAATGTTCAATGTTCATTTGGATTCCCCTTTAACTTGTCGATGGCTAACAGTATCTGTTTGACCTGATAAGCTTTGGCTTTACCTTTGTCGTTCTGAATGTTCACACGCGGATCGCCAGGCCAAGGTGTTTTGAATATGGTATGGCTTGTGCCTGATTGACGCGGTTTTCCAAAAAATTCTTCACAAATTTTATGCAAGTCTGAGAACCGAACATTGTTGGGTTCCCGTCGCATTTGATCAAGGATTTTTTTGGAAGTAGGCATCGTTATACGGTATCAATAGTGACACCATTTTGTCAATTGATCTTTGTGTTTAATCGTAGTTATTCACAGGCGTAGCATGATTAAATAAAGGTTAAATAAAGATTAAAAGAATAAGAGCAAAAAAATGTCATTATTTCAATTCATTTACAATGACTTAATGAAACAACCCGTCAGCTATAACTACCACTTGTTGATGAAATTAGGCTAAAAAGTGGCTTCTATCTTCCTATTCCAGGCCTCAAAAAACCGACCCGTCAGCTATAACTACCGGTTTTTTTACGACCCGTCAGCTATAACTACCGGTTTTTTTACGACCCGTCAGCTATAACTACCGAAATTGAGGCTAGGCTATAGGTCTATTTGATGTGAAAAAGCTTCCTGTCACCTATAACTACCGCAACCTGTCACCTATAACTACCGTAAAACGCCTTGACCCGTCACCTATAACTACCGCTTCTTGGTCGGGAGGTTTTTTCCCACAATGATTTCTTTGCTTTTCTCACTTAAAGACTGTCGTTTATTGGCTGCTTTGATTTCTGTAATGAATTCCCGCGAGGCAGTCAGTGTGTAAATTACATCTTCTAGCTTGGCACGTTCGCCGCGTATCTCGTTTTTTTGAGTGGTACTTAATACCCCACTAGCTTTGAGCTCGTCAAGGGCGTCATCAAGTGCTGCAACTGCTTGACGTTGCAGCTTATAGCCTTCCAGCAAAGCACTATCACGTTTGATTGTGCTGAAACGCATATCGAACGAAGTGATTAAGCTTGCAAATGTAAACTTGAGAGAAAGCTGTTTGTGTAGCCAGCGGGCGAGCTGGGTTCGATGTCCCATCATTTGTGCATAGTTGAATTGACGATAGGTCACCGCATCAATTGCCTGTGTTACTAGGGGGTGAAATTGCACAATCCATTTTGCATCTGGATCGTCATCAAGCTTACTTCTGGATACCGCTGACAATCCGGAAAAATATGGATTGATTGAGAACCCCTCTCCGTTTTTGTCGTCTGTCGTGGCAATTTCAATCGAGCTTCTGGCGAGGATTCGTAGACTTAAAACGATTTGTTGATAGGATCGTGTATGGCCTCGTTTTTTTAATTCTTCTCGCAACATATGTAGCGAGAAGACCACCCCACTACGGTAATTTGGTTTATCGAAATACCCATAATTCTGTTCAGCAGCGATTTTGCGCAAAGCATCTTCGATTAGTTCTTCATTTGCACTTGGATAATAACCTGTGACAGTACTGTCCTTGTTCTGTATCCAAGCGGGTTGAATGATAGCCTCTAATTCGCGACCACGATAGTTGAATGGGACGCTCAGCAACTGTGTGAACGTTCCAGCCTTACGCATCTTGTCCATTGCCTGACGTGATACAGAATAACGCGGCACACTATCCCAAAGATCGAAGGTATTGGACAGTCGGTCACGTTCGTTCTCGGTGTTGCAGAGAAACGATTGGAACAAGTCAAGTTGTTGCCCACCGAAATCTGATTTTGTGGGGGGAATAACCACGTCGTCCTTTTTAGGTTTTGCCTTTGCCATGTCGTAACCTTTGCTTGATTTCCGTTACTTTTTAACTCGACTCAGTGATTTATCAAACATCTTTGCTTAGATAAGCATCCAGAGCCTCAACAAAAATTTCTTGGCTACTTTTGTCTGCGATTAGTCCAGCTTGTTTTAGTTTGTGAAATCTTTCTTTGTCTAGTTTTACCGTCAGTGCCTTGTAATAGCCTGCTTCTGTCTTCTTGATGGGGGAAACTGGTGATAAGTGTTCGGTATCTGTTTCTGTTACAGTTGGAACTGCTGCGCCCTTTCTGGCGACAAGGCCAGAACTTAAAGTTGCTGTTTTAGCCATTTGCATAAATCCTCAAATATAGATTAAGCTAAATATCTACTTACGTAGTTTCTTAAATACGTATTTCCATAACTCTTTAATTTCGCCTGCTGATCGACTTCCCGGATCAATTTCTTGCACAGTGCGCCCATCAATCATTGAGGCCGCGAAATCAGTACGTTGATAAATAGTGACCGGTGCTACGGTACCGTGCTGGGAAAGGGCGATTGCAGCTTCACCTGTAATCCGAGCGCGCGCAGCTGCACCATTGATAACAAATATCATTGGCTTATTGGCCGACTCAACCATTTCGACAGTAGAACCAACGGCACGTAAATCGTGTGGACTTGGCCTAGTTGGAATTAATACGAGGTCTGCAACTGCAATGACCATCTTGATAGTTGTAGTCACTGCCGGCGGAGTATCAATAATTGCCAGCTTAACACCGCATCTTTCAAGCTCGCGTAAATGCTCATTTAAATTAGCAATGCTAACGCTAGCAAAAATAGGGGTTTCTGCTGAACGCTCATTCCACCAACTCGCAAGTGAGCCTTGGGGGTCGGTATCAATCAGAGCAACAGGGCCATTTTTGTTCTGTTCGGCGAATACAGACAAATGGCCTGCCAAAGTAGTTTTTCCGACGCCACCCTTTTGACTGGCTATTACCAATGTGCGCATAAGCGTATCCAAGTATTAACGCATTAAAGTAGATTTGTATTTAACTATATACATAGTACCATAAATACGTATTTATTTAAATAGTGATGTACGCACCTTCAATACCCCATAATGCATTGGTCGCTAGCCATGACTGGCAAGCTTAACAGACCTTTATTCGCATACTATATAAATACGCATAAAGCTATATACGTATTTACTGATTTGTGTGGTTCAAGTTTATCTGACATCGATTTTTCCCGTATCTCATCCTAATGCAAAGTAATATGCATGTTTTTTAGACTAAATAAATGACATTCAATCCAGGTTGCTCTATAGTAGGAGCGGAGGAGGGGGCATGCCTAAAGTCAACGAACTACAAGAACATCTTCAACCGGGGCAAGTTTATCGGCGGGCCGATCTGGCCAAATGGTCAAATGCCGTTGACCGCCATTTACAGCAACTGGTCAGCAAAGGGATTATCCAGAAGCTTGCGGGGGGCGTTTACTACTGTCCCAAGAAAACGGCTTTTGGTGATATACCGCCAGAAGACGAAACGCTGATCCGCGCTTTCCTTAAAGACGACCATTTCTATATGGCATCCTTAAATGCCTATAACTCCCTGGGCGTAGGCACCACGCAGCTTTATAACGAGAAGCTGGTTTATAACCATAAGCGGGATGGCAGATATACACTGAACGGCCGGCACTTCTATTTTTTGAAAAGACCGCGCTTTCCGGAGAAAAGCAGTCAGGAATTCTTGTTAGTGGATCTTATCAATAATCTTCACTTCCTGGCGGAGGATAAAGAAAGCGTTCTTAACAGCGTCGCCGAAAAAGTACGCAGCATGGATAAGCCCAAACTGATGAAAACTGTTCAAGAGTATGCAGGGGCGAGAACGAAGAGTTTTTTTGAAAAACTATTTCATGCTGAAGAAATGAAACATGCCGTCTAAAATGTATCTCCAGGGGTATCGTGGAACAAACCGTTTTTTGGTTTAATAACCCCTAATTCTTTTAGTAAATTTTTAAAATTAAAACATTTTTAAACGAACTTAATTAATATGAATGATTTTGCAACTAAAATTCTTGCCCTTGATGATATTGGTTTGAGAAAGTTATTGCAGCAACTTGATGTTGCCCTTGAGCTAAACGAAAACGATATAAACGGACCAGAACAAAACTTTGTAGGACAATTACGAGCTACTTCTAATCTTGCAATTGCAAAACTGATTCTCTTACGCGCTTTAAATAGTGATTTCATATCAATTCAAGAAAACGAGTTAACCGCGTCTAATAACACTATTCGTAATGTTCTGGAAAACGACCCGACTGTAAAGTTTCTAACTCAAACATCCTATCATTAGACCAATGGCAATTAATAAGGCTCTCCCAGCTTAGGGTGAGTTTAACAAACAACACCAAAGTCTCATAGGATAGCTTAGAAGGGGTTCTTACACAGAACCCCATATTGCCGCAAAAACGCCATGCACAAAGCCTGATTGGCAAAACTCATATCCATGACCGCAGCCGGATGGCCTTCGGCCAGCAGTCGGATACTGCGACCGGTGCCGTATCGGTTAAGGACTGATTAATCAGGGGTCCTGTGGAAGAACCCCCAAAAGTGTTCGTTCTGCGTAAGCCTTATCGGCTGTGGCTTTCCGTAAACTTTTGTGTCGTTTGTGTATACTCACCTAGTTACCGGAAATTTTCGCTTCGCGTGTTTCACCCGCAAAATCTCGACTGTTTCACTACAAACCCGGTAAATCACGATGTAGTTAGGGTGAGTTACCAGTATGCGCGTGTTTTTTGTTCGTTTTTTCCCTAGACTGGGATTTATATCGAGAAGCGCCGCTTTCTCGATCAGCATTTCGCCTAATTCAATCGCCGCCATTGGCTTGTCCTTGGCAATGTAATCGATGATGCCCTGCAAGTCCTCTTCGGCCTTCGGCTTCCATACCGGCACTAATTGGCTCCTTGCCTATTCGCCTGTTCGAGCAGCTCGGCTTTTCGTATTTGCCAGTTAGCCACGATCTGGTCATGCGGTATGCTTGGCCGTGGATCGTCGATAGCCTCCTGTATTTCTTTTTCCAGCCAATCGCTATAGGCGGCGGCTTGGTGCGCGGCCCGCATCCGTTCGGACGCATCCTGTCTGCGCTTGCTATGGATGGCGGCGGCGCTGTAGTTACTGGCGTCGATGCCGTCAATCTTAACAATCTGTAACTCTTCGCGTAGGTACTGCATACAGCTATCCAAACTGCTCCAAGTACGCGGCTTGTCGGTGCGCTGCGTACCCAGCGGGGTTTCTTTCATCCCGATTTTGAGCATGACGCACCAGCCACCGGGCTGGCCGACGATGGCCGCGCCGCGAATGGCGGCGGCGTCAACCAGACGCCGAGCGTTCGGGGTGTCGATAGTGACCGTCATAAAATCCTCGCATTGATGATGAAAACGCAATAAGTCTAATTATGATAAATAATAGAAAAAAATACAACTTTGGCTAGCTAATTCCGCAAGATATTTAACATATCACCCGTTGTGCGCACTGTTGCGAGCGTCAGAACGAACACTTTTGGGGGTTCTTCCACAGGACCCCAATAAATGCCATTTGCCGAATTGCTTTTTCGAAAAAAAAATTTACTTCGGTAGTGCGGATTCAATGCCAAAGGCATTTATCATTTGTTGTTCAAATACTAACGGCTCCAGAGCGATAACATTTCGATAATTTTCCAAATTAGTATAGTGATCTTCAAAATGAGTAAATATGGAATCCACTATATTTGCAAAATTCTGCTCAAAGTTTTTAGATTGAACGTCCAATTTATATTCATTGCTAATTGGTAAATCAATAGGATTGGCTGCTGAACCATATAGCCCAGTAATAACACAGCAACCATGAATGGCCGCTTCTCTGGGTAAACGGTCTTTGCCGGGATGATGGCCGAAATCGATATAGATTTTAGAGCTAAGAAAAATTTCGGCTAATTCTTCACGGTTATATCCCTGTAATGGTTTGAATAGCAAGTTGGGAAAGGTGCTTTTGAGTTTTTCAGTAATTTTGGCACCTTTGTTAGGATTAAACAAAATGATATTTTGTCTTTGAGTGTTAACAATTTTTTCAGACAGATCCTTTAAGTAACCAGGATCGGTATAAACAGGAATCGGATCGGATAAAGGAAAAGATTGAATTTGCCGATCAAGTAAGAATTGGTTTGCATAATCGCTTTGTGCAAAATGCAGCAAATGTTTTAAGGCTCTAATGCCGCGTAAGGGTCTTTTACCCTTTATTAAATTTTTAAAATATCTGAAGTGATCTCTAAAAGGGTTGCCGTAGCGGATACAAGTATAATTATTAACTGACATCCACCAAATTGCCGCTTGTGCCTGTTTTACATGTAAGGCAAGTGTTGTCATTATTTCCGGAAAAATAATTAACTCATGCTGGAAATCCTGATAGTTTGCAACCGTAATTTTGTATTTTTGATAGGGTTTTGGGGTTTCATGAAGCTTGTTAAATGGATGGTATACGATTGCCGCATTTTGCCCTAATCTGTTTAAGTCAAACACCAATTGATGAATAGCTTCCGGGCCGGCTGTGATTGCATTTGCCGGGCAGATAATCAGTATGCGATTAAATTTAGACATAAACTTTGGATGGTGATGACGCATTAAAATGTCGCCAAATTAATATTAAACCAAAAATAATACAACATGATCAGGTAAACCCTGAACTTGATACATACAATTGCATTATTCCTGAATCCGTGTTCAGGCTCGCACAATAACGCATAAGCCAATGATAAATAAGGTATAATACAGACTTTCTGTGTTCACCCGTTTTTGATTATGGCACGTTTTAAGCTAAAAGAATCCAAGAAGGGGTGTAAGCCGGAACCCCAGAAAATTTTGTCACACAGAATAAACCTATTTCCAGCCGCCGTCACATTCATCCCAATAACGGCCTGTTGATTCTTCTTGGAGTGACAGGTCGATTATTTCGCAATTGCGAAAATCAGCTATTTGATAAATCTCATCCAGAATTTCGTCGATTTGTTCTTTCAGATCAGCATCGTCGGCAAACTGCATCATAATCCGAGTTTCGGTATCATTCAGCTTCTGCCCTTGGTAATTGGTCAAAAGCATCCATGCGATTTTCTCTCGTACTGCTTTTTTACCGCGAGTAAATTTGCTGCCGTTCTCAACAAGAACCCAAAGAATGATTGCAACGGATTTGTTCGCTTCGACTTCTGGATCGGCGCATTGTGTGCTTACTGCCAGTGACGTATGCTTGATTGCGCTGCTTATCGTACTGCGACTGCATTTAATAGTTTTCTGTACAACATTCCATGAACTACCGCTTGCCAGCAATCGGTTAATGGCATTGTAACGCTCTAAGTCAACCATGCGCCCACGGTATTTTCCGGCAGCTTGTGCTTTTTCAATACCTTGCTTTTGCCGTTCCCGGCGCTGTTCATAGTCACGCCTGGCAATAGCGGCCAACATATCCAAAAGCATGTCGTTGATAGCGCCAAACATCCGCGCATCAAACTCGTTTTGTATCGGCGATAGATGTTGCCAAGTAGTTGGCACATTCACCGCTACAACACGAACCTCACGTTTTCGGATAATGCCTTTTAAATTTTCCCATTCGGTGCTGGCCAAGCGTGAAAGCCGATCAATGTCTTCCACAAGCAAAATATCGCTTGGTCGACTATCTGCCAATAGCCGGAATAACTCTGGACGCTTTAAATGAGCGCCGGATTCGTTTTCAGCATAATAATTACAAATGACCACACCATGTTCGTGCGCAAAGCGATCAAGAGAACCACGTGCACGTTGGGCGTTTTGCTCGTTGGTAGAGGTTCGAAGATAAGCGCGGATAAAATGGGTCATTGGTACTATTAAGGTTGTTTAATCGAACCGGTCTGATTAGAGTTATAGTTTCATCTTATATAGTACCATTTGCCACTAGTTCGATTAAGGGTTACCTTATTCGAACTAGAAAAGGGTATCGAACCGTGATAAACTAAACCATATAAACTAAGTCTATTCAGGTTGTCATCATGCAGACATATAATATTCATGACGCTAAAACCCAACTATCCCGTCTGGTAGAGCAAGCCGCCAAGGGTGAACCGTTTGTCATCGCCAAGGCTGGCAAGCCGATGGTTAAAGTGATGGCGCTTAATGCGCCGGAGCCTTCTCAAATCAAGCGGTTCGGTTTTATGGCTGGACAAATCCATGTACCGGATGATTTTGACCGGATGGGCGAAGAAGAAATCGTACAGCTATTTGAGGATGGCGCATGAAGCTGCTATTGGACACCCATCTGCTGCTATGGGCGGCGGAAGGTTTTGAGTATTTGCCACCGGATGCCCAGGCGCTGATGAGCGCCCCTGAAAACGAGCTGTTCTTCAGCGTCGCCAGTTTGTGGGAAATCGTTATCAAATGCGGCTTAGGCCGCAAAGACTTCCAGGTTGATCCGCGCTTGTTACGGCGGGGGCTACTGGACAATGGCTACAATGAACTGCCGATCCTCAGCGAGCATGCGGTCACCATCGGCACCTTGCCACCCATCCATAAAGACCCTTTTGATCGGCTGCTTGTCGCCCAGGCCATTGTCGAAGGTATCACGCTACTGACGTCCGATGCCTATGTGGCTGAATACCCAGGTCCAGTGCAACACGTCTAATGAATGGCAGCAAAAAATAAGCTGCTGACCGTACTATCGGAAGCCGAGCAGTATGCTCTATATGGCCTGCCAGATTTTGATGATGCTCAGCGGCTGGAGTATCTGGCACTTTCGGAAAACGAACTGATGCTTGCGACCAGCCGCCCCGGTCTTCATGCCCAGGTTTATTGCATTTTGCAAATCGGTTATTTCAAGGCAAAGCACAGCTTTTTCCGCTTTGACTGGAACGAAGTCGAGGACGATTGCGCCTTTGTATTGAGCCGTTATTTCATCGGCGATGCATTTGAAAGGAAGCCGATAACCAACCATGAGCATTACACTCAGCGCGGGCGTATTGCCGAGTTGTTCGGCTATCGGTTGTGGACTTCCGACTTTCTGCCGCAGCTAGCGCGTCAGGCCGAGTCTATTGTGCGGCGTGACGTCTCGCCGGGATTTGTAGCCGTCGAGCTGCTCGTCTGGCTTAACGGCCACAAAATCATTCGGCCAGGCTACACTACGCTGCAAGAGTTGATCAGCGAAACGCTTTCCTCCGAACGCCGACGGCTTGGCGGACTACTTGCAGAAATACTGGATGACGCGACCAAAGCCACGCTGACCCAGCTCCTGGTGCGTGATGATACCCTGTCTCAATTAGCGGCGCTAAAGCAGGATGCCAAGAATTTCGGCTGGCGTCAGATGATCCGCGAACGCGAGAAGCGCACCCTGCTGGAACCACTGCACAGGATTGCAAAAGCCTTGCTGCCCAAGTTGGGCGTTTCCCAGCAGAACTTGCTCTACTATGCGAGTTTGGCCAATTTTTATACCGTTCACGACTTGCGAAACCTCAAGCCGGAGCAGACCTATCTCTACTTGTTGTGCTATGCCTGGCAACGCTACCGCCAGTTTACCGATAATCTGGTCGATGCGATGGCTTTCCACATGGGGTTAATTAACCAAAAGAACGGTTTGTCCCGCGACACCCCTGGAGCCCTTGGTATTAGCGGCTTTCAGACGAAATATCGATTTCAAATTCGCCACTAAAAATTCTATAGCCTATTGAATATTAATAACTTATTGTGCGTCACAAAATTCATGCTTGCCGATAAAGTTGGCTGACCGAAAGGATTAGGAATAATTAGTAAATGAGTAACGCCAACGTCACGCCAAGGTTCTGAATACAATGCTATTCACACTGTTCGTAATGATGCTATTCCAACCTGATACGAAACAATATCGATGGGATATGGAATGGTATTTTAGTTCTGCTTGCTGACGGCAAGCTTAAATCCCAGGAATACAAACACGCCTCCCGCTGTTCGCGTTAGCCAGGCAAATAAAAGCTTGCGGGGAGATAGGCGCTGATTAAGATGGTCTGCGAACCAAGCGAGGAACAAGCACCAAATTGTGCCAGTAAAATTAAAAATCCCGCCCAGGAAGATAAAGGCCAAGGCTTTGTTTGGCGCTTCATGCTCGATAAACTGTGGAACGAAAGCCAGAAAGAAAATCGCCACTTTTGGGTTGAGAACGTTGGTCAGAAAGCCTTGACGAAAAATACTGCGTAGGGACGCTGGCTGCGAGTTCTTTAGTGCATCTGAACAGGGTGAAGTACTGCGCATCAAGGTAATTCCTATGTATACGAGATACACTGCACCAATCAGCTTAAGCGTGGAGAATGCAGTCGAAGAAGCCGCAAGTAGCGCTGACAAGCCAACAGCGGCGGCAAAAATATGCAGGTAACAGCCCAGGGCTATACCGAGTGCGGCGGCTACGCCGGCAGAACGACCTTGGCCGACACTACGGGCAACAATATACAGCGAGTCTGCGCCAGGTGTGATATTTAGCAATAGACCAGAGATTACAAAAAGTGTTAGATCATGAGTGCCGAGCATAAGTTATAAAGTCAGTCGTTATTTTTAAAAAAATTCCCTTTGAGGCTATGTATTTGCTTCCGCATCAACACTGGCTATATTAAAAACCATACTGTCCATCCCCATAAGGCGCTCTTGATGGCTGAATTGAAATCCGGTTTTTTCCAAAACACGTATTGAAGCCAGATTTTTTGTATGCGTAAACGCCATTAAATATTTCAGCTCTAATATTTGAAAGTAATACCGAATCCAAGCGGATGTTACTTCTGTTGCTATACCTTGGTTCCAGAAGCTTGGCAACAATCTATAGCCTAACTCGAAACTATGACATTCAGGAAAATACATGGGGCCAGAGTCGCCAATCGGTTTCATGGTATTACGATCAAGAATTATCCATTTTGCATATCCATATTGATTTTGGTGCTCAATATAATGCGTTATCCTCAAAATGGTGGACTCCAGATTAATATCTGGGCCATGAGGCGTGAATTTCATGACCTCTGGATCACCAAACCAAGAAAATGACTGTATTGCATCATCCTCGGTAAATGGCCTGAGGATCGTTCGGGCTGTTTGCAATTCTGTTATTTGCATTGAATACACTTCGAATAAGGTTAGATTATATTCCAAGTCTGTTTTGGAACAGTGAACAAAAAGTCACACAGCGAGGAATGTTATGTTTTTCCCGATTCATTTCGTTTTTCTGCAATATGGGAGAAGAATTTCCGCCTCCCCACGCCAGCAATTTCACATACCTCAGCAGCGGTTTTGCCTGAATTTTCATATAAGATTCTGGCATTTTCCAATTTTTCAGGATCAGTCTTAGGTCGCCCCCCGGTTTTACCACGCGCTTTAGCAGATGAACGGCCTGCCGCCGCCCGTTCTGCGCGTAGCTCCCGCTCCATTTGGTGAATGGCACCCATCATCGACAAGAAACAACGACCAGTAGCTGTTGTTGTGTCGATATTTTCTCGCAATGACACCAAGTTAATCTGTCGTTGTTCCAAAACTTTGGCCGTTGTCAGTAAATCCATCAAAGAGCGCGTCATGCGGCTTAATTCACTCACGACCAAAGTATCACCTGGGCGAGCATATTCCAAAAACTGATCCCAGCCAGGTCGATCCATGTGTGAACCGGTCATTTTGTCGGAAAAGATTTTCCCGCAACCGGCTTTCTGTAAAGCATCGATTTGAGAATCCAGATTTTGGCCGATACTGCTGACCCGTGCATAGCCGATTCGATGGAGAGACATATCTGTAGAAGTAGAATGGGTGTACATAGTGCAAAAAGTTAACACATAGTACAGGTAAATGCATTATGATTTTAGCAAAGGTTTTTGCACTAAAAATGAAAGGAATTGCAATCCGAAAGAACCGGTCAACTTAGAGTGCAGAAAGTACACTTTTTGCACTGACTAAAAAGCAGCCCCCATCCATCAGAATTCGAATATCAAGCGACCGAGAAAAACAGTGGTGTGGAAATAACCGTGCCATAACCATCATCCTCATCAAATAGAAACCAGCATGGCTCGACTGACGATTTTAACCCAGGACGAAATCAATGATCTTTACGAAATACCCACGCTGGATGACGACGATCGATCATTTTTATTTGCCCTCGATACCGACGACATAGCCGTGCTCGATAGCTTTGAAAACAACACTACCTGTAAAGTGGATTACATCCTACAGCTTGGTTATTACCGGGCTGTCAATTACTTCTTCCTATTCAGCTTCCAAAAAGTTAAAGCGGATGCGGCGTTCATCATGCGGCTTTATTTTCCAGATGAGCCATTTCCCAAAAAGCAGGTGTCTAAAAATCATCACTACCGGAACCGCTACGAGGTGATGAATAAATTCGGCCTGAAAGATGTCGATACAGATTTTCAAAGCCAATTACTCAAAGAAGCAAAAGCGCTTGTCAAACGACACGCACTATCGCGGTTCGTGTTGGAAGGCTTGTTGAGCTATTGCCAACAACAAAATGTCATCCGGCCAGCTTATTCAAGTTTACAGGATATTGTGACTACCGCGCTTCAAGAGGAAAGAAACTGGCTGGTCAATAAACTTTACACCGATGCCGATAAAGAACTGCGTGCGGAATTGGATAAGCTGTTAACGAACGACGAACTGTTTTATAACCTCACCTTGCTAAAAAAGGATCAGAAGAATTTCAGCACCACTGAAATTAAAAATAGCGTCGCCAAACAACAGCTTGTCATCGGCATTTACCAAAAATCTCAGACCCTGATGCCTAAGCTGGGACTCTCAGAACAGAATATTATCTACTATGCAAATCTGGCGGAATTTTACACCATCCAGAAACTCAAGCGGTTAACCGATAAAAATCTGGTACGGCTGTACCTGCTTTGTTACGCTCATCGCCGGTTTCTTAAAATCAATGACCATCTGGTATCCAGCTTGATACAGAAGATGACAAAATATACCGATGACGCCAACGACTATCAACGTTCAGAAATAGAGTTGATTGAAAACGTCGATTCCAAGCTTAGGCAGCAGGCATGTAAGGTGCTGGCCATCAATATCGATAGCGGTATTCCCGATGAACAAGTCAGGGCCAAAGCCTTTGAAGTGGTTCCAGAAGCCGATTATAAACAATTTCTAGATGAATTTAAAAAGCCCAATCTAGACAGGGACTTCTATCGTTGGCAATACTATGGGCAACAGGCATTAACCATAAAAAGGAACCTGCGGCCAATTTTCAAAGTCCTGGACTTTTCTTGCACGAACGCTGGGCTAACAGAAGCCATTGTGTTTTTAAGGCGGCACCTGAGCAGCGGACTATCATTTCGGGATTATGCCTATGAAGACATCCCCATGAACTTTTTTCCTCAATCGCTGAAAAAATACCTCACCTATAAAGTGCTGGTCGATGATAAGAAGGTCAAAAAAGTGGATGGCGACCGCTATGAATGCATGGTTTATAGCCAGCTAAAACAGGGCATTGCCAATACCAGCGTGTTTATTAAAGACAGTAATTGCTATCGTACCCTGGACGATGAACTGATCGACATTGAATATTGGGCGCAACATAAAGATGAAATATTAAAGCAGCTCAACATGCCTTTATTGTCAATGAACATCGAAGACTTATTAAGTAAACTCGAAGCCAGCCTGAAAGAGAAATATGCGCGAGTGAACCAAAACATTAAAAACGGTGAAAACTCTAGCCTAAAAATTCATCGCAATAAGCAAGGCGAGCTGGTTAACTGGACTTTGCCTTATACCCGTCTTGATGACGGGATTAACAATCCATTCTATGAAAAGCTCTTGGTCTCAAGCATCGGCGATATTCTTAAGTTTTCGGCAGAGGCTACCGGTTTTCTAAAGTCTTTTTCACATCTTCAGCCAAAATACGCGAAGTCACACCCCGACCCTGAAGTTATTCATGCCTGTGTTATCGCCAATGCAACGGGGGTTGAAGCGAAGAAAATGAAGGCGATCAGCGATGTAAAAGAGCAAGATCTGGATCGGGTTAGTAAAAGCTATATTCGCTTTCAAACCCTATGCGCCGCCAATGATGTGATTATGAACCATACCGCCAAGCTGCCCATTTTTGGCGAGTATAATTTAGCTGACTACGGTGTTCACGCCAGTGTTGACGGTCAAAAATTGGCAACGAAATACCATACGATCAAATCCAGGTACGGAAAAAAATATTTTGGCCTTCTGAAAGGCGTGGTCTTATTGGGACTCATCGGCAATCATCTCCCCTTGCGTCTGAAAGTCATCGGTGCAAACCAGCACGAAAGTCACTTCTTACTGGATATTGTCGAAAGTAATACATCAGATGTTGAAATTACGGCGGTATCCGGCGATATGCACAGTATCAATCGCGTTAACTTTGCCTTAATGTATATGTTTGGCTATCGATTTATGCCTCGCTTTACTCAGCTATCTGATAAATCAGATCAAAAATTGGTGAGTTTCGATGAGATCGACAAGTACGCAAAACACCTTATTAAGCCCAGCAAAAAGGTCAATAAATCGCTCATTATTAAGGAATGGGATAAAATTTTGAGAATTCTAGCCTCTCTGGCAATCAAAAAGACCACGCAAAGCCATATTGTGAGTAAATTATCGTCTTGTAAAAAGATCGATTCGACCTTAAAAGCCTTGATTGCCTTTGATGAAATCATTATGACCGATTATTTGCTGGATTATATCGATAGCAAGGAAATCCGCGAAGTGGTGCAAGGCTCATTGAACCGTGGCGAATCCTACCACCAGTTAAGCTCCACTATTTCCAAAGTCAGCGGCGGCAGGATGCTTAATGGAAAAACTGAAATTGAACTCGACATTAATGCCGAATCCATCAGGCTCATTGCCAACGCGGTGATTTTTTATAATGCGACCATTCTATCGGCGCTTTATCAGCACTATCTAACGATTGATCCGGAAAAGGCGAAAGAAATAGTAAGATTTTCACCTGTTGCCTGGCAGCATATCAACTTCATTGGCAAGTATGAATTTTACAATCGAGAACATATTGTTAATATTCAAGAGGTTATCAAGAAACTTATTGGCGAATTTGAAATCGATATTTCGGCTGCAAGCCGCTAATACCGAGGGCTCCAGGGGTATCGCGGGACAAACCGTTCTTTTGGTTAAATAACCCCATTAACCGGATTATTCAAACAATAAGCATAAAAGTTAGAACTACACACAATCTAATGACCGCCAAAAGCTTAAAATAGAATCAAAAGTAATGACTAATGTCACTCCTAAAACAATGAGCATTTTAAACGAAAAAGATGTATTTGATTTCAATAAACTATATTTTTGCATTATATTAATGGCAAATAAAATAACCATTGAAACTATCCATGATATAAAAAAATATTTTAGAGATAATAGTCCAATCGCCGCACCACCCCCAGCGGCAGTTTGACCACTTTTACTTTTACACAGTAATTCATCAACCTCAAGAAACATTATTGCATACAAAATACCGAATAATGAACTGATAATCAAATAACGAATAAAGGAAATTAAATACTTCATTTTGAATAAACAGATCTTATTTGATTTGTATTTGATTTATTTGGATAAATAACAAAACCTCCATCAGCCGCCGCACTATCTTCTTCATCAGATAGGGATAAACTACCTGATGATTGTGTGGGTAAAGGCAATGTAAGAGAATATCCGTAGTTTATGGCTTCTTGATCTCTAGGATCATCAAAAGTGTCATTTGACTTCAAAGCATATGCCTGAGCGCCAATTATTGCTGTTGTTTGTGATAAACCTAAAGAATTAACACCTGCTGCCCAAATTACATTACCAACATAGTCATTTAATTCGGCTTGGTCATTTAAAAAATAAACTGCATTATTAGGCAAGTATTGTTTTGTATCCCATGGGCCACCAGTTACAGACTGTTGTGCAATTTCGTCAAAACTAGCATCGCCAGTCGCACCATTTAGCCTATTATTTAGAATATAATTAACGCCACCGTTTATGTATGAATTAGTTTGGTTAACATTGAAAACAGTATTAAAACTATTACCTTGCTGAACTACCATATTATAAACACCAACTCCCATTGAGGCAGTATTACCATTTGAATCAGATACCTGATAATTAACTCCTGCTAATGGCGAGTTCGTAATTGTAGGATTGTTTGAACCTGCCGTGTAAGTAACATCAACAAAACCAGTTGGATCATTCCCATTAACCGGATTATTATTGGCATAGGTATAAAAATTAACCCCTGCTCCAAACCCCTTACGGTCTTCACTAATAAACCGCCCAGTGATAGGATCATAATACCTGTCTCGATAATAATAAAACCCCGTTTCTGTATCCTGCTCACGTCCAGTATATTTCAACAGGTTGTTACTACTACCGGAGGCGTTGGATATGGTTCCAAAAGAGGGTGTTAATAAACAAAAGGCTCTAAAGTTTCATAGGCTTTATAAGTAATCGCAAATGTGGGGCACATGGACAAACTAATGAGACCACATTGGCCTATATACTGGGTTTGCGTTGCTCTATGGGCTTCTACGTTGGTCTATATTTAACATAAATCCTTTATTCTTGGAACGAAAAAGTCTAATTGTTTATACCGCCTAAAAATTTCATGGACAGAACGGCCTAATTTTGAGAAGTCGAAAACTTGCTGAAAGCCTTGCTGGATAAGGCATTTAGAAAATTTGTATGGAACTTTAGAGCCTTTTGTTTATTAGCACCCAAATATAGACCAACGTAGAAGCCCATAGAGCAACGCAAACCCAGTATATAGGCCAATGTGGTCTCATTAGTTTGTCCATGTGCCCCACATTTGCGATTACTTATAAAGCCTATGAAACTTTAGAGCCTTTTGTTTATTAACACCCATTATGTACCTACACGCAATCAAACCCAACCCGTAGCGCGGTCTTCGAGTTCGATAAGCTAATCCGCAGCATTTACACATTGCGATATTTGCGCGACCCACAAATCGAGCGCAACTCGCATCGTTCGCAAAACCGGATCGAATCTTATCACCAACTGCGAGCAGCAATCGCGCAGGTTGGCGGCAAGAAGGAACTCACTGGCAGGACGGATCTGGATATTGAGGTCAGTAACGAATGTGGGCGGCTAATCGCAAATGCGATCATTTATTATAATTCCGCTATCCTGTCACGGATACTCGACAAATATGAAGCATCCCCCAAACTGAAGATTTTGGCACTCATCAAGAAAGTCTCGCCTGCGGCCTGGCGGAATATTCATTTTAATGGCCATTATGCCTTCAGAGATAGCGGGCAGAACATAGACCTTGATGCGATTGTGGCTAAATTGGAGCTGGAATAATGGGGCTGTAACAGCTGAAAACGATTCGTCGGAATTTTCGGCGGTTTGGGCTTACACCCCCAAAGTCGGCCATTTTCGTGAGCTTTACAAATAAAGGTCATTTGTCACGAGGCTTAAGCGATAAAAATAAGAAATAATAAGTTAGTTTGTTTATTACTTTGTTTGTTAATAAATTAGTTTGTTTATTATTTTATTATGTGCTATACTGAACCCATCAACTTAAAGGAGAAATCCTCATGCAAGCCACCACGATACAAACTGGCCGCCCTGCCGAATTTGCGCCGGAAGCCATCATCCAAGCCGGTCAAGAGCTGCGAGACGCTGGCCGCAATATCACGGGTTTTGCTTTACGCCAGAAAGTGGGTGGTGGTAATCCCGGTCGTCTTAAGCAGGTTTGGGATGAGCATCTGGCCAGCCAGTCTGTCACCAGAGCGGAACCGGTGGCTGAATTGCCTATTGAGGTGGCCGAGGAAGTGGCTATGGTCACTAAAACACTCACAGAACGCCTTTCCATGCTGGCTGTTGAATTGAACGACAAGGCGGTCAAAGCAGCAGAGCGCCGGGTAGGAGAAGTAGTCAGAGCCGCTGGCGATCAACGCGAACAGGCCGAACGTGAATTAGCGGATGCATCCAGCACGGTCGATGATTTGGAAACCAAACTGAATGAAGTCAGAGCGGAATCCGAAGTCTTTGAAAAACACTTGGCCGATGCTCAGGCAACTAGTCAGGCCCAAGCTGTAGAACTGGCGCAATTGCGCGAGCGTCTGGCGTTAACCGAACAAACCGCCAAGAGCGCCGGCGAACAACATGCTATCGAACTAGAAAGAATCCGGACGGAACTGGCCGAGCAGAAAAAAGCCGTTCAATCCTTAGCCGCTGAGCGAGACCAGGAACGCGCAGAACTGGCGACCGTAAAAGCCCAAGCCGCTGCCGCAGAAGAAACGCACCAAGAACAACGCAAGCGCACTGCTGAAGAAACTCATCGTGTTGCCGAGAAATTAACGAAGATTGAGGCGGATAGAGACAACGCACACAAACAAGCGGTCACAGCCCGCGAGGAAGCGGCTCAATTACGCGGACAACTTGAGGCCACGAAAGCCCAAGCCGCAGAACTCCTACAGGCGCTTAGCAGCCATCAGCCGGCGAAAACCACTGGAGCAAAGAAAACAACGGTGAGTTCAACTGGTCATTGCAACACTATCTGATTTAATATTATTAACAGAGGTGAATCAATGGCACAGAAAGGTCGACCCGGTTTATCCGCAGCTCAAAAGGTTGAGTTGTGGCAAAGATGGAAATTAGGACAATCACTCAGTGAGATAGGTCGTGCCCTTGGTAAGCATGCTGGATCCGTGCATACTGTTTTATCCGCTCATGGTGGAATTATTCCTGCAACTCGCTCAAGATCGGCTAGGTCACTGAGTCTAGTTGAGCGCGAAGAAATATCGCGAGGACTGGCGGCTGGTGAATCAATGCGACAGATTGCATCAAAACTAGCAAGATCACCCTCTACTATCTGCCGTGAAATTGCCCGTAATGGTAATAAAGATCAATATCGAGCAATCGAAGCTGATTCAAAAGCATGGGATCAAGCACAGCGACCTAAGCCCTGTCGACTGGCTACACATTCTCAACTACAAATCATGGTGGCAACTAAACTCGGTTTCGATTGGTCTCCTGAGCAAATTGCTGGCTGGCTTAAACATAAATATCCAAACGATATCAATATGCATGTCTCACATGAAACAATCTATAAAAGCCTGTATATTCAAGCACGCGGCGTTTTGAAAAAGGAATTAATCGGACATCTACGATCGAAACGAATGATGCGGCAAGGTAAGGCATCAACAACTGAAGGCCAGCCAAGAGGGCAAATTATTGATGCGGTATCGATAAAAGATCGACCTGCAGAGGTTGAGGATCGTGCAATACCTGGGCATTGGGAAGGTGATCTGATTACGGGGTCTAAAAACAGCCATATTGCTACTCTAGTTGAACGTCGGTCACGATTTGTGTTGCTGGTTCAAGTTGATGGCAAAGATACGACGAATGTTGTGAATGCATTAATTCGTCAGGTACAGCAACTTCCTTCCGGCTTAATGGCTTCGTTGACATGGGATCGTGGTACTGAATTAGCTCAACATAAAAGATTTACTGTAGCCACCGATGTGGCAATGTATTTTTGCGATCCAAGAAGCCCTTGGCAGCGAGGAACCAATGAAAATACAAACCGATTATTAAGACAATATTTTCCCAAAGGGACCGATTTAAGCGGTTATAGTCAGCAAGACCTAGATGAGATTGCTTTAAAGCTTAATACGAGACCTAGAAAAACACTGGGCTACATGATGCCTGGTGATAAACTAAACGAATGCGTTGCAATGACCAGTTGAACTCACCACACCTAACTAAAAATCTCTTAGTCTTTAAAACCTGCCGTTTGTTGGGCTACTCGGCGGGTTTCCATGCCCGACAGCTACGCACCGCTGGTTGAGTAAGGATTTCATTGGGGCCGCCCTGCCCTATTCCTTCCTGGCGTAAAACAAAAAGCTTTGATTGAAGGGAATTGCCTTGTCGGTGCTGTTATGTGATTAGGAATTGATGCCTTACTAAAAATATTAAAAAAGGTAAATCATCTGTTTATTTGGTATAATTGCCATGGATGGCAATTACGGGAAGGAATTGGTTTTTCAATTTTAGTAATTGCCTGATCATGCACATCTTTCGTTTTTTCAAATTTTACCCGGCTAACTTGGCACTGGCTAAGCGATTCAGGCTAATACCTTGCTCTGCCGCTTGCATCGCTAAAGTGCGATGTACTTCTGATGGGATACGGACTCTAAATTCACCGCTGTAGTGTTTTTCTGATAGCGGTTCTGGAATAACTTCACCATTGCTTTGCATATCTTTGATGACTTCGGCAATGAGCTGTCTGATACCTGTCAAGGCTTCTTCAGGCGTAGTCGCCAACCAGGACAAGGAAGGTAGTTCGACACAGAGACCGACATGTTCATTATCTTCTGGAGACCAGGTAACTCGATAGGTGTAATGTTCAATGTTCATTTGGATTCCCCTTTAACTTGTCGATGGCTAACAGTATCTGTTTGACCTGATAAGCTTTGGCTTTACCTTTGTCGTTCTGAATGTTCACACGCGGATCGCCAGGCCAAGGTGTTTTGAATATGGTATGGCTTGTGCCTGATTGACGCGGTTTTCCAAAAAATTCTTCACAAATTTTATGCAAGTCTGAGAACCGAACATTGTTGGGTTCCCGTCGCATTTGATCAAGGATTTTTTTGGAAGTAGGCATCGTTATACGGTATCAATAGTGACACCATTTTGTCAATTGATCTTTGTGTTTAATCGTAGTTATTCACAGGCGTAGCATGATTAAATAAAGGTTAAATAAAGATTAAAAGAATAAGAGCAAAAAAATGTCATTATTTCAATTCATTTACAATGACTTAATGAAACAACCCGTCAGCTATAACTACCACTTGTTGATGAAATTAGGCTAAAAAGTGGCTTCTATCTTCCTATTCCAGGCCTCAAAAAACCGACCCGTCAGCTATAACTACCGGTTTTTTTACGACCCGTCAGCTATAACTACCGGTTTTTTTACGACCCGTCAGCTATAACTACCGAAATTGAGGCTAGGCTATAGGTCTATTTGATGTGAAAAAGCTTCCTGTCACCTATAACTACCGCAACCTGTCACCTATAACTACCGTAAAACGCCTTGACCCGTCACCTATAACTACCGCTTCTTGGTCGGGAGGTTTTTTCCCACAATGATTTCTTTGCTTTTCTCACTTAAAGACTGTCGTTTATTGGCTGCTTTGATTTCTGTAATGAATTCCCGCGAGGCAGTCAGTGTGTAAATTACATCTTCTAGCTTGGCACGTTCGCCGCGTATCTCGTTTTTTTGAGTGGTACTTAATACCCCACTAGCTTTGAGCTCGTCAAGGGCGTCATCAAGTGCTGCAACTGCTTGACGTTGCAGCTTATAGCCTTCCAGCAAAGCACTATCACGTTTGATTGTGCTGAAACGCATATCGAACGAAGTGATTAAGCTTGCAAATGTAAACTTGAGAGAAAGCTGTTTGTGTAGCCAGCGGGCGAGCTGGGTTCGATGTCCCATCATTTGTGCATAGTTGAATTGACGATAGGTCACCGCATCAATTGCCTGTGTTACTAGGGGGTGAAATTGCACAATCCATTTTGCATCTGGATCGTCATCAAGCTTACTTCTGGATACCGCTGACAATCCGGAAAAATATGGATTGATTGAGAACCCCTCTCCGTTTTTGTCGTCTGTCGTGGCAATTTCAATCGAGCTTCTGGCGAGGATTCGTAGACTTAAAACGATTTGTTGATAGGATCGTGTATGGCCTCGTTTTTTTAATTCTTCTCGCAACATATGTAGCGAGAAGACCACCCCACTACGGTAATTTGGTTTATCGAAATACCCATAATTCTGTTCAGCAGCGATTTTGCGCAAAGCATCTTCGATTAGTTCTTCATTTGCACTTGGATAATAACCTGTGACAGTACTGTCCTTGTTCTGTATCCAAGCGGGTTGAATGATAGCCTCTAATTCGCGACCACGATAGTTGAATGGGACGCTCAGCAACTGTGTGAACGTTCCAGCCTTACGCATCTTGTCCATTGCCTGACGTGATACAGAATAACGCGGCACACTATCCCAAAGATCGAAGGTATTGGACAGTCGGTCACGTTCGTTCTCGGTGTTGCAGAGAAACGATTGGAACAAGTCAAGTTGTTGCCCACCGAAATCTGATTTTGTGGGGGGAATAACCACGTCGTCCTTTTTAGGTTTTGCCTTTGCCATGTCGTAACCTTTGCTTGATTTCCGTTACTTTTTAACTCGACTCAGTGATTTATCAAACATCTTTGCTTAGATAAGCATCCAGAGCCTCAACAAAAATTTCTTGGCTACTTTTGTCTGCGATTAGTCCAGCTTGTTTTAGTTTGTGAAATCTTTCTTTGTCTAGTTTTACCGTCAGTGCCTTGTAATAGCCTGCTTCTGTCTTCTTGATGGGGGAAACTGGTGATAAGTGTTCGGTATCTGTTTCTGTTACAGTTGGAACTGCTGCGCCCTTTCTGGCGACAAGGCCAGAACTTAAAGTTGCTGTTTTAGCCATTTGCATAAATCCTCAAATATAGATTAAGCTAAATATCTACTTACGTAGTTTCTTAAATACGTATTTCCATAACTCTTTAATTTCGCCTGCTGATCGACTTCCCGGATCAATTTCTTGCACAGTGCGCCCATCAATCATTGAGGCCGCGAAATCAGTACGTTGATAAATAGTGACCGGTGCTACGGTACCGTGCTGGGAAAGGGCGATTGCAGCTTCACCTGTAATCCGAGCGCGCGCAGCTGCACCATTGATAACAAATATCATTGGCTTATTGGCCGACTCAACCATTTCGACAGTAGAACCAACGGCACGTAAATCGTGTGGACTTGGCCTAGTTGGAATTAATACGAGGTCTGCAACTGCAATGACCATCTTGATAGTTGTAGTCACTGCCGGCGGAGTATCAATAATTGCCAGCTTAACACCGCATCTTTCAAGCTCGCGTAAATGCTCATTTAAATTAGCAATGCTAACGCTAGCAAAAATAGGGGTTTCTGCTGAACGCTCATTCCACCAACTCGCAAGTGAGCCTTGGGGGTCGGTATCAATCAGAGCAACAGGGCCATTTTTGTTCTGTTCGGCGAATACAGACAAATGGCCTGCCAAAGTAGTTTTTCCGACGCCACCCTTTTGACTGGCTATTACCAATGTGCGCATAAGCGTATCCAAGTATTAACGCATTAAAGTAGATTTGTATTTAACTATATACATAGTACCATAAATACGTATTTATTTAAATAGTGATGTACGCACCTTCAATACCCCATAATGCATTGGTCGCTAGCCATGACTGGCAAGCTTAACAGACCTTTATTCGCATACTATATAAATACGCATAAAGCTATATACGTATTTACTGATTTGTGTGGTTCAAGTTTATCTGACATCGATTTTTCCCGTATCTCATCCTAATGCAAAGTAATATGCATGTTTTTTAGACTAAATAAATGACATTCAATCCAGGTTGCTCTATAGTAGGAGCGGAGGAGGGGGCATGCCTAAAGTCAACGAACTACAAGAACATCTTCAACCGGGGCAAGTTTATCGGCGGGCCGATCTGGCCAAATGGTCAAATGCCGTTGACCGCCATTTACAGCAACTGGTCAGCAAAGGGATTATCCAGAAGCTTGCGGGGGGCGTTTACTACTGTCCCAAGAAAACGGCTTTTGGTGATATACCGCCAGAAGACGAAACGCTGATCCGCGCTTTCCTTAAAGACGACCATTTCTATATGGCATCCTTAAATGCCTATAACTCCCTGGGCGTAGGCACCACGCAGCTTTATAACGAGAAGCTGGTTTATAACCATAAGCGGGATGGCAGATATACACTGAACGGCCGGCACTTCTATTTTTTGAAAAGACCGCGCTTTCCGGAGAAAAGCAGTCAGGAATTCTTGTTAGTGGATCTTATCAATAATCTTCACTTCCTGGCGGAGGATAAAGAAAGCGTTCTTAACAGCGTCGCCGAAAAAGTACGCAGCATGGATAAGCCCAAACTGATGAAAACTGTTCAAGAGTATGCAGGGGCGAGAACGAAGAGTTTTTTTGAAAAACTATTTCATGCTGAAGAAATGAAACATGCCGTCTAAAATGTATCTCCAGGGGTATCGTGGAACAAACCGTTTTTTGGTTTAATAACCCCTAATTCTTTTAGTAAATTTTTAAAATTAAAACATTTTTAAACGAACTTAATTAATATGAATGATTTTGCAACTAAAATTCTTGCCCTTGATGATATTGGTTTGAGAAAGTTATTGCAGCAACTTGATGTTGCCCTTGAGCTAAACGAAAACGATATAAACGGACCAGAACAAAACTTTGTAGGACAATTACGAGCTACTTCTAATCTTGCAATTGCAAAACTGATTCTCTTACGCGCTTTAAATAGTGATTTCATATCAATTCAAGAAAACGAGTTAACCGCGTCTAATAACACTATTCGTAATGTTCTGGAAAACGACCCGACTGTAAAGTTTCTAACTCAAACATCCTATCATTAGACCAATGGCAATTAATAAGGCTCTCCCAGCTTAGGGTGAGTTTAACAAACAACACCAAAGTCTCATAGGATAGCTTAGAAGGGGTTCTTACACAGAACCCCATATTGCCGCAAAAACGCCATGCACAAAGCCTGATTGGCAAAACTCATATCCATGACCGCAGCCGGATGGCCTTCGGCCAGCAGTCGGATACTGCGACCGGTGCCGTATCGGTTAAGGACTGATTAATCAGGGGTCCTGTGGAAGAACCCCCAAAAGTGTTCGTTCTGCGTAAGCCTTATCGGCTGTGGCTTTCCGTAAACTTTTGTGTCGTTTGTGTATACTCACCTAGTTACCGGAAATTTTCGCTTCGCGTGTTTCACCCGCAAAATCTCGACTGTTTCACTACAAACCCGGTAAATCACGATGTAGTTAGGGTGAGTTACCAGTATGCGCGTGTTTTTTGTTCGTTTTTTCCCTAGACTGGGATTTATATCGAGAAGCGCCGCTTTCTCGATCAGCATTTCGCCTAATTCAATCGCCGCCATTGGCTTGTCCTTGGCAATGTAATCGATGATGCCCTGCAAGTCCTCTTCGGCCTTCGGCTTCCATACCGGCACTAATTGGCTCCTTGCCTATTCGCCTGTTCGAGCAGCTCGGCTTTTCGTATTTGCCAGTTAGCCACGATCTGGTCATGCGGTATGCTTGGCCGTGGATCGTCGATAGCCTCCTGTATTTCTTTTTCCAGCCAATCGCTATAGGCGGCGGCTTGGTGCGCGGCCCGCATCCGTTCGGACGCATCCTGTCTGCGCTTGCTATGGATGGCGGCGGCGCTGTAGTTACTGGCGTCGATGCCGTCAATCTTAACAATCTGTAACTCTTCGCGTAGGTACTGCATACAGCTATCCAAACTGCTCCAAGTACGCGGCTTGTCGGTGCGCTGCGTACCCAGCGGGGTTTCTTTCATCCCGATTTTGAGCATGACGCACCAGCCACCGGGCTGGCCGACGATGGCCGCGCCGCGAATGGCGGCGGCGTCAACCAGACGCCGAGCGTTCGGGGTGTCGATAGTGACCGTCATAAAATCCTCGCATTGATGATGAAAACGCAATAAGTCTAATTATGATAAATAATAGAAAAAAATACAACTTTGGCTAGCTAATTCCGCAAGATATTTAACATATCACCCGTTGTGCGCACTGTTGCGAGCGTCAGAACGAACACTTTTGGGGGTTCTTCCACAGGACCCCAATAAATGCCATTTGCCGAATTGCTTTTTCGAAAAAAAAATTTACTTCGGTAGTGCGGATTCAATGCCAAAGGCATTTATCATTTGTTGTTCAAATACTAACGGCTCCAGAGCGATAACATTTCGATAATTTTCCAAATTAGTATAGTGATCTTCAAAATGAGTAAATATGGAATCCACTATATTTGCAAAATTCTGCTCAAAGTTTTTAGATTGAACGTCCAATTTATATTCATTGCTAATTGGTAAATCAATAGGATTGGCTGCTGAACCATATAGCCCAGTAATAACACAGCAACCATGAATGGCCGCTTCTCTGGGTAAACGGTCTTTGCCGGGATGATGGCCGAAATCGATATAGATTTTAGAGCTAAGAAAAATTTCGGCTAATTCTTCACGGTTATATCCCTGTAATGGTTTGAATAGCAAGTTGGGAAAGGTGCTTTTGAGTTTTTCAGTAATTTTGGCACCTTTGTTAGGATTAAACAAAATGATATTTTGTCTTTGAGTGTTAACAATTTTTTCAGACAGATCCTTTAAGTAACCAGGATCGGTATAAACAGGAATCGGATCGGATAAAGGAAAAGATTGAATTTGCCGATCAAGTAAGAATTGGTTTGCATAATCGCTTTGTGCAAAATGCAGCAAATGTTTTAAGGCTCTAATGCCGCGTAAGGGTCTTTTACCCTTTATTAAATTTTTAAAATATCTGAAGTGATCTCTAAAAGGGTTGCCGTAGCGGATACAAGTATAATTATTAACTGACATCCACCAAATTGCCGCTTGTGCCTGTTTTACATGTAAGGCAAGTGTTGTCATTATTTCCGGAAAAATAATTAACTCATGCTGGAAATCCTGATAGTTTGCAACCGTAATTTTGTATTTTTGATAGGGTTTTGGGGTTTCATGAAGCTTGTTAAATGGATGGTATACGATTGCCGCATTTTGCCCTAATCTGTTTAAGTCAAACACCAATTGATGAATAGCTTCCGGGCCGGCTGTGATTGCATTTGCCGGGCAGATAATCAGTATGCGATTAAATTTAGACATAAACTTTGGATGGTGATGACGCATTAAAATGTCGCCAAATTAATATTAAACCAAAAATAATACAACATGATCAGGTAAACCCTGAACTTGATACATACAATTGCATTATTCCTGAATCCGTGTTCAGGCTCGCACAATAACGCATAAGCCAATGATAAATAAGGTATAATACAGACTTTCTGTGTTCACCCGTTTTTGATTATGGCACGTTTTAAGCTAAAAGAATCCAAGAAGGGGTGTAAGCCGGAACCCCAGAAAATTTTGTCACACAGAATAAACCTATTTCCAGCCGCCGTCACATTCATCCCAATAACGGCCTGTTGATTCTTCTTGGAGTGACAGGTCGATTATTTCGCAATTGCGAAAATCAGCTATTTGATAAATCTCATCCAGAATTTCGTCGATTTGTTCTTTCAGATCAGCATCGTCGGCAAACTGCATCATAATCCGAGTTTCGGTATCATTCAGCTTCTGCCCTTGGTAATTGGTCAAAAGCATCCATGCGATTTTCTCTCGTACTGCTTTTTTACCGCGAGTAAATTTGCTGCCGTTCTCAACAAGAACCCAAAGAATGATTGCAACGGATTTGTTCGCTTCGACTTCTGGATCGGCGCATTGTGTGCTTACTGCCAGTGACGTATGCTTGATTGCGCTGCTTATCGTACTGCGACTGCATTTAATAGTTTTCTGTACAACATTCCATGAACTACCGCTTGCCAGCAATCGGTTAATGGCATTGTAACGCTCTAAGTCAACCATGCGCCCACGGTATTTTCCGGCAGCTTGTGCTTTTTCAATACCTTGCTTTTGCCGTTCCCGGCGCTGTTCATAGTCACGCCTGGCAATAGCGGCCAACATATCCAAAAGCATGTCGTTGATAGCGCCAAACATCCGCGCATCAAACTCGTTTTGTATCGGCGATAGATGTTGCCAAGTAGTTGGCACATTCACCGCTACAACACGAACCTCACGTTTTCGGATAATGCCTTTTAAATTTTCCCATTCGGTGCTGGCCAAGCGTGAAAGCCGATCAATGTCTTCCACAAGCAAAATATCGCTTGGTCGACTATCTGCCAATAGCCGGAATAACTCTGGACGCTTTAAATGAGCGCCGGATTCGTTTTCAGCATAATAATTACAAATGACCACACCATGTTCGTGCGCAAAGCGATCAAGAGAACCACGTGCACGTTGGGCGTTTTGCTCGTTGGTAGAGGTTCGAAGATAAGCGCGGATAAAATGGGTCATTGGTACTATTAAGGTTGTTTAATCGAACCGGTCTGATTAGAGTTATAGTTTCATCTTATATAGTACCATTTGCCACTAGTTCGATTAAGGGTTACCTTATTCGAACTAGAAAAGGGTATCGAACCGTGATAAACTAAACCATATAAACTAAGTCTATTCAGGTTGTCATCATGCAGACATATAATATTCATGACGCTAAAACCCAACTATCCCGTCTGGTAGAGCAAGCCGCCAAGGGTGAACCGTTTGTCATCGCCAAGGCTGGCAAGCCGATGGTTAAAGTGATGGCGCTTAATGCGCCGGAGCCTTCTCAAATCAAGCGGTTCGGTTTTATGGCTGGACAAATCCATGTACCGGATGATTTTGACCGGATGGGCGAAGAAGAAATCGTACAGCTATTTGAGGATGGCGCATGAAGCTGCTATTGGACACCCATCTGCTGCTATGGGCGGCGGAAGGTTTTGAGTATTTGCCACCGGATGCCCAGGCGCTGATGAGCGCCCCTGAAAACGAGCTGTTCTTCAGCGTCGCCAGTTTGTGGGAAATCGTTATCAAATGCGGCTTAGGCCGCAAAGACTTCCAGGTTGATCCGCGCTTGTTACGGCGGGGGCTACTGGACAATGGCTACAATGAACTGCCGATCCTCAGCGAGCATGCGGTCACCATCGGCACCTTGCCACCCATCCATAAAGACCCTTTTGATCGGCTGCTTGTCGCCCAGGCCATTGTCGAAGGTATCACGCTACTGACGTCCGATGCCTATGTGGCTGAATACCCAGGTCCAGTGCAACACGTCTAATGAATGGCAGCAAAAAATAAGCTGCTGACCGTACTATCGGAAGCCGAGCAGTATGCTCTATATGGCCTGCCAGATTTTGATGATGCTCAGCGGCTGGAGTATCTGGCACTTTCGGAAAACGAACTGATGCTTGCGACCAGCCGCCCCGGTCTTCATGCCCAGGTTTATTGCATTTTGCAAATCGGTTATTTCAAGGCAAAGCACAGCTTTTTCCGCTTTGACTGGAACGAAGTCGAGGACGATTGCGCCTTTGTATTGAGCCGTTATTTCATCGGCGATGCATTTGAAAGGAAGCCGATAACCAACCATGAGCATTACACTCAGCGCGGGCGTATTGCCGAGTTGTTCGGCTATCGGTTGTGGACTTCCGACTTTCTGCCGCAGCTAGCGCGTCAGGCCGAGTCTATTGTGCGGCGTGACGTCTCGCCGGGATTTGTAGCCGTCGAGCTGCTCGTCTGGCTTAACGGCCACAAAATCATTCGGCCAGGCTACACTACGCTGCAAGAGTTGATCAGCGAAACGCTTTCCTCCGAACGCCGACGGCTTGGCGGACTACTTGCAGAAATACTGGATGACGCGACCAAAGCCACGCTGACCCAGCTCCTGGTGCGTGATGATACCCTGTCTCAATTAGCGGCGCTAAAGCAGGATGCCAAGAATTTCGGCTGGCGTCAGATGATCCGCGAACGCGAGAAGCGCACCCTGCTGGAACCACTGCACAGGATTGCAAAAGCCTTGCTGCCCAAGTTGGGCGTTTCCCAGCAGAACTTGCTCTACTATGCGAGTTTGGCCAATTTTTATACCGTTCACGACTTGCGAAACCTCAAGCCGGAGCAGACCTATCTCTACTTGTTGTGCTATGCCTGGCAACGCTACCGCCAGTTTACCGATAATCTGGTCGATGCGATGGCTTTCCACATGGGGTTAATTAACCAAAAGAACGGTTTGTCCCGCGACACCCCTGGAGCCCTTGGTATTAGCGGCTTTCAGACGAAATATCGATTTCAAATTCGCCACTAAAAATTCTATAGCCTATTGAATATTAATAACTTATTGTGCGTCACAAAATTCATGCTTGCCGATAAAGTTGGCTGACCGAAAGGATTAGGAATAATTAGTAAATGAGTAACGCCAACGTCACGCCAAGGTTCTGAATACAATGCTATTCACACTGTTCGTAATGATGCTATTCCAACCTGATACGAAACAATATCGATGGGATATGGAATGGTATTTTAGTTCTGCTTGCTGACGGCAAGCTTAAATCCCAGGAATACAAACACGCCTCCCGCTGTTCGCGTTAGCCAGGCAAATAAAAGCTTGCGGGGAGATAGGCGCTGATTAAGATGGTCTGCGAACCAAGCGAGGAACAAGCACCAAATTGTGCCAGTAAAATTAAAAATCCCGCCCAGGAAGATAAAGGCCAAGGCTTTGTTTGGCGCTTCATGCTCGATAAACTGTGGAACGAAAGCCAGAAAGAAAATCGCCACTTTTGGGTTGAGAACGTTGGTCAGAAAGCCTTGACGAAAAATACTGCGTAGGGACGCTGGCTGCGAGTTCTTTAGTGCATCTGAACAGGGTGAAGTACTGCGCATCAAGGTAATTCCTATGTATACGAGATACACTGCACCAATCAGCTTAAGCGTGGAGAATGCAGTCGAAGAAGCCGCAAGTAGCGCTGACAAGCCAACAGCGGCGGCAAAAATATGCAGGTAACAGCCCAGGGCTATACCGAGTGCGGCGGCTACGCCGGCAGAACGACCTTGGCCGACACTACGGGCAACAATATACAGCGAGTCTGCGCCAGGTGTGATATTTAGCAATAGACCAGAGATTACAAAAAGTGTTAGATCATGAGTGCCGAGCATAAGTTATAAAGTCAGTCGTTATTTTTAAAAAAATTCCCTTTGAGGCTATGTATTTGCTTCCGCATCAACACTGGCTATATTAAAAACCATACTGTCCATCCCCATAAGGCGCTCTTGATGGCTGAATTGAAATCCGGTTTTTTCCAAAACACGTATTGAAGCCAGATTTTTTGTATGCGTAAACGCCATTAAATATTTCAGCTCTAATATTTGAAAGTAATACCGAATCCAAGCGGATGTTACTTCTGTTGCTATACCTTGGTTCCAGAAGCTTGGCAACAATCTATAGCCTAACTCGAAACTATGACATTCAGGAAAATACATGGGGCCAGAGTCGCCAATCGGTTTCATGGTATTACGATCAAGAATTATCCATTTTGCATATCCATATTGATTTTGGTGCTCAATATAATGCGTTATCCTCAAAATGGTGGACTCCAGATTAATATCTGGGCCATGAGGCGTGAATTTCATGACCTCTGGATCACCAAACCAAGAAAATGACTGTATTGCATCATCCTCGGTAAATGGCCTGAGGATCGTTCGGGCTGTTTGCAATTCTGTTATTTGCATTGAATACACTTCGAATAAGGTTAGATTATATTCCAAGTCTGTTTTGGAACAGTGAACAAAAAGTCACACAGCGAGGAATGTTATGTTTTTCCCGATTCATTTCGTTTTTCTGCAATATGGGAGAAGAATTTCCGCCTCCCCACGCCAGCAATTTCACATACCTCAGCAGCGGTTTTGCCTGAATTTTCATATAAGATTCTGGCATTTTCCAATTTTTCAGGATCAGTCTTAGGTCGCCCCCCGGTTTTACCACGCGCTTTAGCAGATGAACGGCCTGCCGCCGCCCGTTCTGCGCGTAGCTCCCGCTCCATTTGGTGAATGGCACCCATCATCGACAAGAAACAACGACCAGTAGCTGTTGTTGTGTCGATATTTTCTCGCAATGACACCAAGTTAATCTGTCGTTGTTCCAAAACTTTGGCCGTTGTCAGTAAATCCATCAAAGAGCGCGTCATGCGGCTTAATTCACTCACGACCAAAGTATCACCTGGGCGAGCATATTCCAAAAACTGATCCCAGCCAGGTCGATCCATGTGTGAACCGGTCATTTTGTCGGAAAAGATTTTCCCGCAACCGGCTTTCTGTAAAGCATCGATTTGAGAATCCAGATTTTGGCCGATACTGCTGACCCGTGCATAGCCGATTCGATGGAGAGACATATCTGTAGAAGTAGAATGGGTGTACATAGTGCAAAAAGTTAACACATAGTACAGGTAAATGCATTATGATTTTAGCAAAGGTTTTTGCACTAAAAATGAAAGGAATTGCAATCCGAAAGAACCGGTCAACTTAGAGTGCAGAAAGTACACTTTTTGCACTGACTAAAAAGCAGCCCCCATCCATCAGAATTCGAATATCAAGCGACCGAGAAAAACAGTGGTGTGGAAATAACCGTGCCATAACCATCATCCTCATCAAATAGAAACCAGCATGGCTCGACTGACGATTTTAACCCAGGACGAAATCAATGATCTTTACGAAATACCCACGCTGGATGACGACGATCGATCATTTTTATTTGCCCTCGATACCGACGACATAGCCGTGCTCGATAGCTTTGAAAACAACACTACCTGTAAAGTGGATTACATCCTACAGCTTGGTTATTACCGGGCTGTCAATTACTTCTTCCTATTCAGCTTCCAAAAAGTTAAAGCGGATGCGGCGTTCATCATGCGGCTTTATTTTCCAGATGAGCCATTTCCCAAAAAGCAGGTGTCTAAAAATCATCACTACCGGAACCGCTACGAGGTGATGAATAAATTCGGCCTGAAAGATGTCGATACAGATTTTCAAAGCCAATTACTCAAAGAAGCAAAAGCGCTTGTCAAACGACACGCACTATCGCGGTTCGTGTTGGAAGGCTTGTTGAGCTATTGCCAACAACAAAATGTCATCCGGCCAGCTTATTCAAGTTTACAGGATATTGTGACTACCGCGCTTCAAGAGGAAAGAAACTGGCTGGTCAATAAACTTTACACCGATGCCGATAAAGAACTGCGTGCGGAATTGGATAAGCTGTTAACGAACGACGAACTGTTTTATAACCTCACCTTGCTAAAAAAGGATCAGAAGAATTTCAGCACCACTGAAATTAAAAATAGCGTCGCCAAACAACAGCTTGTCATCGGCATTTACCAAAAATCTCAGACCCTGATGCCTAAGCTGGGACTCTCAGAACAGAATATTATCTACTATGCAAATCTGGCGGAATTTTACACCATCCAGAAACTCAAGCGGTTAACCGATAAAAATCTGGTACGGCTGTACCTGCTTTGTTACGCTCATCGCCGGTTTCTTAAAATCAATGACCATCTGGTATCCAGCTTGATACAGAAGATGACAAAATATACCGATGACGCCAACGACTATCAACGTTCAGAAATAGAGTTGATTGAAAACGTCGATTCCAAGCTTAGGCAGCAGGCATGTAAGGTGCTGGCCATCAATATCGATAGCGGTATTCCCGATGAACAAGTCAGGGCCAAAGCCTTTGAAGTGGTTCCAGAAGCCGATTATAAACAATTTCTAGATGAATTTAAAAAGCCCAATCTAGACAGGGACTTCTATCGTTGGCAATACTATGGGCAACAGGCATTAACCATAAAAAGGAACCTGCGGCCAATTTTCAAAGTCCTGGACTTTTCTTGCACGAACGCTGGGCTAACAGAAGCCATTGTGTTTTTAAGGCGGCACCTGAGCAGCGGACTATCATTTCGGGATTATGCCTATGAAGACATCCCCATGAACTTTTTTCCTCAATCGCTGAAAAAATACCTCACCTATAAAGTGCTGGTCGATGATAAGAAGGTCAAAAAAGTGGATGGCGACCGCTATGAATGCATGGTTTATAGCCAGCTAAAACAGGGCATTGCCAATACCAGCGTGTTTATTAAAGACAGTAATTGCTATCGTACCCTGGACGATGAACTGATCGACATTGAATATTGGGCGCAACATAAAGATGAAATATTAAAGCAGCTCAACATGCCTTTATTGTCAATGAACATCGAAGACTTATTAAGTAAACTCGAAGCCAGCCTGAAAGAGAAATATGCGCGAGTGAACCAAAACATTAAAAACGGTGAAAACTCTAGCCTAAAAATTCATCGCAATAAGCAAGGCGAGCTGGTTAACTGGACTTTGCCTTATACCCGTCTTGATGACGGGATTAACAATCCATTCTATGAAAAGCTCTTGGTCTCAAGCATCGGCGATATTCTTAAGTTTTCGGCAGAGGCTACCGGTTTTCTAAAGTCTTTTTCACATCTTCAGCCAAAATACGCGAAGTCACACCCCGACCCTGAAGTTATTCATGCCTGTGTTATCGCCAATGCAACGGGGGTTGAAGCGAAGAAAATGAAGGCGATCAGCGATGTAAAAGAGCAAGATCTGGATCGGGTTAGTAAAAGCTATATTCGCTTTCAAACCCTATGCGCCGCCAATGATGTGATTATGAACCATACCGCCAAGCTGCCCATTTTTGGCGAGTATAATTTAGCTGACTACGGTGTTCACGCCAGTGTTGACGGTCAAAAATTGGCAACGAAATACCATACGATCAAATCCAGGTACGGAAAAAAATATTTTGGCCTTCTGAAAGGCGTGGTCTTATTGGGACTCATCGGCAATCATCTCCCCTTGCGTCTGAAAGTCATCGGTGCAAACCAGCACGAAAGTCACTTCTTACTGGATATTGTCGAAAGTAATACATCAGATGTTGAAATTACGGCGGTATCCGGCGATATGCACAGTATCAATCGCGTTAACTTTGCCTTAATGTATATGTTTGGCTATCGATTTATGCCTCGCTTTACTCAGCTATCTGATAAATCAGATCAAAAATTGGTGAGTTTCGATGAGATCGACAAGTACGCAAAACACCTTATTAAGCCCAGCAAAAAGGTCAATAAATCGCTCATTATTAAGGAATGGGATAAAATTTTGAGAATTCTAGCCTCTCTGGCAATCAAAAAGACCACGCAAAGCCATATTGTGAGTAAATTATCGTCTTGTAAAAAGATCGATTCGACCTTAAAAGCCTTGATTGCCTTTGATGAAATCATTATGACCGATTATTTGCTGGATTATATCGATAGCAAGGAAATCCGCGAAGTGGTGCAAGGCTCATTGAACCGTGGCGAATCCTACCACCAGTTAAGCTCCACTATTTCCAAAGTCAGCGGCGGCAGGATGCTTAATGGAAAAACTGAAATTGAACTCGACATTAATGCCGAATCCATCAGGCTCATTGCCAACGCGGTGATTTTTTATAATGCGACCATTCTATCGGCGCTTTATCAGCACTATCTAACGATTGATCCGGAAAAGGCGAAAGAAATAGTAAGATTTTCACCTGTTGCCTGGCAGCATATCAACTTCATTGGCAAGTATGAATTTTACAATCGAGAACATATTGTTAATATTCAAGAGGTTATCAAGAAACTTATTGGCGAATTTGAAATCGATATTTCGGCTGCAAGCCGCTAATACCGAGGGCTCCAGGGGTATCGCGGGACAAACCGTTCTTTTGGTTAAATAACCCCATTAAAGTCCCATAGGATATTACGGAAAGCCACTGCCGACAAGGCTTAGCGTCAATTATTCACTTCCCGATTTTAGCTATGAAAAACAGGTAATTTTTGGAAAATTAAAAAGTAGTTTAAATTAATCTTCTTAAGATGTCTGTTTTGAATATGGCATTTTTGTCTTCGCTGACGCTACAACAAAAACCGTATGCCCTTACAAGCTCGCTATTCGCTTGGTCGTTCCGACTTGGTGGCTATTGCCACCCACTTTCCAGTCCACCTTGCCCGCTCAATAAGGGCAGTTATGTCGGGTTGTTACGCTTCACTTCTCAACCGGACATAACACCCCTTAGCCGCTGGGGCTTAACCCTAAACCACGCAAAGCTGTCGCTATGCTTTTTTAAACCTTTCAGAACTTTTCAACACTAAGGGTTTGAAGTCCAACGAAAACGTACGATAGTGGCTAACTTAATTCCATTTTCAGTAAAAGCCATTAGGTGTAGCTTAGCCATTTAGTTTGTGGCGAAAGGTGCGACGTACACGAGTTCAATTTCTACACGCTGATTTTCTAATCTCCCTCCTGGCGTTGAATTATCGGCCACGAAATCTCCAGGGGCATAGTTGATGGATACCTTTAGTGGCGATACACCGTGATCTATTAGGTATTTTCTTGCCGACATCGCTCTTGAAAGTCCTAGCGATTCGTCTTTCCGGCCTGCGGCTATTGTGCTTGTTCGGCCCCGTACCGTGATAAGTGCGGCTTCTGCTGCATTTACAAGTTCTTGTTCATCACTGTAACTAGGCCGGAACACACGACCATTGTTTTGGAACTGAACCGTTACCGTCTTAGAGCTAGGTGTATTAAAGTTTAAAGGAGCGCTCGATACTGTCGGGTAATAAGGCTTAGGACTAATATCAGCCGCAAAAATCGGTTCTGCATGATAGGGAGCTTCTGCGTTGGCAATGGTGATAAGCGGCAAAAATGCAACGAATAGTAATAGGCGTTTTTTGCACATAGTCGTGGTACTCCTGATTGTTATTAGTTAATAACGGCTTTGGCGATCCAAAGCACTGATAGATGAAGCGGGTAATATATGTAAAAGATCATTTTTAAACGTGGCACGTTTAGAGATATGAAGCAGGCCGATAGCGCTACCGGCAAAGCCGCTAATGCCCAATGATTACCGTTGATAATTCGCATTGCTGTCAGCGCTGCTATTAAAATGATGATTGAGAGCATGTTTGCTTTTCTGCAGTATGACCAGGCGGCTATTCCAATAGTTATACCTGGCCACCAAAATTCAACGGATGAACCACCGATAATGAACACAAAGATTGCAATGATGTAACTGCCGATTGTGCCTCGATCTAGCAAGTAAATCGTGGCTGTCATGACTAGCAAGGCGAACATAATATTAAGTGGCCACCAACCTGTTATCAGCCCTCCTAATCCAATAAATGCGGGTGTGGCGATTAGACCGAACAGCATCAGACGTTTCATTGTCCGAATATAACCGCCCTTTTCCATTACGCCAGGTCGTGCCAAGTTGTAAGCCAATACAAATGCGAATAGCGGCATAGTTAAACGACCGCATTCAAAAATAAAGGGTAGTTTCTCTGCGAACAGGTATTTATTTACATGATCTAATGTCATAAGTACCAGTGCTAACCATTTCACGGCTTCGATAGCGCCATCTGACACAATCAAGCGAGGCAGACTATTCTGTATCGGCTTTGGCGACGATTTTGCGAGGTACATACGTTGTATTGATTGTTGCTGTGTATGTTGGTTTGGACTTTGTAGTTGTTACGTTCGCCGTAACCGGTTTTGATATCGCTAGTTCCGAGATTGCGGCATTAATCTTTGTTTGATCGCCGGACATTAACAAGTCCAACCTATCCGCCCATTTATTAGCCCGAAGCATCAAATCCGCTCTATATATGGCGTTAAAATAATGCGTTCTTGAGTGATAGTTAGCTGCTCTTGTCCATATGTCGCCTGAATCATTCGCTATGTGGCCATGCAGCCGCCATGCGGCTAGATCGTAAGCGTAGCAACCTTCGGCTGCTACATCTTCCGCCGTGATGCCATACTGAGCTGTCAGCGTTTTTAAGTAGGCGGTGTTAAATTGCATTGCCCCAACGTCATGGGTTCCGTTGGCGTTGCGAACCCACTGCCCCGGTTTACCGGCTTCTTTTTCGGCAACGGCGATTACGATATTTGCAGGTACATCGTAGTGAACGGCGGCGGCTATCGAGCACACTATTCGCTCATGAATTTGTGGAGGCATATCAATTGGCATAAGGCATGACCCCCGTGTTAACTAAGGCACTTCGCCGAATACGGCAATGATGTTGTCGATTTGACCACCAACACCGCCACCGCAACCATTTAGAAAAGCTCTACGCGCGATAGCTGTTGACACCGGATCGAAGCCCCACCAATTCCAAACCTGAATACTAAAAAACTCAGAGGTGGAACTGGCGCACTGTCCGGCGTTCCCTCCCCCTGCAATCATGCCGAACATACACAGCACCGCGCTGCACGGATTTGCTGCGGCTTTGGTTGTTGGAGTTAATATCATTACCAGTGCAAGGGCAATCGCTCTAATTTTCATAACGTGGCTCCTTTGAATTAAACTTGTTCTGAACGATTAACGAAAGCCGCTACTTCTGCGGCGGGATCATGCGAGTTATCTCCGCTGAGGCTGTTGTCACTGAACGATGGCATGTCATTTCTTATGGCTGTTGCAACTTGACCGGGTAAGGTTTGATCAATGCGGTTTTGCATGCTGTCTTTGAAGTTCTGAAACTTCTCCTTCGCAACTTGCCCTACCCCACTGGCGAGATTAGATACTGTACCGGCTGTTATCTTGGCTGCATTGCCGATTTCACTACCGCTACTATCACCGCCTCTTCCGCCGCCTGATGTTGTCGATGAGCTACCACCGCCACTTCCTCCATTGCTAGATGAACTACTACCGCCTGAACTACTGCTAAGCCCCATTGCTTTACCTAATGGCGTTGATTCAGGGCTTGTGGCCGTTTGTTGAGATGATGAAGATGAACCACCATCGCCACTATTAAAATCAGGCGAACCGCCGCTAGACTCGCTCGATCCTCCACCAGAAACATCGGCTGATGCTTTTTTGAATGCAGCCGTTAATGCTTGCGCTCCGCCTACGGCGTTGGCTCCGGCTGCCGCCATAGCTGCGCCGCCTGCTGCTAGCATTGAACCGGCTACGGCGGAGGCGGCCATAGCGGCACCGGCTCCAAAGCCATTCCCTATTGCACCTGCACCGCCGCCCATTGCAACTCCTCCAAGCATTGGAGGGACTTTATTTGTTAACACTAAGAGCACAACAGCAACAATCAACATAACACCCATTTCCTTAAGGTTCATGTTCGACGACATGCTTGTGTAATAGGTATTGACGAACGTTTTCCCGATGCCAACCAGCAAGATCATGGTCATAGTTTGTATGGCAATGCTCAACACAGTTTTGAAATAAGCGATTGCCATATCTGATGTCCACCTCGACCCCCCAAAACCAAGGTAAAACACTCCGGCATAGGCCAATATCCACCCACTAATTAGGAGCAACAGCATATTTATGGCTATCAGTGCCATGCATACAAGGATGATGCCACTGATGGTTACACCGACAGCACTATCTAACGGGGCCCACACAGTGGTTTTATCAATCACAGTAAAGAATATGCTGAATCCAATATCAACAATTCCTGATGGAGACAATGCAGATGGAAAACCCGATGCAGTGCTGCCTACGGATTCCATAGAATGAATGATACCTATTGCCATCGTCGGACCATTGGATAGTAGCCACCAGAAAAAGCCTGTAAACATGATGAACTTGATAAATTCCCCATAGAACTCTGCTATATCTGCTTTTCGCAAGACCATCATGCCCGCAGTCCAGACCATCGAAATGGTGGCAAGTGACCAGAACAAAAACGTGGCTCGTGCTTTAATTGTTGCTGCCCACGCACTTGCGGCGGCGGAATAATTATTTAATACAGTATCTAACATTCCGGTACTAGTGATTGCAGCATGAGCATCAACTGCGTGAATCACAGACAATAAGAACAACAGGCATAAAAATGTTCTTTTGAAAGGAGTTGTTCTCATATGAAATTACCGCCATTCAATCTTCGGACTTGCCTTGAAACTTCCACGTCTGATGCACAGCCCAGCGAAATCCTCCCTTATCTTTTTATCCTCGATCTTTACAATATTACCGTCCTGGCAATTTTCATCATTAACCTCAGGCATGACTGTTAAGTTTGGCTTAGGTATGTTTGTGTTAGTGGCTTCATCATTTGAGCAACCATTAATCAAGGAAACCAGTAAAGTTGCCAGAATGTAGTATTTAAATTTATTGTTAATCATGCTTTTACTCCTATTGCCATAAAACGACTGGGCTGGCTACGAATGTGCCAGTCCTGATTTGTACTGCAGCGGCTGCTTGCTGCGCTTCCTGATCGGCCAGCGCTTGTTGCCTTGTGACTAAGGCGTTTTGTTGGGCAATAAGAAGTGCGCGAATTTGCAAAAGCTGGTTAGATTGCGCACTGGCCAATTGATTCGCTGCTGTTATAGCTTGCATCTGTCCAGTTGCATTTTGGGACGACGCTTGTAGTGTCGCAAGATTATTAGCATCATTTTGCAGAAGGGTTTGTTGTTGTGCCAGACCTTGGATAGATGCATCGTTTGCGCTCTTTTGCGCTACTGATCCATTCAGTTTACTTTGTGCAAGTTGCAGCCATTGTTGAGTTGTACAGCCGCCAGAAGTAATGCATGGAGAGTTGGCATACGACTGCATGTTCTGGAATTTTGATAAATAGGTATTGAGATTCCCGAACTGGTTTTCCATTTGGCTAATTGAATTGATGGAACCCAGTAGTCTTTGAACTGTTGTACCCGCCTGATCCCATTGAAATGTAGGAAGCTGAGCGGTGTTTTGTATCATATTTTGATATTGATTTAATTGCGTAGAATACTGCTGCAACTGGGTTGAGTATTGATCTAACTGTTTTAACGTTTGCGCGACCTGTTCCACGGCGGTAATACTATCTTGCGCTACATTAGCTCCATCAATAACCGGGATACCGGCGTGTACCGATGTTAACTCGCAAAAAACCATGATTAGAATTGCTACTATTTTGGCGGCCAAAATTGGTCTTTTCATTTCTCGTTCTCCGTGGCGTTAATAAATGTTAATAATCAAATGATTGATAGGGTTTAGTCATTGTTAAGTCTTTTGTAATAATCAAGTTGAATCTGAAGCCCGGTCTTATTTCAAGCGTTGGCGCAATATTCAGATTTTTTTGAATCATCATAGCTGTCGTGTGGCCCAGTTGTTGCCCAAGAGCCTGACTCATTACATTACTAGCGTTTGGCGCATAAACACCGGAGGTTGTGGCCGAACCTTGATTTTGACTCATTGCCACGCCTGCCGTTATTGCAGACATGATTAGCGCAGATCCAAATATGCGAAGATAATGATGGTCAACCAGGTCATTAAAGCCCGCATAACCGGCCCCATCCGCCCCAGGCATAGCGCCAATATCCATTGCCTTGCCATCAGGAAATACGATACGTTGCCATGCCACTAAAACACGGGCTTGCCCGTAAGCCACTTGACTCGAATATGCACCGACAAGTCGAGCGCCCTGCGGAATTAGCAGGTATTTGCCGGTCGCCGTATCATAAACATTTTGTGCAACCTGGGCCATTATCTGACCTGGCAGTTCTGAATTGATGCCTGATATTAAAGTGCCTGGTATTACGAACCCGGCTCTTAATTCATAAGGGGAACTTGGGGCTTCAAGTTCTGATTCAATTTTCCAGCGGTCATGATGTCCCGATTTGTCGAATTGAGAAAAATCGTTGTTACTACTCGGACTAGATGTGTTATTACTCCCTGCAGATGTGCCGGTTCTAATGAGTTGTGGAGAGCTATCTCCACCAAACCCACTACTACTCAAACCGCTAGAGCCTCCGCCATTCATCGACTGTTGTATCTTGGCTAACTTATTTTGATACACAACGGTCGGATCAATATTTGACTGCTGTTGCGATGCAGGTTGAATGATTCCGTCATCGCCATTGCTTTGCGCTGTTGCCATTGCCGGTGGTGATCCAGAGCTACGCGGGGATTGTATTTTGACGGCAGTCTTGGCTTTAATCGCTTCATTTAACAACTGCAATTTCATTTGCCGTATTCTGGTGGCATCATCGTTCTGTTGTTGTGGTCTTGCCCCAAGCTGATTAGGTGGTGTTGGTGGAGCTGTTAGGTTTTCTGCGCGAGCAAGCGTAAAAGCAGGGGTGGGTTGTGTTTGCGTTGTAGACAGCGCAGGTACTTCTAATGGTTTTGTTTTTTCGGCGATTAGGCCATCACCTTGATCGCCCGCTATTTGGTTGGCGAACATACTAGCGTTACCGCCTTTATCTTTGCTGGCTTCTTCAGGCCGATTTTGCTGATCAGCGCGATCCGCTGCCACCATCATCATGACGATGAGAAAAACAAGAACCGCTACACCAATGATGTACAACGGTACGTTGTTTACTCGACGAACGCCGGAGGTTACGGAATTTGGCGATACATCGGGGTTCATTAGGTCTTCGTGTGCTGCGTTTGTAGTCATAATTTAGTTCTCCAATCTCGCCCAGGAACCGGCGGGTACAATGCTGTCATCTTGCTCTATATAGGCTCGTGTCAACGTATAGGCTCCTACAAGGAGCTTAATGCGATATAGTTCCTGATATGGATCAATGATGTACCGCAGGCTAGTGCCAGTCTGAATATCGACCGGTTGCTTCTTGCTGAATTCTTGTACTGCATAACCGTGATTACGCAGAGTCGAAATAAGCTCTTGCCCAAAGTTATCATTGGGTAATATGGGTTGACCTATGTTGAATTGGGTACTGGCTGGCGGGTAAAGCGCTTCTAATTTAGTCACCGCGTCGTCTACCAGTTTGGCGTTCAACCCATAAGGGGTATTCTTCGCGGCCATGAGATTTCCGTACTTAGGCGTTGCGCACCCTGCCGCCATGCTGATGGCGATTATCAGTACAATCAGGCGAATCATAACTACTTTCCTTTTTGAATGGTGACTGAATCTTGATCACCGCCAACCCCAGCGATCAGGACTGCTCTGTTGAAAATGCTATCAACGATATATCTGTCACCCTGAACGCGGTAGTTCACGATTTCATTTTCATCGTCAGTGAATACCCCACCCTCTTTGCGAACTATGAGTAAAGTGGGGGCTTCCGTCTGTGACATTGTTGTCGGCATTTGAATAATGGTTTTTTGCCCGTCGTTGTATACTCTGACCGGCTTCCAACCCACATCACTGTCACTTGTGATTTCATAATCGAAATTCAAATCTCCCAAGTATTCTCCAGTTTTTGGAATGGTTTTTACTTCGCGATCCTTTGTTTCGCGGTTTTTGAATGCTTCCCACTTGGCCAGGGAATCCTCTGGGTATGTGAACGCTACTTTTGGCATGTACTGAGTCCGATGCGACCGAAGTTGTAAATGGTATGCGCGAAGATTCGTAAAAACGTCTAGTGACGTTTCTAAGCCAACATCCATAGGTTTTATAACTAGATGCTGTACCTCGTTAGCGCCGCTACCAGTAATGGCCGGATCAATAGTCCATCGTGCTGTATCGCCCAAGTGAATAGAATTGACTAATTCGCCTGGTTGTAATGCCACATCGCATACTTGCAGAACGGCACACACAATACTTGGTTGTTGTACACCATAGACGAATTGGATAGTGCCGTTGGCTCCTGCTGAGGGTGGAATGCCTATTGCGCTGGTTGCTTTCCATTTTTGAGCAATGGCCATCGCCGACTTCTCTTGTTTGGTCAACTTTGGATTATCTTTTGAGAAATACAGGTCGGCCATGTCATCAGCGTTTGCCACCGTTGTCATTGAACCCGTAACAATCAAAATTGATGTAATCAATGTTTTCAGTTTCATAATTTTGTGCCTCCGTTTTTTTAAACTATTGTGGTTGCGTTGACCAAGAATAATCACGGACAAACAGCCCTATCGGGTTTTGATGCAATTGCTCTTCATTGGTGTTTGGTTTTAGCTCAATAATGTAAACAGTTATCAACGCCCTCATGCGCACTGGCTTGTTCTTTACTGCGCCTTGTCTATCTCGAGTTGTTTCCACCCAATCGACTTGCCAAGTCTCTGGTGTTTGTGGCAAAGCTGAAGAAATTTCCACATTCACCATTTCGGTCTGCGCTCTTTTAAAAGGACTCGATTCATCAGAACCATTCAGCCATTCGTTCATTTTTTGTGTGGCCGGATCTTGTTGTCCTAAAAGTGCGTATACGCCAAACACCATTTTTCTTTGCAATGCAGAGTCCGGCGTTACCGTTCTGGCTTGTGTGATAAATGAGGCAACAGAGGCCCTTACTACTCGTTGATCAACGGGTTTTGCTTTATCGGCGCGGGCTACGGCGATGGTTTGACCAAGCTTGTCTACTTCGATGACGTAAGGAACGTATTTGCTTTGGCTGCCGATATGTATCATCCCGCCAATGCCGCCCAAGGCGATCAATAACGATAAAACACCGAATATTTGCCACATTTGCCGAGAGGCTACGACACCACGGGTATGATCGTTCCATGTGCGCCGTGCGGCTAGATAGGGGTTTTCATTCTCACCATTTCGGCGCCCACCAGCTATCAGTTCGTTAAATTTGCGTGGGTCTTTATTTTTGTTAAATAGCATATTGGTTCTCCATGTAATCGTGAATATTCAACCCTTTCAACGCTAACCATTCATCCGGCCATTGCTCGCCATGTTTGGCTACCAAGTTTTTTATTGTCGCCACCGATTCCTTATCCGATGCTCCGACGAAAGCTAAGGCCATTGGCCCTAAAGCGAGATCGTAAAGGCGACGACCTGAAGCCGAGACGTAGTAATACTGGCGTTTTGGTATTGCAGTGGCTAGTATTTCGATTTGGCGAGTGTTAAGCCCCATGCGTCGATACAATGCCGATGTGTCTTCATCCCTGGCGTAAATGTTTGGTAAGAAAATCTTGGTTGCAGTTGACTCGACAATGACATCCAGGATGCCTGAGTTAGCCGCATCAGAAAGGCTTTGGGTTGCCATGAGTACCAGGCAGTTAGCTTTACGCAAGACTTTTAGCCATTCTCGAATTTTCGCGCGAAAGGCAGGATGGCCGAGCATCAACCAGGCTTCATCGAGAATAATGGCGGCGGGTTGCCCATGCAGTGCTCTTTCAATACGCCGAAATAGGTATAAGAGAACCGGTAATGCATATTTATCGCCAAGGTTCATCAGTTCCTCTATCTCGAAAACGGTGAAATCAGAGAGTGATAGCCCGTCTTGTTCGGCGTCAAGCAAATGGCCCATCGATCCGTCCACCGTATATTGTTTGATTGCGTCTCGAATCGATTCATCCTGAATAGTCAATGAAAACTCTGAAAGCGTTCTACCGCCGCTGCTGTGCATATTCTGAATTGCATTGCCAATTTCATTGCGTTGCTGTGGTGTCGTATTGATTTTATTTAACGCCAGAATGGTATCGATCCAATCCATCGCCCACGCACGGTCGCTCTTGGTTTCCAGGAACTGTAACGGGCAAAATGCCAATGTTTCGTCATCGGCGGCAACGGTAAAATGTTTGCCGCTCTCCCCTTTTGTCTTGGCGTTTATTCCTGCTGCAAGCGGATACATAGACATGCCTTTGTCAAAGGCAAAAATCGACATCCCTTTATATCGGCGCAATTGTGCAGCGATAAGGCATAAATGCGTTGATTTACCGGCACCCGTTGGCCCGAACATAAAGCTATGGCCTATATCGCTAACATGTAAATTCAATCGGAATGGTGTAGCGCCTTGCGTCACGCAATGCATTAATGCCGGTGCATGTGGCGGGTAAAAGGGACAAGGTGTTTCAAGTTCGCCCGTCCATATGGTGCTCGTAGGCAGCAAATCTGCGAGATTCATAGTGTTTAATAACGGTCTGCGGACATTTTCAACGCCATGCCCCGGCAAACTACCTAGAAAAGCATCCATTGTGTTAACGGTTTCGACTCTTGCTGCAAAACCAAGCCGGTTGATTGCTTTTTCTACTTGACGTGCGGAAGCCTCCAATTTGTTTCTGTCTTCATCCATTAAAACGACAACACTGGTGTAATATCCTTGGGCGATCATGCCGGAGTTGACTTCGGCAATGGCCGCTTGAGCGTCTGCTACCATCATTACGGCATCTTCATCGACTGGCCCAGTGTTGGTGTTGAACATCTGATCGAAAATACCGCGTATTTTCTGACGCCATTTTTTTCTGAATTCGTCTAAGTGTTTAATTGCTTCTTGTGAATCGAGAAAAATAAACCGGCTTGACCAGCGATAAGTAATGGGTAATTCGGCCAATGCCGTCAGAACGCCAGGTGTAGATTCAAGAGGGAAACCCTCAATCGCAACAACTTGTATAAATTTATGGCCAAGTTTCGGCACAACACCCGACCAGAGTTCTTGACCGCCTAAGTATCCATCAAGATACATGGGGTTTGAAGGCAATTGCATAGGGTGATTTTCACCTGTGATGCAAAATTGCAACCAGCTCAAGAAATCGTCATAGGTCGATATTGAGTCATTTTCGTTGGTTATTTTGTTACCCTTCAAACGTGTTAATGTCATCGCCGAAGATAAACGAGACTCAATGTTGGCACATTCACGTTGAAAATGAGTCACCAAGTTTTTTGTCTGCGTTTTTTTATCTAGCGTTTTGGCTTCGTCGTCGAACATCAGCTCGATAAACTTTTGTTGTGCCAGTAGTGGAGGGAAGTATGTTGCTGTTAAAACAAAATATCCTTCATACATGGTACTTAGTCGCTCAAACAGTCGTCTTCTTTCTTCGTCAATCGATGCGGTTATCGCATCTGGGAAGCTGGATAGCCCTAATGCCGAATAGGTCGGTGCTGGTCGCCGGACTGCATCAACATGGATCATCCATCCATTCCCAAGCCCTGATAATGCTTGATTGATTCGGAATGAAACGGCTTCTCGCTGTTGATCCGTACTACTGGCGTTATCGTCGCCTTTGTAAGTCCAACTTGCCATAAACGAGCCATTTTTACCGACGACAACACCATCTTCAATAACAGCGGCATAGTTTAATAAGTCCGCTACGCTGGCGTCTTTTGAACGATGTTTCACTAACTTGCGTTCTTTGTCGGCGTCAATGATCAGGCTAACTAGTAGTGCAAGTAGAATTAGCCCGATTATTGCAATTGCGATGATGATATTCTCAATCATTGGTATTGTTTCCCTTGACTCGGTGGATTTTGTCGAAATGGGGTGCTACGAGCCGGATAGTAACGTTTGTAAATGCGACTCCGCAGATAGACAAACCTCATTTTCGGGTCGGCCTTACCCATGATGCGGAACATGAATAATGCGCCGAACCAAAGGATTAAGCCGTATATCGTAGCTCTCAGTTCTTGCGCTGAAAAAATCAGCGCAAAGGCTAGAAGTCCAGAGAACATCACTAGTTCACGATCACCCCCCATGAACAAGTTATCTCTGTTACCGGCCCTACGGATGGGGATCGTGCGCAGTGCCATTTACACGATTCCTTCCAGGTTGGAACAGCTTGCGAGTAACGTCTGCGGTTGCATATCGTTAAGAGCCACTTCCGCACCTGCACCAAAGAATGAAGTCATGATGTTGTTGGCGGCGATTAACAAAGCCATCACTAACACCAAGAATATGAGTGTTCTGAAAAACCCGTTTAGGTCACCGCCGAATATGAGTACACCGCCCGCAACTACTATGCCGATAATGGACAAAGCAAAGGCCACAGGGCCGGTCACTGAATTTTGTAGATTGGTTAACCATGACTCGTATGGCAGACCACCGGATGTACCCGTTGCGAATGCCTGTTCAGGCAACAGAAACACAAAGGACATCACCATCAATAGGGCTATGTTTTTTCTTAATTTCATTTGTTACTCCTTACAGTCGATTAAATATATACTGGCCGTCTTTGTATCCAGAGACTTCGATAATCTCTTGCACTTGACGACCCTCTTGGGTTTTGGCGATATGAACAACAACATGTACCGCTTCGCCAATGAGCGGTTCAATAGGTTTTGGATAATCGGGGTGCATACTGATCAACATGGTCAAACGGTCAAGCCCAGCTCTCGCATTGTTAGCATGAAGAGTTGCCGCCCCGCCTTCGTGTCCGGTGTTCCACGCCATGAGAAGATCAAGAGCTTCCGGCCCCCTAACCTCCCCTACTAAAATTCGGTCGGGTCGCATTCTGAGCGTTGTTTTTAAAAGGGCTGTCATGCCGACTTCAAGCGATGTGTGGTATTGGACGAAGTTCTTGGCGTCACATTGGATTTCACCAGTATCTTCGATAATGAATATTCGTTCTGTTGGATCGAATTCAACCATTTCGTGAATAATGGCATTGACCAATGTGGTCTTTCCTGAGCCTGTGCCACCAGTAACGAGAATATTTCTGTGGGCGGCGATTGCGGAAGTTATGGCGTCACATTGTCTGGCCGTCATGCTGTTGGCCTCGACATATTGCTTTAAAGTGAATATCGCGATTGCTTTTTTTCGGATCGCGAATGTTGGAGCCGGTACTATAGGTGGTAATTGTCCTGCGAACCGAGAGCCATCAAGAGGAAATTCACCCTCTAAAATGGGTTTCAATCTAGTGACTTCCTTGCCGTGATAACCTGCGATGGTTTTTATAGCTGCTTCTGCGCGATGTGCGGATAGTGTGCCAATGCAGTACATGGGTTCTCCAAGTCTTTCTTGCCAGACATTGCCATCGGCATTAAGCATGACTTCGACCGTTTTTGGATCCCTTAATGCATCAATTATTAACGTACCTAAGTCACGACTAAGCTTGGCTTTAGCTCGTTCTTTAATTGTCGCTTGGTTCGTATCATCATGATGGGGCGTCATATTTTTCCAACCTTATCCTAGGGTGGAATTAATTCTACATCAGAAATATAATATATTAAAGAATATTTTTCTAGGGTTCATTTCAGATTTACTATAAATTGTCTCTTAGACTCTCGTAGCCAACAATACAGTGAATAGCGTCAAAAAAGGAAAATGCACAAAAACCTGTAGTCGCGATTGATTTCAAGTAAGGCTAATCGATTTTGATGCCCAGCAGGAGTACTGCATTTCCGGTAAGAAAGCAAAAAAGTGTTTAAAACTATTTTTGCATAACTTATTTGCGGCTATTGCAGTACCGGTATGAATTCATTTGAACAATAAAACAAAATATAATTTAATTTCAGTTAGTTGATGGATGGCATGGTTGATACTTTGTGCTTGTGGCCGAGCGTGATAAGCTTCCTTGCGCAAACTGATTCCTATCTGTTCCAATTTTGGCCGATTATATAAATGAATTATGAGGTTTAAATTAAACCTTTATTAAATTTGGATTAAAACTGAGATTTCATTGCTTTTTGTTGTTCAGTTCTTGCAGTTGTTTTTTGGTTTCTTCGGCCCACGTACCTACTAGGTACGCCTTTTGTTCTGGAAGGACCACCGATACCCTTTTATAGCCAGCAGGCAATCCGGCATTCTGTCCTGTTAGCTGTTCCAATGCTGTATTATCTAAGTCTGTGGTTTCCAATAGTGCTGGCAGTGGCGTTTCAAGTGCGTCTGCGAGCTGCTCCATAATTCTAAGAGAAGGATTGTATCGACCATTTGTCAGTCCTGAAATAAACCCAGCAGAGACTCCTGATACATTTGCCAATTGGTCGTTTGTCCATTTCTTTTCTTCAAGTAATCTCAACACATTCGTAAAGAATATTTTATTATAAATTTGGTTGCACACTGGGCTGGTTCTTTTATGTTTTTGGCGGCTCAAAAGATTTGACGTATTTCTAGTTGTTTATCTAAACTTGACAGGCATTATCACTTCAATTTATCGTATTATGAGTAACTTAAGGTATTCTACTACAAATGAATTGATCAATTGACGGATTACTTATGAATAAAATTAAACCACCAGTTTCCTCTGAGCTACAAAATACGCAATTGGATTTGTTTCAGAACTTTTTATTCAACACAGACGACCAACTTAGCCAGCTATCAAACACGTTAGCTTTTTGGGATAGCATACCCCGTTACTCAATCACTGCAAGAGCAATGACTAAGCTGAGAAAAGCCGGTGAATTTCCTCAATTGGTGTCTATTCCTTTCAACTTTCATGGCAAAGAGTATTCTGCCACTATCCAGCCAGCCTGGCTCCATGTCAACGATGCCGATGGCAAAGATGTCATTTCTGGATACTACCCTTCAGCCAATGAAGAATTAGTCGAAGATGCACTGCGTAAACTTGCTGCCCAACAAAATAGTGGCTACTTCGATAAGCCGGGTTTTCGTAGCGGTGTCGTATTTTCATTACATGCTTTACGCAAAGAACTAGAAACGCGAGGCCATACCAGAAATTATTATCAAATCATACAAAGCCTCCATATTCTGGCTGGAAGTACCATCAAGCTTCACACATCAAATAATACCGACGGCGAAGGTTTCTCCATTAGTGCATACCTAACAGGTCTATCTGCTGTTTCACGTTCAAGACTCGAAGATGATCCAGGCGCTAAATGGATTGCACAGTTTCATCCGCTCGTAACTCATGCTATCGATTCCTTAACCTACAGACAATACAATTACGCCCAAATGATGAGCCACGGCACACAATTGGCAAGATGGATACATAAACAATTGTCGATAAAGTTCACTTTTGCAAGCATGACCACTTCGTTTGATATGCGGTTTTCTACCATCAAACGGGATAGTGCATTATTAGAGGGCTACCAACTACAAAGAAAAGCTATTTCTATGACTGATGATGCGTGGGAAGAACTAAAATCAAATGGCGTCATTTCAAGCTTTACCAAACTCGAAATTTTAGGCTTACGAAAAAAATTAGTAGACGTTGTTTATACAGTTGTCGCCTCTCGTGAATTCATTACAGAAATGAAGGCTGCTAATAAACGCCAGAAAAATTTAGAGGACAATAACAAAGATACGGTAGTTTCTACTTCCGAGTCAAACAACAAAAAAACAGCCTCAATTTCCTAATGCCGGTAGTTTTTACTTCCGAGTTATAGCGAATAGCGGTAGTTTCTACTTCCATGTCGCGGTGGTTTCTACTTCCATGATCATTTTTTTGCCTGATTTCATGAAAATTTATCGTCTGCAAAGCCGTAATGACGGTAGTTTTTACTTCCGAGTTGAAAGAAATACGGTAGTTTTTACTTCCGAGTCGAAGTAAATACGGTAGTTTTTACTTCCATGTTGCATTCGACAAGGCACAAATGCCTAGATTTAGGCTTTAAAAAACACATGCGCGGTAGTTTTTACTTCCACATCATTTTTTTAAGGTATTGATTCAATGAATAAAATTAGCTGTTTTTTCCCCCCTTATTCTTTTAATCTTATTATATTCTTTATTTATTCGTATTTTGTGTCATATCGTGTATCGAATAATTAATGAAAAAAATCACACATTTGTGAACTGATGTACCCGTTGACCAACCTGAAAGTCATTGATTAGCTAGTCACAACCCACTGCCATCGTTCATGTAAGGATTTAAATTCCCCCAAACCTGCCATTAATGCTGTTTAGCTAACAGTAAAAAGCAGGTAGCCAAAACATAAGACAGTCCCTACCCTCTTCTGGCAATTCCTTATCGATTTTTGCCATGACTTTAACCTGTCAAAACCGATCATTGAAAGCCAATCGTTCTGATTTTTCTATATGGCGTTAAACCATAAGAATTTATTCCACGATATTGCCGATCCGATCAACCTCGGACAATGCTTTTCGGTAGTTTCTACTTCCGGGTCAATCCAGATACGGCCTCTTAACGCCAAGGGAAATTAGTCACGGAGCTATGAATTATCTCAAGCGCCCTATCATAGTGTCGGTAGTTTTTAGTTCCGGGTCGCACTCAACAAAGTTGCCGAAAACTGATTTTCCATAGATACCAATATCTATACCCACTAATATAGCCTTATTCATCACAACCCAATAGTTTTTGGCGGCTAAAATTTGATTTGTATTGACATAACAAATATTATTCAATATAATAAATTTGTATTCTAATTTACCGTATGGTGAACACTATGTCAGTTACTGAATTACAAGTCATAATGCTTAAAAAAATAGCAACCAGCGAATTTACTCATTTGAACGGTGCAGAACCCGCTTGTGCAACCGATACCCAAACTTGGGCAGATGCAGTTATCGAATCCAATGAAGATAAAGGTACATTCACCAGCTTAATGAATGCTGGCCTTGTCAAACATTCAGGATACGACACAGAGAAAACTGTTGAACTTTCAGATCAGGGGTTTAGTGTTTACATGCAAGTAAAAGGAATACAGAATTATAAAACACTTTTATTAGCCGTTAATGTAATCAATAATGGAGGTCACGGTATTTGGACTGGATCAGAAATTGCCGGGCAATACGCATTCGATGAGGTTAAACAATTGACTAACTCTACTCAATTGATCAATGAACTCGATATGTTAAAGCATCTTACTATTTTAGAAATATTCGGAGCGATTTTCGATAAATTTAAGGCCATCAACGAGGCACTAAGAATGAAATCGCAAGCAATCACAGAATCGAGCTTAGTTGAATTTGCTAACGAATAAAATATACATATTCAATATATAACATAATTATTAGAGGAGCGCCTTGGTTACCCAAGGTGCTCGATCACAATGCTGTCACACCGTGATCCAGGCGAGGGCCTGCTAGTAAAGTATTGAACAATTAATTCATGTGGAGGTCAAGAGATGGCTAAAATTATTCTATTTCCAAATAGCAATACTGCCAATAAAAGCCCAATTACTCAAATCAGACAGCAAGGTAAACATTGGACTAAGAGCCTATGCATTTTGCTCGTATCAATCATAAAAATAATCTTGGCAATCTTCTGGACACCCATAAAATGGATTCTTTCAATTGATTGCTTTATCCAATTACTCAGGACAATGTACTACTGGAATACACCCGATATTCACGCGGGTTGGGTATTTTTATTACATTTCAGTATCTTAACAGCATTAATGTTGTTTATTGCTTCATCTAATCCATACCAAGGTAAATGAGGAATGTTTTTGGCGGCTAAAAGGTTTGACAGTATTCAATAGTTTAACTAAACTTTCACAGGAAATAGGGGGCGGCTGTCACCGTCATTTTTTTAACCAGGCGAGGAGCATTAATATGGGTGAACATTATGGAGAAACGGCTAACGTTAGCTCAGTTCGATCAGGTCGTAATGGACATGAAGTTGTCGGACAAAACGTTAGAAATTACGAAAGCAGTTCTGGTAGAAGGCAAACCACAGTGGGAATTGGTCCAAACGACCAAGTTATCGAAGGGAGCCATATCACAGGCAGTAAAGAAAGTTTGGCGGGCTTACGAACTAATCGAGCAGGAGGGAGAAGAAGTATCAGTAGTGCTTCCACCGCAGAAAGCTTACATCGTCAGGCAGTGGGCAATCGAATTCGCGAACAAACTAACATCAAAAAAATGAAAACACTTGTTATCGCTAACCAAAAAGGCGGCGTAGGTAAAACTGCAACTCTTGTTCATTTGGCGTTCGACTTTTTTGAACGTGGGCTAAATGTTGCTGTTATTGATCTCGACACCCAGGCAAATGCCTCATTTACTCTAAAAGCATATAAAACAGGCTTTATATCGAGTGGAATTTTTAGTGGCATTGATGTCGGTAATACTCTAGCTATTAATGGCGATGAGCCACGTTTAGCTCTAATTGAGTCCGATCCAGACTTAGCCAATCTGGAAAAAGTTAATTTGTCAGAAGCCGGTCGCCGTTTTAATGCCGTAATAAAAGTATTGGAAGATAAAGGCTATGATATTTGCCTAATCGATACCGCCCCATCACTCGGCGTTGCATTGGCATCCGCTTTATTAGCTGCCGACTATGTACTGTCTCCAATTGAACTTGAGGCCTACAGTATCCAGGGTATAAAGAAAATGGTTACAGCAATAACGAGCATTCGCAAAACAAATCATAAATTGAGTTTTATCGGTATGGTTGCATCAAAAGTAGATGCAAGAAATCCGCGTCATGTTCGCCATTTAGATGAGCTAAATCGTGTATACGCGCAATATATGGTTCCAACCAGTGTCGGCCTAAGAAGTAGTATTGGTGACGCCCTCGCCTCTTGTGTTCCTGTCTGGAAAATAAAGAAGACCGCTGCGCGTAAAGCTACGACTGAAATTCGGGCGCTTGCGTCTTATGTTTATGAAAAAATGGAGTTAAACA